>NZ_CP104395.1:316117-632234 GCF_029207735.1 Candidatus Nanohalococcus occultus
GTAAGGATCGATTCCCTCATGGACTGCGATCGCAACTATCTCAACGTCAGGGCGTTCGCCGAAGATCTCGACGAGCTGTTCGAGCATTACAGCCGAGTCCTTCCCGCCGCTTAAACCCACGGCGATCGTGTCCCCGGACTCAACCAGGTTGTGTTTCCGGATAGTCCGTTTGATCTTCTTGTTAATATCTATCGAGAAATGTTTCTCACATAGAGACCGTCCTTCGTACTCTCTGGTTATGACGGCTTCTTCATCGCATTTTGTACAGGTACTCATGGAAACTCAAGAGAAGGTGGAAGTTAAGAAAGACCCGGTACTTCCAGTAAGCCTTCCAGTGAGTCAAAACGGTACTCCGGATCGTGGTTAACATATGGCTTGTACGGGTTAACTAGACAGCAGTCGATCCCTGCGTTTTCAGCGACCTCCATGTCATCCGAGGTGTCTCCAACCATCAAAGGATTGTCCGCCTCCATCTTCTCGATAGCCTCACGTACCATTTCCGGGTTCGGCTTTTTCCTCTTAACGTACTCTTTCATGTCGTCGGTTGTAGGAGATAGAACCGTCTCGAAATGATGATCAAGGTTGTAGTACTGTACGACGAACTCTGTGGTCATCAACGGTGCGTTGCTGACAACGGCTTTCGGCTGATCGATCTGGTCAAGTACTTTTTCGGCCGCAGGGTATAGACTTATCTCTCCGTCCTTCAAGCGCTGGATTTTTCGTTCAGCGACTTTCCTCTCTAGGCTCTGTAAATCCTCCCAGGTCAGACCGTGGTTCTGTAGCATTCTGTTTAGATCAGAGGGTTTTTGCGCTAGAATGATGTCTTTCAGATCCTCTGCGGTCAGCTCGATCCCTCTTTCTCTCATAAGTTTCTGTCTTAGCCTGTCAGCCCAGGCGAATCCGTCTTCCATGGAGTCGATGAGAACTCCGTCCTTGTCGAAAATCACTGCGTCGTACTTCATTCCGAAAGTACAATTCCAGGAACATCTTTTAACGTCTGTCGCTCGTAGGTCGGCTCAGCCTCGATACTCCAGTCGTGCCGGTTCACCCAGTAACTATCCATCTCCGCGGCAATAGCTGCCTCAACATCGGATTCATGATCGCCAATGTACAGGAACGGATCCCGTTTTAACTCGGCCCTCGCAAAGTTCAAGTGATCCGGATGAGGTTTCTTGTCCGAAAGATCCTCGAAGTCCTCGATCCCACGGTAGAAATCAAAGTATTTTTTCAGATCGAAGTACTCAATGGTCTCCTTGATAGCCATCTCAGGGGCGTTACTGATAATCCCTAGCTTGACCTCCTGTTCATGGAGATTTTCTATAACCTCTCGGACATCATCGAAAAGCACGAACTCTTCGGTTTTAATTCTTTTAGCACGTTCTTTTGAGGTTTCCTCGGCCATACCGGTCCAGATAGTTTCAGCGTCCACACCGAAATCGTTACAGGCATCAACACATTTTTTCACGCCTTCAACTCCCAGAAACTCCTTTAACTTCTTACGGGAAAGCCCGCTGGCATCCACGCCGTTTCTCTCCAAAACTCTGCGAGCAGCATCATACTGCCAGCTCATATTATCGCCCTCGTAGTTGAGGATCACTCCGTCCATGTCAAAAACAACCGATTCGTACTTCATACCTAGAAAACAGGTCTCCGGGTTTAAACCGGTTGGAGTTATTAAACAGTTGCCACGGAAAAACAGGATACCAAAGCCGGGATGGCGGAGTCTGGCCGAACGCGGTAGATTCGAAATCTACTGACCTGTGATGGGTCTCCAGGGTTCAAATCCCTGTCCCGGCGTATTCCTCAAATATTCAGGATTTGATGCGAGAAGCACTCTACGACTGCTTCGGGTTCAAATCCCTGTCCCGGCGAAACTTTCCGGCTAAGTTTCATCAAGCCTAAGCCGCATAAAAGCGGCTCTCAGCCACATTTTCTGTAGTGGTTATAATCGTTCAATTCTAAAATACTCCGATCTAAATTTAGCTTAGATGTCGGCAAGTATAGAGGACGAAAAACAGCTGAAGAACGTGATAGAGTCGCGGGATCTAGAGTTCAGCGACCATGCTGAGATAAAGCTGAAAACTCGTTCCAATGTATCATCGGAGCTGGTTAGCCGGTTTTTAGAGGATTTTTCCAGGCTTGATTCATTCGAGTTTCAGCCCAGCGAGTACGGCGGCGAGAAATATTCGCTGGTATTTGATAAGTCCTCCACATATTACCTCCATATAGTTCTATCGGTGTATAGTGACAAGATCGTAGTGGTTACAGCATATCAAGCAAATAAAAATAATCAAGATAAAGACAACTTACACTCCTACAGGCGATCCTAAAATGGATAAGATAATCAGATATGATTCCAAGGAAGACGTCCTATTCTACAACGAAGGGCGTAAAAGTAAGTACTCCGTCCAGGTAGGCGATTTTGTCTTGGATGTAGCAAATGGCTCGGTTGTAGGCATGGAAGTGATGAATGCTACTGAGAACATATCGTTCCAGACAAGCGATGAGATCGCTGCTGAAGACTTGGAAAAGATCATCGATGCGTCTATATCGGTCCGGTCTGGGAAAAACGAGGTCTTCATCGCTTTGATTTTCACTTTACAGAGAGACGGCAAGGAGATACAGCAGAAACTTACACTGAATCTCGATAAAGAGGCAGTCGAGGCTTGAAGGCTCCATCTGAACTGTTTTTCAAACTCAGAGAATACGTTCTAACTACTCGACTCTGGATTTTACTCGTAGCAGTTAATCTTGTTGGCACGGCTTACGGCTTCTATTTTTACGGCGATCAGCTCCGAGAAACATCCGTTCTGCTCTGGATTTTTGTAGCGGACTCGCCGCTTTCAACCCTTGGAATCGCAGCCGCAGTAACCCTGCGTAAAATCGGGAGGCAAAACAAGTACGTCGATGCTTATGCCTTTCTAGCGAATCTAAAATACGGCTTGTGGACTGCCATAGTTCTTTTGATCTACTTCCGGGGCTTTACCTCGATTAACTCGACGGGAATGTATCTGTTTCTCTTTTTCTCCCATCTTGGGATGGCTGTACAGGCGTTTTTGATCGAAGACATCGATCTAAAGGCTTTGGCTGGCGTCGGAGGGTTTTTCATCGTCAACGATTTCTTTGATTATGTCTTTGGCGTTCATCCGTTCATTCCGTCGGACAATATAGTTTATGCGGGACTAACAGCAGTTTCCTTGACGTTAATCGGTCTTCTAGTTGCTTGGAAGAATAAAGACGGAAAATAAAATGTTGTGAATATGTGAGACTTTCTTACATCGGAGGCATTCCGTCGTCGTCTGGACCGCCCATTCCTCCGCCGGGTCCGCCGCCCATCATGTCTCCTTCGTCCATCATTCCGCCGCCCATCGAATCAGTTTCCTTCATATCGTCCATGAGGTCTCTGATCTCGTTGATCTTCTTGTTCAGCGATGACTCGGAGTCAGGGTCCTGTAGTTCGTTCCGGAGCTGTTTTACCTTTGTTTCAAGCTCTCGGGCTGTTTTCCCGGTGCTTCCGTATGTTTCAAGCATCATTTCAGCAGAGTCCAGTACTGCCTCGGCTTCCTCTTTCTTATCAGCGAGTGACATATTCACCACCAGAAACTCCAGCGTTTTTAAACTCTTCGGTGGTACTACAGTCTTCTTCCACGTGAGGCCTCAGGGCTGTAAGCACGCGGCAGCTGCTCGGAGTAGTAATCGGAAAGAGTCTGGTTGAAGCTGTCGCCGAGTATTATGAACATTCGATCGCCCTGGCTGATCTCAGCTTCTATCGAGGCGCTTCTCTCACCGTTCAGCCAGACGGTTCCGTTCCCACACTGGGAGATGTTTTTCGCGTTCACACAGAGTTTCTCTCCCTGGCTGACTGTGACGTCTATGCTGGTCAGAAAGTCTTTCCAGGTAACGCCGGTTGCGTGTTTGTGTACTATATTTGAGTTATTGTTCTCCAGGTGGACGTAGTCTTCCTCGAGCTGTTTGTCAAGAAAGCTTAGCTCGGAGCCGTTTACAACCATGTAGAAAAGAGCGTGTTCATGTGTTGTTCCGAACTCGAAGTCTCCAGAGCTTTCGTGGCTGTGATCTGTATGGTTGTCCTCTAAGTTATTTTGTTCGGGAAACATGTTGGATGCGCTGGCTCGCAAATCATCGTTTAACGCCAAACCTGCTCCTCCTAGGACCGATGCGATCAGTATCGAGGCGGTAAGCAGGTTTTTCATCTTTAGTATAAGTTAATAGAAAAGGGTTTGGAGAGAGGGATTTACTCCTCGATCTCTCCGAAGGCGAACTTCCGTCCAACGGATGTAATCTCGACGTCGTACTTTTCGCCGACTTCTCCGCCAGGTACGAAGACTACGAATCCTTCAACGCGAGCAATACCATCGCCCTTGGATCCTAGGTCTTCGATCTCTAGTTCGACTGTCTCTCCTTCTTCTACAGGCTTATCGTAATCGTTGTCGTCGCCTGAATCATCGGAGTTGTCTTCGAAATCGTCGGATTCTTGCTGTGGCTCGTCGTCGAAGCCATCTTCTTCCTCGAATCCGTCTTCTTCGTCGAACTCTACTTCATCTTGGGTTTCGTCTTCGAAGTCATCTTCGAAATCCTGTTCAAAATCGTCTTCAAAATCATCTGTCATTGTGATAAGACACCTTTAAGCTGTAAATTCGATAGAGTCTGCCAGCTTTAAATACCTCGCCTCCAGCTGTAATAAATCCATTTTACAAGTATAAACTATGCCGCAGCAAGGAGGACAGTGTCCGTTCTGCCAGCTCATCCAGAACCCGGATCAGCTGATGCTAGTCGGAGAGTCCGAAAACTTCTACGCATGGCTCGAAGTAAATCCGCGGGCCAAAGGTCACTCGATGATCGTACCTAAAGAACACAAGGAAAACGTATTAGAGTTTTCAAGCAAGGAGTGGACGGAAGCGTTCAATTTAACACGTGAGGTCGTAGAAAAAGCCAAGAAAGGCATAGGAGCTGACGGCGCATCGATAACAGTTAACATAGAGGAAGCAGGCGGCCAGATGCTGCCTCACGCATACATACAGGTATTCCCTCGTTTCCAGGGAGAGGAAACAGCAGGTACTCCGACGGGCGCGATCTTCCCGCAGCGTGATGAGCTTCAACAGCAGCTTGACTCGATCGCAAGCGACATGAACTCCGCATCGGTCGATATCGGCGGTGGAGAGGAGATCGAAGCCCATCCGGAAAGCCAGAGGTTCAAGGATCCGGAACCCGAGCCAGAACCGGATGACTCAGAGGACGAAGAACAGGAGGCTGAAGAGCCGGAGACTGAGCAGAAGGTTGTCGAAAAAGAAATCGAGGTTAAAGATGCCGGAGAGCTTTCGGAAGACGAGCTTGTCCAAGAATTAATCAACCGGCATGGCTCACGTGAAGGTTTTGTCAGCTCGGAGACTTTCGAGCAGATCATATCGGGGACAGGTTTCAGTCTGAAGAAGTCCTCGAACTACGAGAAAAAGAGCTTTGACTGGATCTGAACAGGTTTCTCTACTTTTGTCAGCTGAAAAGGGGCTGGCTAGATTCTTTTAACTTTCAGTCCACGCACATATGTTATGACTGAATACAATCCTCAACAGCTGGAAGAAAACGTCAAACAGTTCTGGGAAGAAAACGACGTAAAACAGAAAGTAAGAAACTCGACGGAAGGAAACGATCCTTTCTACCTTGTCGATGGCCCTCCATACCTGAACGGTGCGCCCCACGTTGGCCACATGCAGGGAAAGGTTCTGAAAGACGTTATGCTGCGTTTCAAGCAGATGCAGGGCTTTGACGTCTGGGATCAGGCAGGTTTCGATACCCATGGACTTCCCAACGAGCTTGCTACCGAGGAAGAACTCGGTGTTGAGGACAAAAACGAGATAGGGAAAAGCATTTCCGCAGCCGAATTTATCGAAAAATGTAAGGAACGGGCTACATCCGCACAAGACTTGTGGAAAGGGGTTATGGGGGATCTTGCGATCTGGCAGGACTTCGAGGATCCGTACATGACTTACGATCCGGAGTATATCGAAAGCGAGTGGTGGCTTGTCTCACAGGTCGAAGAACAAGACTTGCTTTACAAGGATCTGAAGCCTATTCACTGGTGTCCGAGATGTCAGACATCGCTTTCAGGGTACGAGGTCACCGACGCATACAAGGACGTCGAGGACTTAGCGGTTTACGTCAAGTTCCCGCTGGCCGGACGAGAGGAGAAAGTGGTTATCTGGACGACAACGCCTTGGACGATCCCGGCGAACATGGCTGTGTTCGTACATCCAAACATTAGATACGCGCGGGTTGAGCTAAACGGAGAGAAACTAATAATCGCAGAAGAGCTTGTCGGTGAGGTTCTCGGCAAGGCAGGTTACAGCGCTGAAGACTACGAGATACTTGATACGATGGTCGGAAGCGACCTCGAATCCATGAAGTACGAGCATCCGATGGTCGAGGAAGCACCGAAACAGAAAGAACTGGACGAAGAGAACAACGTACACCGGATCCATACCTCGGATTCGCTTGTAACCTTGGAAGACGGTACGGGACTGGTTCATGCCGCAACAGGACATGGACAGGAAGATTTCGAGGAAACCCGGCACCTGGATATACCGATCTTCTCACCGGTTGATAGGGAAGGAAAGTACACCGAAGAAGTTGAGGCGTACGAAGGAGAGTACGTACACGATGTAAATGAAAAGATAAGAGACAGACTGGATGAGAAAGGTCTTTTGCTCAACAGCGAGGGCTTCCAGCACGAGTACCCTCACTGCTGGCGTTGTAAAACTAAACTGGTCTACCGTGCGGCCGAACAGTGGTTTATCGAAAACAACGAAGTTAAAGAACGGATGCTGGAGGAAAACAAAGACGTTGACTGGATACCGGATGAAATCAAAAAACGGTTCTCGAACTTCGTCGAGGACTCACCGGACTGGTGTATCTCCAGACAGAATTACTGGGGTGTCCCGGTACCTATCTGGGAATGTAGCGAATGTGGAGATTACGAGGTAATCGGTTCCTTCGAACAACTGGAGGAGAAAGCTGGAGGACTACCGGAGGACTTCGATCCTCACAAACACCACGTCGATCCGATAACCTGGAGCTGTGAGTGCGGCGGAGAAAAACAGAGAGTCGAAGACATTCTCGATGTATGGTTTGATTCAGGTTCCGCGCCTTTCGCATCACTACATTATCCTTTCGACGAGGAGCCTTTCGAGTCGATGTTCCCGATGGATTTCATCACAGAGGCATCGGATCAGATCCGTGGATGGTTCTACTCTCTGATGTTCTGTGGAATCCTCGGATTTGATGAGGTGCCTTACGAGAAAGTTCTTTTCCAGGCACACGTCCTGGATGAGAAAGGAAAGAAGATGAGTAAATCCGTAGGAAACGTCGTCGATCCCGTAGAACAGATCGAAGAGTACGGAGCGGACCTACCACGGTTCTACTCGATGAGGGTCGCACCGGCATGGGAGCAGACAAAGTACGATGAAACCGAGATAAGACAGGAGATCTACCGGTTGTTCAGCGTCTACTGGAACACGGTAAACTTCCTGACAGGACACGGACTCGAGGTAAACGAAGAGCCGGAAAGCCTCGAAATCGAGGATAGATGGATGCTTTCCCGAATCGAAAGTATAACAGAAGAAGCACAGGAACGAATGGAAAACTGTGTTTTCCACAAGCAGGCCAGAGAACTCGAAGAGTTCGTCTTGGATGATCTATCCCGCTGGTACGTAAAGAAGGTCCGTCAACGCGTCAAAAACGGAGACCGAGCGGCTTCATGGACCTTGAGACAGGTACTTGAGAAGGTTAACAAACTGTTCGCGCCTTTGACGCCGTTCATCTCCGAGAAAGTCTACCAGGAACTAGAAGGTGAGAAATTATCGGTTCACATGGAAAGCTTCCCGGAAGCCGACCAAGAGCTGATAGATGAATCGCTTGAGGTTGGAATGGATCTGGCCCGTGAAGTTGTAGAGGAATCGAACAAGATCAGGGACAAAAACGAGTACAACCTTCGATGGCCGGCCAAGAAACTCACGGTCTCGACAGGTAAAAGAGAGGATTTAGAGCGGTTCGTTCCGCTGATCAAGGAGATGGCGAATGTCAAAGCCGTGGAGTTCGGAGACGTAGAATCACGAATAACGGCTTCTCCTGATTACTCGTCTCTCGGACCGAAGTTCGGTGGAGATGCCGATAAGGTCGCAGGGCTGATCGAGGACATGGAAAACGAACAGGTAAACCAGTTGAACTCGACAGGAACTATTATCTTGGACGATTACGAGATATCCGAAGAAGACGTAGAGTTCGAGAGCCATACCGTCGGCGATGTCAATCAAAGGTCTTTTTCGGCAGGAGAAGTATTCCTGGATCTCGAGGTAACACCGGAGATCGAACAGGAAGCGTTTGTATCGGAGGTAATCCGTGCTATCCAGCAGAAAAGAAAGGAGGCTGGACTCGAGATGGAGGATGCCGTTGAAATCTCGTTCGAAGGCGACTACGAGCCTGTCAAGGAACACGAGGATTCGCTGAAGGAAAGAGTCAAGATCGAGTCCGTAGAGTACGGATCAGCCGACAAGGAATTCCAACAAGAGGTAAACTTCGAGGATGAAAGACTTTCCGAGCCGAGAACCCTAAAGTTCTCGTTCTCAAAACCAGTGGCTTAAAACCGTTGGAGACGTGAAGGAGAACATGGAATCCGAAAGCTTAGAACCAGCAGTAGAGTACTTGAAAAACATAGATGAAGACGATCAAGTGGCGATAATCCATCACTGGGACATGGATGGAACCTCTTCCTCGGTTATCATCTCGAAGATTCTCGAGAAACTGAGAGGCTGTCCCGCCGATGAAGTCACAATCCCGGCGAAAAGAGCCTACCATTTAAGCGATGAAGACCGCCAGATGCTCGAGGACAAGACAAAGATACTAATCTTAGATTTCAACCTCGCAGCAGACGAACTGGAAGATCTTAACGAAAACTACGGGGACGTATTGGTTGTAGACCACCACAACTTCGATAGAGTGCCTGACGTACCGTTCGTTAACCCGAGAGAAGCCGATGCCGATGCCTACGTGCCTTGTAGTAAGATTTGTCTGGATATCGCCTCGAACTTCGGCCTGGAAGATGATCTGCGATGGATCGCAGGCCTTGGGGTCATACAGGACTTCGGAGTCAGCTCATGTAAAGACCTTTTCGAAGACCTCGAAGAGGACTACGAGGCATACCTTCCTGAGACCCTTGAACAGCAGGAGTTGGCTAAAAACTGTGAGTACGGCCGTTACTCAAGTGTTTTGAACATCAAGCCGTACAGGGACTCGGCGCACTTCGCAAAGCTTGCCTACCAGGCATTGATGAGTTCAAACGATCTCAAGGAGCTTGAAGCACAGGAAGCATACAGGAAAATTTATGAGGTCTACCTGGAGATGCAAGACGAGTTCAACATCGCTGTAGAGGACTACGATGAGGACCGTGAGATCGATCGCCAGAAAATGGTGATCTTCTTCGAGCTTGAAAGCGACTTCCATATCACTTCAAGCATTGCGACCAACATGTCCGCGAAGACACCTGAATGGATCCATCTAGTTGTTCAACGCGGCGAGGAAATCAATGTATCGGCTCGATGCCAGTCAGGACGCGTAGATCTCGGCGAACTGATGCAGGAAGCTCTTCCCGAGGAATCATTGGAGGATGGAGCAGAAGCCGGCGGTCATCGGAAAGCAGCAGGAGCCTCAATGCAGCCAGAGTACTACGAGGAGTTCAAGGACAACTTCAAGCACCTGATCTAAACGTAAGCTGTTTAAACCCAGCGCGGGTAAGTTGTAGATATGAACAAAGACGCAGCTGACAAGCAGAAAGAGAAGGCAAAGGAAATGCTAGGAATTGACGACGAACGCGCAAAGGAAATCTTCAAAGAGCAGCCAGACCGCAAGCAGCAGAAAAAGAAAGAGATCGAAGAGAAAAGAAAGGAGCTAGACGGGAAATAAAGCTCCTATCCTTTAACCTTTCACGTCCAATTCTGAGACCATTTCATTCGCGCATTAGGTACCATAATCTGACTTCTGAGACTTATTCTTCTCTTCCTTGATCTCTTGAAGGGCTTCAGCTTTCAATTTGTTCTTAATTTTCTGACTTCTGAGACGGAGGTGAATGAGAAGATGGTACATAGATACGTGACTTTCAATTTGTTCTTAATTTTCTGACTTCTGAGACGGTTCAAGACGTTTCTTACAGCAATATTTACAGACGCCTTTCAATTTGTTCTTAATTTTCTGACTTCTGAGACAATATCCCAGAAAACATCGTAACCCTCGTTGACCTCTTTCAATTTGTTCTTAATTTTCTGACTTCTGAGACCCGGTGATTTAGAGAATCGTTCCTTAAATCAAAATTCTCTTTCAATTTGTTCTTAATTTTCTGACTTCTGAGACCAGCTAGAATGATGATGCTATAGGCAAGGATCTTTCCTTTCAATTTGTTCTTAATTTTCTGACTTCTGAGACTCAGCGGTAATAGTTAAAGCGTTAGCTTCAAATGAACTTTCAATTTGTTCTTAATTTTCTGACTTCTGAGACGGGAATGTGGGAACTGGAAATCTACATGACCTTCGCCTTTCAATTTGTTCTTAATTTTCTGACTTCTGAGACCCTAATGAACTACTAGGCGGAACATTCGGCATACTTTCTTTCAATTTGTTCTTAATTTTCTGACTTCTGAGACGAATCGGCCTGTTTCCTGTGATACCTGCCAGGCTTAACTTTCAATTTGTTCTTAATTTTCTGACTTCTGAGACTCCACTTAATATTGTCTTCCGAGCCATACTGCATTCTTTCAATTTGTTCTTAATTTTCTGACTTCTGAGACCCGGCATAATAATCGGCCAGAAGAAGCATTACTACCTTTCAATTTGTTCTTAATTTTCTGACTTCTGAGACTATGCTTTATATTCGAGTTCTGAGAATTGAAACTTGCTTTCAATTTGTTCTTAATTTTCTGACTTCTGAGACCTGACGTAACCCTCTACGATCAGAACGATACAAGCCTAGCTTTCAATTTGTTCTTAATTTTCTGACTTCTGAGACCTCTGGTTGGTTACAATTACGTTGCCGTCCTCTCGCTTTCAATTTGTTCTTAATTTTCTGACTTCTGAGACACTCTTGAGATAAAGGATCAAAATGTATTCGGAGACTTTCAATTTGTTCTTAATTTTCTGACTTCTGAGACAGAACGGGTTTCACCGCAGTACAGACGCTCAGCCGCCTTTCAATTTGTTCTTAATTTTCTGACTTCTGAGACTTCAAGACGTCTTGAAGGAACTGTCAAAGATTCAAACGCTTTCAATTTGTTCTTAATTTTCTGACTTCTGAGACTTCATACACTTCCGATGTATTCGTGTCAGTAAATCTCTTTCAATTTGTTCTTAATTTTCTGACTTCTGAGACTCTCTTGAGACATTCCATTCAGATTTAGCAAGATCAGACTTTCAATTTGTTCTTAATTTTCTGACTTCTGAGACACCGTTGAAACTGACGGTGTAGTCCGGATCTACCGTCTTTCAATTTGTTCTTAATTTTCTGACTTCTGAGACGCTTTTGATCTCGCGGTTTTGACTTTTCAATCTGTCCTTTCAATTTGTTCTTAATTTTCTGACTTCTGAGACAGAGTGTTGAACGAACTGATTAAAGATGCGGCTATCTTTCAATTTGTTCTTAATTTTCTGACTTCTGAGACCTCGCCTTTGATTTGATTGGTGAGTCCACTAGTGATGACTTTCAATTTGTTCTTAATTTTCTGACTTCTGAGACCGATAATTATGCCTACTATACATCTCGTACCACAGGCTTTCAATTTGTTCTTAATTTTCTGACTTCTGAGACTTGAGGCCACGGCTTACGACAGCCAAGGGAACCCTTCACTTTCAATTTGTTCTTAATTTTCTGACTTCTGAGACCTGAGAGAATACCAACTACCAGACCTATAAGCAAAGACTTTCAATTTGTTCTTAATTTTCTGACTTCTGAGACCAGTCCGCATCCCCCAGACAAGCCTATTGATGCGACTTTCAATTTGTTCTTAATTTTCTGACTTCTGAGACCCCCGGGTTCTGGGTCGATACGTCCACGATCTCCGGGCTTTCAATTTGTTCTTAATTTTCTGACTTCTGAGACTGCCTATATCGGATTCATTGATGCTTTTGATCGTAGCTTTCAATTTGTTCTTAATTTTCTGACTTCTGAGACGCTACCCCCCATCGTATGTAGTCCATGCTGCTTGGACTTTCAATTTGTTCTTAATTTTCTGACTTCTGAGACATTTCAGTCAGATGAAGAAGGCTGGACAAATCCAGGACTTTCAATTTGTTCTTAATTTTCTGACTTCTGAGACCGGTGGTTGATATAGTGTTATATTGGTTATTAACGTTTTTGAGTTCTTGATTTTGGATTTCTTTTTCGTGGAGAGGGGTTGTACAGTTGACTTTTATAGGTCGGTTAAACTACTGTTGATTGTTCGTCGTCTGTGGTCTTGCCAATTTCTTCGATGTTGTCGACGTTGGTAGGTGTGAGTGGATATATTCGGATATGTTCTTCGCTGGAGATTATTTCTTTCAGCTTGTGTTTGAGTTCGGTGTACTGTGTTTTAGATAGGTCGACTTCGAAGGCGGAGTACTGTTTCCAGGCACCGTAGCTTTTCAGTGCTTTACGGGTTTCTTTGCGGGATTTGTCGTCGCTGATGTCGTAGATTATGATGTATCTCATTTTTGGTCTTGTATCCGGGGTTTTAGCTGGTTTAGAAGCTCTTGGTAGAGTTGTCTTATGTTTTTGGCTTCTTCTGTGGTTGCGATTTCTCCTCTGTAGGATATGTCGTTTCTTAGCTTACGGTATCGGTTTAAAGTGTTTGCGTTTACAAGGTCTATTTCTAGTTTGTCTATGGCGTAGGCGATGATTGCTTCGTGGCTGTAGGGTTTGAATCCTTCGGCGGCCATAAGGCTTTGTACAAGCATCTTACATGATTCGTATACGTTTTCCAGGTAATCGGTTGCGGTCTCGTCTTCTATACCCAGTCTTTCCATGGTCTCAAATTTTGATTCAGAACGTCTTAGGAGGTTGGATGCCTGAGCAGGGTCTTTTCTGTTATCTCTTACCTTGCCGCGTTCAATGTAGTCTTGGAATCTGTCGATTTCGTGAGGTCTATTCATTACGAGGTCACATCCAGGTATCCGGCCAATACCATTCCATTTGCCAGCGTGTTTTTGAACTCTTCATTTTCGTTCCCTAGATCTTCAATCCGTGTGAGCTGGATTTTTCTTCCAAGCTCTTTTTCAAAACTCGTTAGATCCAATCTTTTTTCGCGTCCGCCGATCACCGCTATATCTATATCGCTTTCAGCCCTGTCTCTCCCGTCCAAATAAGATCCGAATAACACCACAGCCTCAGGTTTCAGCTCTTTTTCCAGGAACTCTGAAACTTTTGACTGCTCTAGCTTCTCGAGATTAAGTACTTTCTTCGCCTTCCTAAATCTCTGTTCTGTTGGATAATAGAAAGTCATCTTCGATTCCTTGTTACTTTCCAGAAAACCTTTCTCCTCCAATCCGTTTAAAGCAGACCTGGTGCTGGAATAAGGCACCTCAATCTTCTTCGATAAGCCACGAACATGGATTTCTTCAGGCATTCTCACAAAATAATCCAACACCTCTCTCTCAGTTTTGGTTAGATCTTTGATCATATGATCAAAATTCTAATCACATGGTTAAATAATTGTCCATTTTCTGACTTCTGAGACCCGCATTTGCTCGATTGTATGTTGGCATTGCTTAAGTTTCAATTTGTATTCAATTTTCTGACTTCTGAGACTAAACTACATTCAGAAGATTACAGCGTGGAGAAAATGGCTGTTTCAATTTGTATTCAATTTTCTGACTTCTGAGACTCTATCTGTTCAGCTATTTCCCCTCCGATTTCTTCCGTTTCAATTTGTATTCAATTTTCTGACTTCTGAGACAACTTTCAGCAACCGGATTTCTATGTTCGTCCTTCCAGTTTCAATTTGTATTCAATTTTCTGACTTCTGAGACGCTGAGATGGCAGAGCATCTCGAAACGCTTCCTTTTGGTTTCAATTTGTATTCAATTTTCTGACTTCTGAGACACTGTGCCTGTGGCCGGATCGTAACTTGCTTCAGGGCGTTTCAATTTGTATTCAATTTTCTGACTTCTGAGACACTGTGCCTGTGGCCGGATCGTAACTTGCTTCAGGGCGTTTCAATTTGTATTCAATTTTCTGACTTCTGAGACTTTCATGGATTCCATCTCACAGGCGCACTGCGTTCCGGTTTCAATTTGTATTCAATTTTCTGACTTCTGAGACTCCTCAGTCATTGTGATTTATCAGCCTCATTGCTCGGTTTCAATTTGTATTCAATTTTCTGACTTCTGAGACGCAGCTCGGAGTATCTCCCTGTTCAATCACGTTTTTTGTTTCAATTTGTATTCAATTTTCTGACTTCTGAGACGAACTACGAGGAAGCGAAACAGAATTTGAAGGAGAGTTTCAATTTGTATTCAATTTTCTGACTTCTGAGACACACCGGAGACCATATCATCATCCGGCATTAGCTGCGTTTCAATTTGTATTCAATTTTCTGACTTCTGAGACCTCATAGCCTTTTTTTAAGTCTGATTTTTTAACCTCGTTTCAATTTGTATTCAATTTTCTGACTTCTGAGACTTGAGATGGAAAACCCGGAAACAGGGGAAAATGTGTCTGCGTTTCAATTTGTATTCAATTTTCTGACTTCTGAGACCAAGCGGATCTTTAGTTGCAGGTTTTCCACTGATTAGTTTCAATTTGTATTCAATTTTCTGACTTCTGAGACGTTGCCTATTATTTCCATGTGAGTGTATTCGCCGGGTTTCAATTTGTATTCAATTTTCTGACTTCTGAGACCTTCAGCTGCTCTGAGAAGCCAACCCATTAGGCATCGTTTCAATTTGTATTCAATTTTCTGACTTCTGAGACCTCCTGATGCCGTGAATGTTGTAGTAGTGCCTTTCTGTTTCAATTTGTATTCAATTTTCTGACTTCTGAGACACTTTTGTAGAAGAAGTCTGTCTAGTGGCTATAATGTTTCAATTTGTATTCAATTTTCTGACTTCTGAGACATTCAGGTGCTACTGGAACGAACGTGTTTGCACCTTGTTTCAATTTGTATTCAATTTTCTGACTTCTGAGACAAAACGAGTCCCTTTTTTCAGGGACTTTTCTTTTACGTTTCAATTTGTATTCAATTTTCTGACTTCTGAGACCTACTGCTTCAGTCCCTTCCTCAACAGTATCTTTGTTTCAATTTGTATTCAATTTTCTGACTTCTGAGACGACTAGGTGTGGTAATGTCAACACTCATGAGCTTTTGTTTCAATTTGTATTCAATTTTCTGACTTCTGAGACCTGGGGTCATGGGAGACGGAGCAGATATTCTGATTATGGTTTCAATTTGTATTCAATTTTCTGACTTCTGAGACTTCGTAGAGGAGAATCCACGTAAACAGGCGAGCGGCGAGTGTTTCAATTTGTATTCAATTTTCTGACTTCTGAGACCCTTCAGTCTCACTATTTATCGAAGGCTTAAACTTGGTTTCAATTTGTATTCAATTTTCTGACTTCTGAGACATTACTAGGAACGAGTTCCGTACTCAGCTAGGTTACGTTTCAATTTGTATTCAATTTTCTGACTTCTGAGACTTTCGAGTTAGCGCACTAGGCGCCTTGCTCAAGGTCGTTGTTTCAATTTGTATTCAATTTTCTGACTTCTGAGACGTCAGGGCTTTCTACTATTACGTTTTGTTCGTTTTCGTTTCAATTTGTATTCAATTTTCTGACTTCTGAGACCCCTGAAGGAAGCCCTGGAAAGTGGACAGGACACAGGTTTCAATTTGTATTCAATTTTCTGACTTCTGAGACCAGTTAGCTCTAGCTGCGTCGTTTTTTTCTCTTTACCGTTTCAATTTGTATTCAATTTTCTGACTTCTGAGACACTATATGATGTTGCTCTAAACAAGCTCGGTCTTTTTGTTTCAATTTGTATTCAATTTTCTGACTTCTGAGACATAGTATTATTTTCTCACCTCTTTCATCGGTTCATTATGTTTCAATTTGTATTCAATTTTCTGACTTCTGAGACTCTCCAGCTTCATCTGGGAGCAATACATCCACCAACGTTTCAATTTGTATTCAATTTTCTGACTTCTGAGACCGGATGATGTTCAAGCGTTTAACACTCGCAGAGTCTTGTTTCAATTTGTATTCAATTTTCTGACTTCTGAGACAGCCTGGCTGAGCATCCAATGTTCTGATTGAGAGATGGTTTCAATTTGTATTCAATTTTCTGACTTCTGAGACAGAATAATCGACTTTCTTCATCGCAGAGTTAGTCAAGTTTCAATTTGTATTCAATTTTCTGACTTCTGAGACGTTGGAACATACAGTCAGCCTCAGATAACTAGCTTTGTTTCAATTTGTATTCAATTTTCTGACTTCTGAGACCTAGGCCGAGAACTTCTAATTCTCTAAAAATCTCTGCTAGTTTCAATTTGTATTCAATTTTCTGACTTCTGAGACCTTTCGTCTCAAATTCTCCGAGTTTTGTCATAGTCCAGTTTCAATTTGTATTCAATTTTCTGACTTCTGAGACAAGAGGAGAAGCTATTAGCTCCCAGACCATTATCTCGGTTTCAATTTGTATTCAATTTTCTGACTTCTGAGACTAGTTCTGACCGCACCATGAACACTTTCTCATGATTGGTTTCAATTTGTATTCAATTTTCTGACTTCTGAGACGCTACCCCCCATCGTATGTAGTCCATGCTGCTTGGAGTTTCAATTTGTATTCAATTTTCTGACTTCTGAGACATCACATCGTTGGTCTGAGTACGGTATTCCTCCAATGAGTTTCAATTTGTATTCAATTTTCTGACTTCTGAGACCCGATGTTCATCGGTTCTTCCCTCCGGCTAGAGCCATCAGTTTCAATTTGTATTCAATTTTCTGACTTCTGAGACACGGTACAACTTTTTGTTCACCGACCGCTATTCTATGTTTCAATTTGTATTCAATTTTCTGACTTCTGAGACTGGTGGTAAATCATGTTCTATATGCGCTCTTATTTGTTCTGGTTGCTTGATTTTTGAGAGGTGTTTCGTGGATGAGGGCTGTACGGTTTACTTATATACGTCCTTGAATTCAGCGGTTGAAAACCAGGGGGTGGTATTTCTGGTTTTCGCCTGTAATCACTTTCCTCAAGAGTATGGACTGTAATCGGATTGCTTTTCTGCGTGTTACTTGGTACTCGAATTTTGGGTGTCGGAACTTTTCGTTCATGTAGTCTTCCCATTTTTCGAGGTATGTTGAGAATTTTTCGTCTTTCAGGTGGTTGTCTTTACGGAAGTCTTCGTGGGTGAGTGTCTGCCGGTTGATTAGTCGCATTGTGAATGTGTCGGCGAATAGGGGTCGGAACTCCTCCATCAGATCCAGTGCCAGGCTTGGTCGACCGTGTCTGTCGACATGCATAACTCCGAGGAACGGATCCAAGTTGTACTGTCTCAGTCCGCTCAAGACCTCGTTTTTCAGAAAGGTGTAGGTCAGTGATAGCAGCGAGTTTATGTGATCCTCTGGAGGCCTTCTCGTCCGTTTTTCGAAAGTCCAGCCGTCTCGAAGTGTTTGATCGATTTTTTGGAAGTAGTAGTCCGAGGACTCGCCTTCCCGCGCCCGCAACGTGTCTTTCCCTGGTTTTTCGTTTTTCAGTGTGTCAAGTACTTTTCCGATTTTTTCGGTTTCTTTCACTCCTTTACGCATCAAGATGGTTTTCATGTTCCGAGCTTTCGCACGTGTTATCTCATGGACTATGTCTCGTTCTTTTTCTTCAGAGAGCTGGTACTGTTTACGTCTGACTCGGGCGATCGTATTCTTTTCTGGTAGAAAGCTTCCTTCGTAGTTGCCGTGGATTGTGAAGTAGTTGACGGTGATCTCTTTCCTGTTACAGTTCTTGAAGAAAGGTGTAGTCAAGTTAACTCCGCCAAACACATTGATTGTATCGACCTGCTCGACAGGAAAACTCTGCAAAACCTCTCCTTTTTCTCTGACCTCGATACGGCCTTCATCAAGCCCTATCTGGGTTCCCTGCTTTTTAACATAGATAACTGACTGGTCCATCAGGCCTTCCGAGGCCTTTATTTTCTGCCCGTCTTTCTCACTCATTTTCCGTCCACCAGGTTTCCCTGACCGTCTTCCCCAAGCTTTTCAGTCTCCTCCGGCATACAGTAGCTCCTCGCGCTACAGCCCTTACATTTGTTCCTGTTATCAATTAGCGGTGGAGGATTATCCGGGTCGAGGTTTTGGATTTTCTGTATTATCTGTTTGAGTTTTTCGATATGGCTTTTTGTTATCTGTATTCTGTGGCGTTCGTCGGTTCCGTGAAGGTAGAGTGTGCCTGTTCGTACTCTTTGGCCTGTGTTTTCTTCGAGTAGGAGACAGTATGCGGTTAATTGGATTACATCGTTTTGCCGGTAGTAATCTCCTCTTTTTCTTTCCACAGGGATATTATTCTTTGACTCCATGATGTCGATCTTGCCGTGAATTCCAAGGTCTTCGCTTTCAAGGTATATTTCTTCCGTCCAGCCGCCGCGTTCTCCTTTATGCTCGTGTTTCAGCTTTCCATCTGTGAGAAAATAGTTGTTTCCGGTGGTATCGTAGAATTTCTGATACCAGAGCCTGCGCGGACAGTAGAGGTACTGGTTCAAACTGTTTACATTTATCAGGTCTTTGTCTTCCATAGGTAGTAGTCCTCTAGAACTTGTTATCGTTTATTCTACGCGCCAGATAGAATGCGTTCAGCCCGAAGGCCGTACTCATTTCTGATAAGTCTGTAGGTGTTTCAGTATAGTAAAGCATCAGGTAGTCTGAGGTATCGTAGATGGACTGAATCTTGCTTGGGAAGCCTGCTGTAGACTTGACAGCCATCTTCCTGTCACGTGTATAATTATTCAGTTTTCCGATCGACTCTATTTCAGGATCTGTCTGGAAAGCAATACTGTCCAGGATTTCAGGTCCTTGTATAGGATTTGTATTATTCTTCCGTAGGTGCTGTATAAACTTCCCGCCGTTGAAAGGTCTTACTCTAACCTTTCTTGGCTCTTCTCTTTTTCCATGATATCTACAGTAGCCTTCGACATAATCTTTCAATCCGTCGAACTCCTTCTTATCGTCGTCTGGGATTATGTCGCGAAGCTCTTCTCTCTTCAGGAACTCTATTTTGCCCCATGTTAGTAGGTGTCGAAGGTTGTATGCTTTCATTTCTTTTTCCTTTTCATCGTAGAGTAAGGCCTGAAAGTTTTCTCCTCGGTACGTTTCCAGTGATCTCAAGGTCTCTAGGAGTCGAGGATTTTCGTTAATAAATTCTATTTCATTTCCTAACTCCTTGTCAGATAGTTTGTGTTCATTTGTGGAGAAAAGGTTTTTGATAAGCTGGAAGGATCTTTTCTGGAATTCTGGTGTCTGTGAGTCTGGAAGTTTTTCGCTTACATTTAAGGTGTGGAAAAGCCATTCCTTGACAGAGTATGTTCGAGTAAACGATTCAGGTCTCTCATTTTCATCAAGTTTCTCTTCTACAATAGTTTCCAACTCTTCACGAGTTAAGCTGTCTTTTTTCTCTGTTTCAATAAGTTCTTTTTCTGTAAAGCAAAGTATTTCGTGTTCTGTCTGTTTTTCTGGGTTTCTGAGGCGTCCAATTCTCTGTATGAATGTTGGTGCATCGAACGCTGAGAAGATCAGGTTTTCCACATCGAAGTCAACTCCTACTTCTACTGCTGAGTTACTTACGAGGACATCGAAGTTTTCCAGTTTTTCTCCGATATTTTCTCTGTGGAATCCGTCTATCCGCTCTACCTGTAAATCAAGTTTTTCTTCAAGGTAGCTGTAAACGTCATCTACTTCCTTCAGTCCATCAAGCATCACAACAGTTCTGCCAGAATTACAAATCTCCAGGATTCTTTCCTGTATCTCTTCCTTTTCTTCACTTATTATTTCTTGACTGGTCTTAAACAGTTCTGCGTCTCTCAGTTCTAATTCAGCTTCCGGCATTATCTTGGTCGAGTCTTCAAACTCTAGATTGGACGTATCGGAATCTACGATTTCAACGCTGTCAAAAACATTTCTTAGTGGTTTAGTTGCTTTTTCATCTGGTGTTGCTGATAGAAAAACTCCTTTCTGTATTTTAGAGGCAGGTTCTTTCATCAAGTAGGATACAGCGTACAGCAGATCGTTTCTCTGTTTGACCTCGGCCATGTGAAACTCGTCTACCACCACTATATCGCTACCATTTATCAGAGATTCAAGATTTTGGCCCTGAGGCCCATAAAGATGCTTTAGAATGAGAATAAGGGTGTCGGGATTAGTGAAAAGAATTGAAGGTTCGTTTTCTAAGAAATCCAGTTCTCGTATTATATGCGCTGCTGCTTTTCCGTTGCTGTCTGTTCCTATCTCTTTTTTCTTCTCTGAAACAGATTCGCGGGTTAGCTTATCATATTTGAATTCTTTATCTGAAAAATAGTCATTGTGAAACTTTCTAGCGGCGTCAACCTGGTCCTCTACTAGTGCGTTTGTTGGGTATACTGCTATTGCGGAAAGGTTATCTTCCAGCACCGGTTTCATCCAGGAAAAAGTCTTCCCTGAGCCTGTGGGAGATGTGTTGAATAGTATTTTCTCTCCGTCTTCCCGAATTTTTTCCTGTAGCTCCAGTTGATGGCTGTATGGATTGATTTCAGGGAGATAATTGGCCTGTTTTTGTTCAATATGGAGGCCTGACAAGTCTATCTTTTCTGTTTCAGGAATTCCAAGTCACCTGGCAGAACAGCCTTTTCGTTTTCTCCATAGTTTAGTTCGTAGTAATTTCCTTTGTATCTGGCCTGAAGGATCAAAGGCGCAGGACGTATCTTGCGGGTCAAAAGATCGCCTTTAGGTTCAAGGCCTGTATCATAGGCGCCGATCGGATGACTGCTTGTAAACTCTCCGTTTTTCTTCTCTATCTCTATTTCCTCTATTTCCAGACTACATTTACCCCGTTTCTTACCCAGTCGGAAATATTTTGGAAGTTCGATGTCGTCTTCCGCTATTAGGAAGGTCTCGAATCTGTTTCCGCTTGTGACAACTTTCTCTGTACCTACTTTTGGAAAGTTTTTGTCTGCTACCTCGTTTTCCGGATCCTGAGCGGACAGATTTCTTTCAGCATACTTGTTCCCTGAAACTGTTGTCAAGAGATTTGTGTATTTGGTCTCGTTTACAGGTCTTGCTGGAGCCACATAGATGTCTTTTTGGTCTTCTGTGTCTTCTGTGTATGTGGGTTTTCCTAGTGTGTCTGCGTAACGGGATTTTGAGATTCCGAGCGCATAGTAGAGAGAGGTATTGGAGATGTAACTCCCTGTCTCTACCAGTCTACCTATCTCTCTTGCTGCACCTCTTACTATGCCTTCAGTCCTGATTTCAAGTCTGTAAGCCTTCAACTTTCAACACTTTCCACGAACTCTCGAGATTTTTCCTCCTGGCTTTCCAGATAATCTTCAATGTTTTCCCTGACCTCATCCAGAACATCCTCCAAGCTGTCAACTTCCTCACAGTCAAGCCTATCTTCTTCAACAAGCTGATCGAAGGCCTGCTTCACTGTTTCCTGTACTGTCTCAGAGTCTAGTGTGTCCTGCTCGACAGCTTCTTCTCCAAGTAGTTCGATTGTCTTCTTGGTTACTGCGAGGTTGGAAGGACCTTCTTCATCTCCTGTGTAAATTCCGAGGATGTGGTTTTTGGTTCGTCCCTGTCGTGAACTTGTTGCGCCGTACCGCTTGTTCTTCATCGTGGTTGATAGGAAGAAGGCGACTTCCTCAGGAGTAGCGTCCTTCAAGGTTATGACCGAAGGGAACATTGTTCCAGGTTGGACAAAGTCTGGTTCTCTGATGCCTGTCATGGCTTCTTCTCCAGATGTTTCCTGGCTGTAGTTATCGCCCGGAGCGTTCTGGAACTTCTCCTCGACAACTTTCTTCGCATCTCGGAGACTGTAGGCTGTGTCGTACATGACGCGTGAGGTGATTGAAATGTTTCTGTCGCTGCTGGATGCTGCAGATCCGTACATGACGCATTCAGGGCATTCCTGGCACATCTCGTTGACATCCATTGTGCATTCGACATCTTCCAGCATTTCTCGTTGCATGGACTTTGCGAACCTGCGGTCGCTTCCACTCTGCTTCCTCATGAACATGAGAACAGGATTGTATTCGTCATCCTCGAGTCCTATGGTTCCAAGGTCTGCGTCCTGGCCGTTTGTCGTGAATACTGCGTTGCTTTCCAGTTCTCGCAGCACCAGGATTGAGACATAGTTGTTTTCTGGTTTGTTTGTAAGTTCTTCTACCGTACCGTTGTCAAGTTGTTCTAAGCTCATCTAATTTACACCTTTGAATCTGATAACATCAGTTTCCACTATTTTTCCTCTTCAAAATGCCTGAATAGTAGGCATCCGCAAAGTTGTTGGATTTGCGTTTCATCTTTCCAGGCTTGCCGTCGCATAGACTGTAGAAAATCTCATCCACGAAGAAATCAGCGAATTCATCTATCCGTTCGCCGAAACCTTTCTCCGTGTCCAAGTCGTCTTTCGACTTGCTGAAAGTTTGGTCTGTTCTCTCAAGTCCTTTCCTGAGACGACCGGATACTAGATTCTTGTAGTCCTCTTTCCCGAGATCGTTATCCGTCTTAGTCACAGCTTTCACTGCTTCCCGGAAAGGTCTTTCAACGGCGTATGCCTTGTAGGATTTTGGAATAGCGATTCTGTAACCTAGTTCTGATAAGTGGTCTAATTTATTTTCCGTCATAGTATCACCTAAAATTTTATCGACAACCTCAGCCTCTCTGAGATGGTAACCTGCGTTTTCAGGACCTTGATCTCTTACAATCATCTTCAACAGCTTTGAACCCGGAAGCTCGTTATTCCTACATACGCGTAGATACTTAGCAAACAAACTATCTTTGCGTTCAACAGCGTATCCAAGCCTGATCAGGCTGGCAAACGCTTTCAGTTTTGCTTCCAGCTCCGAACTGTAATCTAAACCTCCGTATTCTTCATCAAGTTTCTGGATGCTGACTGTCTCACCTGTGACGCTGAGAACCTGGCTCTTACCACAGTCAATCTTCACCATTTCATCGAAGTTCGAACCATCTGTGTTCACAGGTTTCTCACTAATAACAGCTCTTGAACCCGAAATCTGTGCGGTAAGAAGGCCTGTAAATATTGAGAGGAAATGAACTGAGGTATCGTTTAATGAGCTTCCACTGTTGCTTCGCTGATATTCAAGGATTTGTACTCCGAAGTTGTTCTTGAATTCTCCCATAGTCGAGTGGAGTACATCCCATCCGTCATCGTCAGCCATGTTTCCAAAGTAGTCATCTGATTCCGTAAATTCGTCATCGATAACTTTCTCAGCTATTCTCTCAAGCTGTAGTTTCCCGTTTCCAAGCTCCTGAACAATGTTTTCGGCCAGACTCCAGCTCTCTGGTGTGTAAAAATAGTCTGGGATCAAGTGGAAGAAGATCCGGTAATCCGATGATGGGCTTCCTTCAATATTTCTCAGACCGAACTCTACCTGACACGGCTTACAGAGGATCTGGCTCTCTGGCTTTGAAGCTCCAAGATTCTTGAAGTTACTGAATCCTGACTGAAGGCCTGTATCGCTTTTGTTTGTCTCCATATCGCCTTTGTTTCCAAAAGTCGATCTATTACAGATGTTGCAGACTTTGCTCCGGCTTTTGCCAGTGTACTCATCGAAAACATCTGGCTGTTCAATTTTATGATCTGTAGAGTTCAGTACGATGAGATCGGAAAGGTAGGCCTTGATTTCTTTCTGGAACTCTCCCATAAGTTCTTCTTCAAGCTCCTGCTCGTCGATTTTATCCAGCAGTCTCTCGGAAAGGTTTTCGGCAAGCTTTACTGGTTCAAAATCTTCGACTTCTTTCCCATCTATCTCTGAGTTAAGGAATTCCTGGGCTATTGGAAGTGAGTAGTTCCACTTTCCTCCAGTAGTAAGCTCACTGTCTTGTTCATCGCTGATGTCCTGAAGTCTGGAAGCCGAGTCCTCTGCGTTAAAGATTTCGCCTAGAACTTCAAGACCGTCATTTAAACCCATTTCTTCGCTAAGTATTTCTTTGTAAAAAGTAGCCACTATACGCCCATAGCCGATAACTTTTCTTCCTTCCTCTATTTCTATACCTGAGATCTCTGAAGCAGTCTGAATGTCATTTATCATCGCATCTGTGGCGCTGTTATCACTTTCTGCGGCTCCGATACCTTTTACAACGAATCCCTTTGCTATGGTTTCAAGACCTGCGTAAAAGTAGTATTCTGGGCTTGCGTTGTATGATCCGAGCCGACCGCCTGTAATAGAATCGGAGAGTTTTACCGGGTTGGAGAAGTTATCATGTGCTTCCTTGATATCATCCATGAAATGTCCGAGAATTTCTTTGAAGACTTCTTCATCAAGTTCAATTTCTTCTTTCTCTTTCTCGGTTATGTATAGGCATCCATCACTGTAAATTGTTAGTAAAGGCCTTTCTTTTTCTTTCATGTACTGGGAGATCGACCGATTGATGATGTTGGTTAAGACACCTTTCTCTTCTCTTAACTGGTGGTGTCTGAACTCCAAATCTGTGAATTTTTCCTCCAGAACCTTTTGGCTTCTGCTACTTGCTGCGTCTTCTGGAGTTGGGCTTGAGGCTATGCTGTCAGCTAAACGGACAAAAGGCGACAGATTTCCGAACTCGGGTGAACGAGCAATTTTCGCATTCCACGATTTGTGAGAGGCCTTTACAGCAGAATAATAGGCTTCAGTGTTCAGATCACAGAACTCTTCCAGCCCAGAGTCTTCAACTATCTCAGTTACTAACCTCTTATCTACGTTGAACTCTTCCTCTGCGCCATCTACAGTCCTTAACTTGTGGATATCATGGACAACGAAAAGTGCGATACTTTTACGAAGTTTTGAATCAGAAAAATCTCTGTCAAGTTCTGTAAGCGTTCTCTGAAGCTGTGAAAGAAAAGTAACGCCGTTTCTTATGTGATTAAGCAATGACTGGTCGGTTTTCCCAAAATCTACAGATTTAGATGGTTTATAACCCCATTTCATTTTCCGTAACTTAGGATCTATGATGCTATAGTATTCTTTCAGTATATCAGAAGATTTTTCCTCCTCATATTCAAGAGTTACTTCCATAGCTTGTTCAACAAGATCTTCCATCCCAAATTCTTCTTCGTTGCTCATTTCAGTATCGTACCTCTGTGTAAGTATTACCTAGTCCTCGGGCTGTGTGGCTGCCGAGGCCTGCGTGTTTGGCGTACCGTGTTAGTATTGCGAGTTTTTTCTTGAGTTGGTCGGATGCGTTTTTGAAGCCGTATTCTGTTTTGCCTGTGAATCCGAAGGCTTTGATCTGTTTTTTGGATTCTCCGTCTTGTTTGCGTGTCACGACGGTGTTTGCGGTATCATGGGAGTATGATTTTTCTATAACGTGTTTTTTCAGTTCTTCTGTTTCTAGCTTGAACTCCATGTTTTCAGGTGCGTTCCTGTTCCACGAGTTTTCCAGTGCTTTGAAAACGGCCTCTCGGTGAGGGAACATCTCAGTTACTTCAGAGTCTTTGTACTGTATTGAGGCAGGTGAAAGGAAGTGGAAGTAAAGTCCGTTAGGGGTTTTCTTTTCCATAAGCTCTTTCCAGGTGATTTCTTCCGTGTTCATGCCTGTTATTTCGAAGCTTTCTCCGGCGATATCTAGTTTTTGTCCTTTGAGAATGAGGTCGTTGAACAGTTCCTGGAATCCTTCGGAGTCGATAAGGTTGATGAAGAAACTGTATTCGGTATCGGAGAAAACGCGTTTCCTGTTTCTGTCTTTCCTGTCAAACTCTCCGTTAAGCGGGCTGACGGTCATCTCTGCGTTTTCAGATCTGTGTATCTTTTCACTGAGTTCGGGGTTCGTTTTCCGTATGCTACTGAGTGCGGCAGAGTAGAGGAGGTGGCCGGTTGAGTGAGGTATCAACGTATTATTCTCCGGCCTACATCTGATCTCTATTGAATTAATCACGGTTACAGTAATGAAAATCGGTTTTTATGTAGCCCGTTGGTTGTAAAGTACTACATAGGTGGTATTTTTAGAAAAATTGCTGTTTAATTGGGAAGTAATGTCTAAGAGCTTTATTTTTAACATGGGTTATGATACGTCTCACGTACACTCAGTTCTTTCCAAGGAAAGTCTGGAGCCGGGTTCCTCGGTGATTCTGCTGGTGCCGCCCGGCAAAACAGGGTCTCAAAGCAGCGATAAAAGACAGGAAAATGCTATACATGATATTTCGAATTACCTTTCCAGTCTGGACTTGAATGTAGAGCTGGAGACCATGCGTCTCAAAGGAGTATTTGATCAGGATCTCTTAGCCCTCAACCGTTTTCTATCTGGATTGGAGGGCGAGGTATGTTTAAGTCTCTCTGGAGGTTCTAGAGATATACTTATACCACTGACACTGGCAGCCTCATATAATTCCCAGAATATTGAGAAAACGTACTTCAGAAGTGATCTGAATTCCGGTCTTAATACTTTCGAACTGCCCGATTCTCTTTTTGGCGCTGATTCTGTTGAAAAAGAGCTTCTTGAACTAGCTGCCGGAGAGCCGAAAACCGCCGATCAGTTGTCTCAACGCAAAAATACTTCCAAGTCTACGGTTTATCGTAAACTAAGAGGCCTCAAGGAAAATGGTTTAATCGAGAAAACTGAGGAAGGCTACCAACCGACGCTTCTAGGACAAATACTTATTGAGAAACTGTAAAGAAAGAAGATTTTTGGGCGCACAGTCGCGCCTCTACCGGTACCAGACCGCTCCGTCCTCACGGTCTTCTATCTCGAAACCAAGCTCGCTTAGTCTGTCACGGATGTAATCGGAGGTCTCCCAGTCCTCGTTTTCACGGAACCTCTCACGTAGCTCAACGAGCGTGTCGGCCATCTCGGATTCGGTTTTCGAGACATCTGATTCCATGTTGACGCCAAGCACTCCGAACAGTTCGACCAAAACGTCTGCGTACTCGTCTTTTACCGAGTCTCCGCCGCTTAAAGCAGAGCTAAGCAGGCGTACTTTCTCCATCAAAAACTGTTTGGCTCTTGCTGTGTGAAGATCGTTGTCCATGTAGGATTCGAAACCGTCCCTGATGTCTTCCGGTGACTCGTTGAGGTCCAAATCATTTCCATCGGATTTTCTGATCTTCTGTACTGTGCTTCTTATCGCTGAAAGCTCTTTTTCAGCCTGCTCTAAGCCGTCTTTCGAGAAATCGGTTTCGCTCCTGTAATGGGAGGAAATCACATACATCCGGATGGCATCGCCGCTGTATCCTTCCTCAATCAGATTTCGGACTGTGTAAAAGTTCCCTTTGGATTTAGACATCTTCTCGCCTTCGACCGTTATGAACTCGTTGTGAAGCCAGTAGTTTGCCTGTCCTTTGCCTGTGGCGGCAAAACACTGTGCGCGCTCGTTCGGATGGTGCGGGAAGATATGGTCTTTTCCGCCGGCATGGATGTCGAACTCGTCGCCGAGGTATTTCTGGCTCATAACCGAGCATTCGAGATGCCAGCCTGGGTATCCTTCGCTCCAAGGACTCGACCACTTCATCAAATGACTTTCATCGGCGTTAATCCACAGTGCGAAATCGTACTGGTTTCTCTTCCTGTCATCGTGTTCGACCCGAGCCTGTGCTTCTTCCTTTAGCTGTTCGAGATCTTTGTTTGCCATTTCTCCGTAAGGATAGTCTTCAGCGAACTTTTCAACGTCGAAGTAGACGTTGCCATCGATCTCGTAACCGTACCCGTTTTCAATTATCTTTTTGACGTACTCAATCATCTCATGGATGTGTCCGGTAGCACGCGGAACAATGTCTTGGCGTTCAACGTTGACTGCTTTCGTATCCTCGAAGTAACGTTCGATCTGATCTTCAACTAGTTCCATCGGCTCGATACCAAGCTTGTTCGCCCGTTTCTCGACTTTGTCCTCGCCTTGGTCTCCGTCATCGGTTAAGTGTCCGACGTCGGTGATATTTTGAACGTGCCGTACATTGTGTCCTTTGAATTCTAGGTAACGTCTTAGTGTGTCCCAGAAAATGTAGGCTCGGGCGTTTCCGACGTGTAGGTCATCGTAGATTGTCTGCCCGCAGCTGTAGAACTTGACCTTTCCTTCCTCTAATGGTTTGAACTCTTCCTTTTCTCTAGTCAAACTGTTGAACAGCTTCAGGCTCATGAAACCTTTTTGCGGCCGTAGTCGTTAAAACTCTTCTTTAGATTGAAGGCATCTTCTTCAGCTTCTCAAGGAACTTGCTTTGTTCTTCCCTATTTTCCAGTCGTTCCACTTCGAAACCGACCAGTTCGTCTTTTAGCTCGTCAGGCATCAGCCACTGTACGTCTGCTAAATCGTCCTGTGCTTCAGCATCACTCGTTTTCGCTTCGCAGTGATAGAGGAACTGGATGCTGTTCTTTTCCTTCTCGCCGTGAGTGTAGGTCTGGGCGTCGATCAGCTGGTGTACATTTACCTCCAGGCCGGTTTCTTCCTTGACTTCTCGTAAAAGCGCTTCTTTCAGGTCTTCTCCGTGTTCGACATGTCCGCCCAGGAAATGCCACTGGCCGCCGATCGGATGGTCGGGATCTTCCTCTTTCTTACCTATCAAGGTCTTGTTTTTCCGGGTTATCCATGCTTTGACTACCACGCGGAACTTGTCTCTCATTGTATATCGAGTGCCTCCATTTCCTGTTCGACTCCTATTACTGTATCAAGCTTTTCCAAATCCTTTTTCTCGATCCATTTGAACTCGGTGTGTTCTCGGGAAAGCTCCACTTCTTCGTTGTCGACCGCGAAGAGAAACGGGTTGACCTCTAGTTTTTCGTAAACTCCTTTCTCTCCGGTCCGGATTGGCTCTGAGACTATACCGGTCTCTTCTTTCAGTTCTCTGGCGGCTGCCTCGATCGGTTCTTCGTTTTCCTCGACGTATCCGCCGGGAAACTCCCACTGTCCGGGATGCTCGTCTTTTGTATCGGCTCTTTTCACGACCAGAAACTTCTTCGTAGCTATGTTGAATACGACAGCGGAGGCAGCTCTCTCTTTCATCGAAGACGAATTCGGACCGGAATCTTAAAGCTCTACCTGCGAACCTCTTGGGATAAAAAGCTTCAACGAGCCTCCAAGTTTATGACAGAAGTCGAGAAAAACCAAGAGCGTTTTGATCACAAAACCGATGCGAAAATAGACTACCAGGCGGAAAAAGGGCTTTCAGAGGAGCTAATCAGAAAGATCTCCGAACACAAAGACGAGCCGGAATGGATGCTGAAAAAACGGCTACAGGCTTTCCGACACTACCAGAAACGGCCGATGCCGGACTGGGGACCGGATCTATCCGAACTGGACGTAGAAGACATCGTTCCTTTCATGGTCGCAGAAGGAGGACAGACAGACGACTGGGAGGAAGTCCCGGAGGAGATACGGGATACCTTCGACAAACTAGGAATCCCGGAGGCTGAAAAAGAAGCTCTCTCCGGTGTAGGCGCCCAGTATGAATCACAGGTCGTCTACCAGAACATGAAGGAAGAATGGGAGGAAAAAGGAGTGATCTTCTGTGATATGGACAAAGCTGTCCAGGAACACGAGGACTTGGTCAAAGATTATTTCATGAACAAATGTGTGCCTCCACAGGACAACAAGTTCGCAGCTTTACACGGAGCGCTCTGGAGCGGAGGATCGTTCGTCTACGTACCTGAAGACGTTGAAGTCGAGATCCCTGTCCAGGCTTACTTCCGTATGAACTCGAAAGGCATGGGCCAGTTCGAACACACCTTGATAATCGCAGAAAAAGGAGCTACAATCCATTACATCGAAGGCTGTTCTGCTCCACAGTACACCAGATCTAATCTACACTCTGGATGCGTTGAAGTCTTCGTAAAGGAAGATGCGCACGTCCAGTACTCAACGGTCCAGAACTGGAGTAAAAACACCTACAACCTGAACACTAAGAGAGCGAAAGTTGATTCCAACGGCACAATGGAGTGGGTATCCGGATCCATGGGGTCAAAGATCACGATGCTTTATCCAAGCTCCCATCTAAACGGCGAAGGCGCAAAAGCCAACCACATAACAATCAGCTACGCCGGTGAAGACCAAGACATCGATACGGGCGCAAAGGTCGTTCACAACGCACCGAATACCAGTTCTACCATCGAATCCAAGTCCATCAGCCAGGAGAACGGCAGAACTAATTACAGAGGTCTTGTCAGGATCGCTGAAGGCGCGGAAAACTCGAAGACGTCAATTGAATGCGATGCGTTGATGTTCGATAAAGAGGCAACAAGCGATACGGAACCTTACATTGAAGCGAAGGAAGATGACGTAGAGATCGCCCACGAGGCAACCGTTGGAAAGATCGGCGACGAAGAGATCCATTACCTCCAGTCCCGTGGCATAGAAGAGGAGGAAGCCAAAGAAATGATCGTCCGAGGGTTTATCGAACCGATCGCAAAGGAACTGCCGCTTGAGTACGCAGTCGAACTTAACAGACTGATTCAGCTGGAAATGGAAGGAAGTCTGGGGTAGAAAAAAGAAAAGGTCTTTTTAGAAGACCTGATCTCTCGTCCCGTAGAATTTTTCTCCACGTACTTCTATTCCTTGTGTCTCAAGTTCTTCTATCTGGGTTGATAGCTCGTTGCGATCGTAGACTTCGATTTTCTGATTTTTACTGGCGTAAGCATCTAATCCTTGCCTGATTTCCTCTGCTAGCTCTCTGATAGCTGTTTCCTGACCTTTCCGTGCTAAATTGTGTAGTTTGTCTGTGTTATTTTCCTCAAGGTATTCTAAGATGTCTTCTGTCGAGTCCGAAGTCTCTGGTTGCTCTGGCTGGTTTTCGGGTTTAAGGCTGCTGTCTTCGGATTCTAGTGCTTTTGCTGCCATCTGTACGTCGGACGGGCTTCTGTCCCAGACATCTTCTGCGATCTGTAGAGCAGAGAAAACTTCTCCGGGCGTGTTCTGGAGGTAGCGGACTGGCTCTCGGGCCATATCCTTTGTTTCTTCTATGTCTCGTTCGACCTGGCTGCTGTAACGCTGATCAGAGTCTGTGTTCAGCTGGCTGAACGGGCGTCCGCAGAACTCATAGGTTTCGACGTTCGCAACTGTTGGCTCAAGTTCCTCGGTGTCTTCACTGGTTTTTTCTGCGTTGTTTTCGGTGTCTTCAGGCATTTGAAGTCCCATGGTATGAGTTAGAATCTGCGGTAAAAACTAAAGTAGCTGAAAAACAGGAAAAAGGAATGTAAAATGAATCAGGCGGTGTACAGAGAGCTATAAGTCTCTGTAACCTGCCTCGTCTCCTTTTATCGGCGCACCTGCCACAATGAAACATGTATCTTCTTCAGAATCAATTCTTCTCAGTGCGTAAGGCTTTACACGGACTGCGGTTCCTTCTTCGTACTCTATGTTCTCGTTGTCGACCTTCATGGTGCCTGATCCCTCGATAAACAGGTATATTTCCTCTTGCCGGGTGTGGAAATGTCCTTTTTCCGGGTCATCTCGCGCGCCGTGTTTCTCCCCTGCCGGAAGCTCGAAGCTGGAAAGACCTATTTTCTCGGTTCCAAGCTCTCTGCGGAGGAAAGCGGTTTTCTCTACCTGTTCTGCGGTGAATGCTTCGAGTTTATCCCGGTAGCTTTCGAATACGTCCGTTACTTCTTTTGTTCCTTCTTTTACGTGTCCTCCGTGGAAACAGTGGGTTTCTGTAAACTCCAGGGTTGAAAGATAGAATACGGATTCGTATGCCTGGCTTATTTCAGGTGTGAACTCTTCCCACGGTCCTGCTAGCTTTCCTTCAGCGGATGTAAGTGCGTCTCCAGCTATAAGCAGATCTCCGATTACCAGAGAGATATGTCCGGGTGTGTGGCCGGGAGTGTTGTGTACTTCGATCTTCCCTGTCTTCGAGTTAAGTTTCTCTCCTCCTGTTAGCTCGATGTCTATTTTTACCTCTGGGTAGCGTTGTTCGGCTTTGATCGGGTCTTCTTTGCCGCTGATTGCCGGTACATCGTTTTCGTGGGCGAGGACTGTTGCTCCGGATCTTTCAGCTACCTCGCTTAAGGCTCCACAGTGATCAGGGTCTTGATGGGTTAGAACTATTTTCTCTACGTCGTTGAACTCGAATCCTTCCTTACTCAGCTCTTCTTCCAGTACATCTGTCTGATCGGACATACCGGTATCTACAAGTATCAGACCGTCTTCGGCCTCAATGCCGATAGGATGGATTTTCTTTTCGCCCATGTGCTGCGGGAAGCTGTAAACTCCGTCGGTCAGTTTCATACTTTACCCGAGGTCTTTCTGTACTCAAAAACGTAACTGTTCGTCGAGGAGACGCCCGCAAGCCCGGGGTATAGAACTTAAAAGACCGGATTTCCCGTTTACAAACATGGCAGAAATGATGAAGGCGGCGGCTGTATCTGAACCTGGTAAAATCGAAATAGTTGAAAAACAAGTCCCGGAACCGGCCGAGGATGAAGTATTGATCAAGGTGGAGGCCTCAAGCATCTGCCACAGCGATGTCTTCACAGTCGAAGCCCAACGCCCGGGAATTGAGCTGCCGATCACTCCTGGCCACGAGGTAATCGGAGAGATCGTCCGGCTCGGAGACGAGGTATCGAACTGGAGTGAAGGCGAACGTATCGGAGTAGGATGGCACGGAGGCCACTGCTTTGAATGCGAACAGTGCCGGCAAGGTAATTTTCTACAGTGTGAAAACCAGGAAGTCACAGGTCTCACCAGAGACGGCGGACACGCCGAGTACATGACCGCCCGGAAAGAAGCCCTTGCCGCAGTACCGGATGATTTGGAATCAGTTGATGCCGCACCGATGATGTGTGCGGGAGTTACAACCTTCAACGCTCTTCGTCACACGGATGCGAGACCCGGCGATCTCGTAGCAGTCGTCGGAATCGGAGGACTCGGACATCTCGGAGTACAGTACGCATCAGAAGCAGGATACGAAACCGTAGCAATCAGTCACTCGGCGGACAAAGAAGAGTACGGTTACGAGCTAGGAGCCGATCACTTCATTGACTCAAGTGCCGAAGATCCGGCACAGGCCCTCAAAGAGCTGGGCGGAGCTGACGTAATACTTTGTACTGCTCCGGTCGCTGAATCGATTGAAAACGTTGTCGGCGGATTAGCAACCAACGGAGAGGTCTCGGTTGTCGGGGTTCCGGGAGAAGAGATCTCGGTAAACGTCATGGATTTGATAGGCTCCCGTGGAAAGATCTCCGGTTGGTCTACAGGCCATGCCAGAGACAATCAGGATACACTCGAGTTCGGCTCGCTTAGAGAAATCCGGGCTGAGACCGAGACCTTCGATCTTGACCAGTACGCGAAAGCCTACGATAAGATGATGGATGGAGAGGTAAGATTCAGAGCAGTAATTGAGTTCTGAGTCTTTCTATCCTCTCTTTCCCTTTTTACCTGATTAAATGGTTATAAACGCTAGGATGTTCTATAAGATACATGTCTGTCAGAACGGATTTCGACCAGGAGCTTGATTTAAACGTTGGCGTAGCCGAGTATGTAAGATACTTTAACGCGCTTGAGAGCGAGGAAGATAACTCAGTTGAGCTACACAGGCTTTTAGCTGAGATGCCTTACACCACAGACCAGCTAGCCGAAGACATCCTGGAGATGAATGAACAAGAGTTCATAAAGACTGATGATAAGCACAGTATGCCGAAATACCGGCTATCCGAGGACGCACAGTCCTGGTCTCGTGATGTTCTAGGCATTAACGAAAACTACCGGGACTCTTTCAGATATGCTCTGGCCGATTAGACAGCCGAGCTATGTTTTCATATTCCTTTTTTACAATTTTCTCGCCACTGGTAGCATATGAGTTTAGAAACTTTCAAACAGAAGGCAAAAGAGCTTGTTGAACAACTTGATAACCCTGCGTCGATCCGAACCCCGGGACGGACTTGGACTCGTTACCCGGAACTAAGTGTTGCGGAAAAAGATGATGCCTTCGAACCTGAGATAAAGGCGAAGGGAGAAATCGAGGTCAAAACAGGTGCCGAAGCCTTCGAGGCCGCAGAAGAGAAGTTCATGGAGCTACTGGAAGTTGATGAGAACAAGTTAAATGCGGTACATGTAGCGAACCTGAACTCTGTTATCTATATCCGCGCAGAGGGCCGAGCAGAAGTCAGTATAAAATACAGAGCCGAATCCGATCTTTTCAACCATCTAGTAGTTGAGACCGAGGAAAGCGCCGAACTCCAGATAACGGAAAGCTTTGAAGGTTCTGCGGAAAATGTTACATCTTTTGATGAGTTTTACCTATCTGAGAACTCGACGGTTAACTACGGCTGCGTACAGTCGATGAACGCGGAGTTCATCTACTCGCGGAAAAAAGCGGTTCTGGAAGATTACTCGAAGATCAACTGGCTGAACTCAAGTTTCGGAGGCCAGCTAGCCCGTACGAAGATAGAAACAATACTTAAGGGGGATGGCACCGAAACCGAGAAACTCGCCACCTGGTATCCGACCGGCCAGCAACACATAGATACCTCGCTTCACGTGAGACACATGGGTGAAAATACCAAGTGCCAGATGGATTCACGGGCGGTAGTCGACGGTGAAGCCAGATCTGTCTACGAAGGCCTCCAGAAAGTTGAAGAGGTCGCAGAGGATACCTCCAGCTTCCAAGACGAAGAAGTCCTAGTTCTATCCGATAAAGCAGAGGTAGATGCTTCACCGAAACTCATGATCGAGAACCCGGACGTCGAAGCATCCCATGCCGCATCAACAGGCAGCATCGACGATAAAAAACAGCATTACATTCAGAGCCGTGGGCTGGACGATAATGCGGCCGAAAAACTTATCGTGAAAGGATTTTTCGAGCCTGTGCTTCAGGAGATCGAGCTACCGGAGCTAAAGGAAAAAGTAAGACGGCAGGTAAGAAAAAAGCTCAAAGAATAGCTGTCTGAGCTATTCTGACTGTATTTTTGTTTATTCCTGAACTTACCTCGCCGATCGATGTAAAGTTTATAAGACTTTAGGTAAAGTATACTTTACATGAAGAGTCTATTTGAGTACGGCAGAAAACTGTATTTTGCGGTTTTGATAGCAGGCATAGTTGGATCGGTTGTTTTGTTCAATACAGGCTATGAGCTAGAGGCGGCTGTAGTAACTGCGGTTGCGGTAGTTTCCCTGCTTCTGATTGGTAGAAAAAGCACTAAACCTATATTTGACGAACGTGATACTGCGCTCGCCGAAGAATCAACTCATGCCGCTGTTATGTGGTCTGGAGCTTTCGGCGGCGTTGCGATGATCGTTATATCGATCGGAATCGGACTCGGTCGATGGAGCTACCCGGACTGGGCCGCACCGTATTACCTTTCCTGGGGAGCTATAATATCACTAGCGGCTCTTATAGAGGTCTTGAAACGTTATCGGGTGATAGAGTGAGGAGAGCTGACTTTCTTCCGGCAAGGATGAATGCGCTGTGGTTTACTTATGTCGCGCTTTTCCTGTTTTCGCTGATGCCGAACTGGGGCCTGTACCTTGATATGTTTGAGATCGCTGCGGTATCAGGTTTCTGGATTGTATTAGTTAATCTCTGGAGCTGGTATAGCGGTCGGCCGATTATAGACGAACGCAAACAACAGATAGCAACTGAAGCAATGTCATGGGGTTTTGTAGTGGTTTCACTTGCCTTGATACCGGCAGGAACCACAGGTATCGAGTTAAATCCGCAACTGATAAGATCTACGGCAGAACTAGGTCTATGGGCGTGGCTAATAGTTTTTTCCCTGAAGAACCTAGTTCAGTTGAGGGGCGGTTCTGATGAGTGATTTCCCTGAAGTGATGCGTCTGGCAACTATGCTTTTCGTACTGCCGATCTGGCTGATAGTAACCGGATTTTTCGCAGTAGAAGGTATGTATCTTTACGCCTTAGCATCCGTTCTTTTCGGACTCATGATGGCTTACGGAGCTTATCAGAACATAGATAGTCTTCGGAGAGAGGATAACCTCGATGATGAACGCGCCGTTGAAATAAATAGGAAGGCTGCTTCCAGCGCGTTCTGGACGCTTTTCAACATCGGTCTGATCTGGAGCCTGGCCACAGGATTTTACGCAGAAAGCATTTCCGGCCTGGGAACTCTCCAGACTTACGATGCCTATGTAGCCATCCCGGCAGCCCTGATAACATACCTGTGTTTTAGAGTTTACTACCGAGTTTATGGACTGGAGGCTGACTTCTGGAAGCTGAAGCTATGAGTGTAGAAAACAAACTGAAAGTATACCGGGCGGAAAAAGACATCACACAGAAAGAACTGGCGGTCAAGATGGATGTGTCCCGACAGACAATCAACGCAATCGAGACCGGAAAATACAGCCCAAGCCTCGAACTCGCGCTGAAAATAGCAGAGTTCTTCGATACAGACCTAGAGAACATATTCTGGTATGAAAACTGAAAAACAATGCTCCGGTGAATACATTCATCCATCGGTTTCCGCGGCGGTTAAAAACTTTTTGAAAGACTACATTCTTAGTGTTTTCTAAAATTAGACAGAAATTCCAGTCGGTATTCAAGACTAAAGACGAACTCGATCTGACAAACGGACCGGTAGGGAAGAACTTATTTTACCTCTCGCTACCTATAATTGTAATTAACCTTTTACAGACAATGTATAACCTTGCGGATACTTTCTGGCTTGGCCAGCTAAGCGAAGAAGCACTCGCCGCAATCACATTCGCGTTTCCACTTGTCTTTTTCCTGATCTCGCTAGGAATGGGGCTTTCGGTCGCAGGAAGCGTTCTAGTCGCACAGTTCGAAGGGAAAAACAAAAGTGAGAAAGTAGATTTCGCAGCATCCCAGACTATCACCTTCAGTCTCGTAGCGTCCGCCATACTCGGCGTTATAGGCTACTTCTTCATCGGAGATGTCGTATCGCTACTAGGAGCGTCTCCAGAAGTGGTTCCTAAAGCAGCAGGTTACATGCAGATAATCTCGCTCGGACTGTTTTTCATGTTCGGATTCTTCGTATTCATGGCTTTGATGAGAGGCTACGGAGACACAGTAACGCCAATGCTGTTGATGCTAGCTACAGTGATACTAAACATCGTTCTCGATCCATTCCTGATCTTCGGATGGTGGATCTTCCCTTCAATGGGAGTACAAGGAGCAGCCGTAGCCACAGTCGCCTCAAGAGCGCTGGCAATGTTCATAGGACTAGCGATACTGTTCAGCGGGAAAAGAGGGGTCAAGCTATCCCTGTCAAACATGGTGCCGGATCTTGATTTCTTCAGAAAAATGCTGAAGATCGGCTTACCGGCAAGCTTCGAGTCCACAACGCGCTCCATATCGGTGAACTTGTTGGTGGCGGTTGTAGGATACAACTTCCTAGATCCAGTGGTCGCAGGATACGGTATAGGGGTTAGAGTGTTCTCTCTGATCTTTTTGCCTGCTATAGCTATAGGTAAAGGCGTGGAAACAATGACCGGCCAAAATCTTGGAGCCGGAAAACCTGACCGTGCTGAAAAGGCCGCTAAAATCGGAGCCAAATATACATTAGCTATTCTAACAGGTGTCGGCGTGGTTGTTTTCTTCACTGCTCGTCCTATCGCATCAGTCTTTACAACAAACCCTGATGTGGCCGCGACTGCCGCAGAGTTCCTCAGATACGTCGCATTCAGCTTTGGGTTTATAGGTGTTTTAAGATCGTTCTCAGGAAGTTTCCGGGGCGCAGGTAAAACCATGGTGGCTGCCGCTGTCTCAATAATGACTCTGGGAGTAATCCGATTACCTATAGCGTACTTCGGAGCTATAGAACTGGGTACAGTCGGTGTATGGATAGCTTTCTTTGTATCAAACATTTTGGGAGCTATAATCGCATATCTATGGTACAGGCGAGGTACGTGGCGTAAAGACTTTGATCCGGAAGAAAGCAAAAAAGGAGAGGTTGCTGAAGAGCTTGATGACTTCGGGCAGACAATTACAGATCATTTCAAGTCTGTGCTGCCTGGAAAAGAGCTTTTCAGCTCTTTAAGTGGGTAAGAACGGAAGGGTTGTCTGCCTGGTTTATCGGAGATGGATCTAGGTAAAAAAGATTCAGCTCAATTAACTGGTTATGGAAACCGGTAAAATCAGAGACGACTTCCCGATATTTCAGGAGCGAACAGAACTCAGCTATCTGGATAATGCGGCAACCACTCAGAAACCAGCGCAGGTAATTGAAGCCGTAGAAAAGTTCTACAGCCAGAATAACTCGAATGTCGGCAGAGGACTCTACGATCTAGCAGCGGACTCGACGAAAGCATACAGCCAGGCCAGAAAAAACATAGCGGAGTTCATAGGAGCAGACGCGGATGAAACAGTGTTTGTCCGCGGATGTACCGAGGCAGTGAACTTGCTGGCTTCCTCGCTTGATATCGAAGGACGTATGGCTCTTCCAGAATTAGCACATCACTCCGAGCAACTGCCTTGGAGGGAAAACTTTGAGGAAATAGATTTCATACCTGTAAAAGACGGTAAAATCGATATAGATGCCGCAGAAGAACTGATAACTCAAAAAACGGCTGTTGTATCTGTTCCGCATGTATCAAATGTATATGGTACGGTTCAGCCGGTCGAGCAGTTAGTCGAACTCGCACACGAAAACGATGCCTTGGTTGTTCTTGATGCCGCTCAGTCCGTCCCGTCCATGCCGGTCGATTTCCACGAGCTGGACGTGGATTTCGCGATGTTTTCCGGCCACAAAATGCTTGGGCCGACAGGAATCGGAGTACTGTACGGTAAAAGGAATTTGCTTGAAGAAATGACGCCTTACCAGGTCGGAGGGGGCATGGTAGACTCTGTGACCAAGCAAGAAGTTGAGTACAAACCTGCTCCTGAAAAATTTGAGGCAGGGACTCCTAACATCGCAGGAGCTGTTGGTTTATCCGCGGCCGTCGATTACTTACGGCAGTTCGAACCCGAAGAAATTCTAGAACACGAACGAGAGCTAAACAGGCATCTAGTCAAGCAGTTGAGAACTATTGAAGGCATAAAAGTTCTTTCACCTGTAGAAGCAACGATCACATCGTTTACAGCGGAGTTCGCACATCCGCATGATATAGCAGAAGTTTTGAACCAGAACAATGTAGCTGTCCGGGCTGGGAATCACTGCGCACAACCTTTAATGGAAAAACATGGTATAAACGGAACGGTCAGAGCATCTCCTTATATTTACAATACTGAAAAAGATGTTCGCAGACTCGTCCGCGCGGTAAAGGAAGCCAAGAGGGTTTTCGATGTATAGAGAAGAGATACTTGATCTCTATAGAAAACCTGTTAATGTCGGGGTTATAGAAGATGTTAAACCGGCGAGTGGAGAAAACGCCAGTTGTGGGGACTCAACGGAGATCTATGTAAAGACGGTCGACGGCGAGATAAAGGATGTAAAACATCAGTCTGATGCCTGTGCTATTGCTACGGCCTCTATCTGTATTTTATCGAGTAAAATTCAGGGGATGAGTGTTGAAGAACTCAGAGATCTTGACAAAGAATGGATGCTTGATCAGTTAGGCGTTGAGATTTCTCCAATGAGATTGAAATGCGCCTTGTTAGGGCTAAATACAGTTCAGGATGCCATAGAGTAAGGGTTTCGCTGCTCGCTGGGATAAGTTAAGAAACTTCTGATCAATGATTTTTCTATGAGTCTAGAAGTCAAGAATTTGGAAGCATCCGTAGAAGATGAGAAGATACTAAGAGGAGTCTCTCTAGAGGTCAATCCTGGAGAGATCCACGCAATAATGGGGCCGAACGGTTCCGGTAAGTCCACTCTCTGTAAGTCCTTGATGGGCAACCCGGTCTATACGGTCGATGACGGCCAGATCCTTATCGACGGAGAGGACGTAACCGATGAGGAAACAGACGAGCGCGCACGGAAAGGCCTTTTCCTAGCCTTCCAGTATCCAAGTGAGATCTCCGGTATCAAGGTAGCAGAGTTCCTGAAGGAAGCGCTCGATGCCCGCCGTGAGGAAAAAGGCGAGGAGCCGATGCCTCAGACAGAGTTCAACGAACTGCTGAGAGAGAAACTTGACCTGCTGGATATGGATGAAGAGTACGCCCGCAGATACCTGAATGAAGGATTTTCCGGCGGAGAAAAGAAGAGAAACGAGATCCTACAGATGGCGGTACTCGATCCAAAGTATGCGGTGCTGGATGAGATTGATTCCGGGCTAGACATCGATGCGTTACAGGTCGTAGCCAAGGGAATCAACAAACTAGCCAACCAGGATCAAGGCGTTTTGATGATCACACATTACCAGAGAATTCTTGATCACGTCAAGCCAGATCACGTCCACGTCATGATGGACGGAGAGATAGTGGAAAGCGGTGGATCGGAGCTAGCCGAGAAGCTGGAAGATGAAGGGTATGAATGGCTCACGGAATAACGTGTTCAAAAGGGTAGTCCTTGTCTGAGGGAGGCTGGAAGCGGTAGACGTCCGCAGCTATCCTTGCTTCCTCTCCGTCCGAGACTGCTTTTTCAATCCCGTTTTCTACCTTCGAGAAATCCGTCCTCGGATTCTTCACTCCGGAGGGATGCGCAACTACAAGAAACATGTCTTCGATGTTGTCGTAGACATCTGTCTCCATAGTTCTGAACTCTGCGGCAAAGTCATAGAGCTGATTTCTTCCGAACTCCAGATCTGACTCCGAGTTCCCGTAGGACTTTCCCTGTACAAGATAGTGGCTATTATTTTCTTCATCGGTCAGCAGCCAGTCTTCGACCGTCACCGGTTTTTCCCCAATAGCTGTCTCTTCCCTCATGGAGTCGATATTTAATTCGGGGAACTCCGGAGGAAAGTAGCTTTCCTGTTCTTCAATGCCGTAGACAAAAGCCGGTCCGATCGAACCATGTAGGTTTCCCCGGTAAGTATCCTCATTTATCTCCAGAACAATTTTGAGCGGTTCCTCGAAGTCTTCCCGAAATCCCATGTATGTGGTATAGAACAAGGATTCAAAACTGTTTCTGACCTGTCTATTTCTTCGCCAGCTTCAAAAACATGTGATCGGTCTCGTAAGGCTCTAAAGTCGTTCTATCGACTATCTCCATTTCCTTTTCGAGCTTCTCGATTACCTCCTCGTATATTTCCTCGGGTTCACGTGAGCTTGAGATTGATTTGGCTTTAACCGCCAGCAAACCAACTCCATCTTCTTTCAGGAACTTTCGGCAGTTTTTCAAAAATATCTCCGGCTGATCGCTTTGGGATATATCCTGGAAGACAATATCTGCCTTATCGAGGTATTGTTCGTACTCTCCCGGTTTTCTAGCGTCTCCGAGGATTGGAGCGATGTTCTCACGTTTTTCAGCCAGCTCCAGGAGTTTCCGGGCGACGGTATCAGAATACTCTATGCCTACCAGAAAGCCTCCGGTGAGTATGTCTGAAAAATGCGATACCGTTGTGCCTGAGGCCGCTCCCAGATAAAGAACAGTTGAATCAGGTTTTAACTCGATGTCGATGTCTTTCGCGATTGCACCGCCCGCCTTCGAACGGTGCGGATTCCACTCACGGTACTCGAGGCCATCTACTTCCAGCAGCTCCTCTCCATAAACTTTCTGTCCTTCAACAGCGTTTTTCGTGAAAATCTTCGAGCCTTTCCTGAAAACTCCGGGTTGAATCTCTTTCATAATACTCTTTGAGCGCTACAACTGATTTAACTACCGGTCTCTTGCTAGTCTAAGTGCTTTCCGGGCGGCAACTCTAGCGTTTTCCGGAGTCTCAATCTCTTCGATCTCCTCGATTGTGAACCATTCGAGGCCATCGTGTTCGTGTCCATGGCTCGCATCCTGTTTTTCGATAGGCTCTCCGAGAAACTGGAAATCACAGTGAAGATGATCATCGGAGATAGGATGAATGTTTACGTTAAACGGTCTGGGAAGATCTTGGGATACAGAATCGTAGCTGGTCTCCGGGACAAAATCTTTACTTATTCTTACTTTCCATCCAGTTTCCTCTAATGTTTCACGTAAAGCAGCCTCATCAGGGGTCTCATCCGCTTCTATATGTCCGCCGGGAGGCAGCCATTTTCCAAGCTTCGAGTGTTTCAGAAAAAGAACCTTCCCGTCCTCTACTATAAAACAGCTTGCGGTAAAGTCCCTGTCCGCCTCCTCAGGAACTCTCATTCTTTCAAGCTCTGGTACTTTTCCTGTGCCTCGTCCCGCAAGCTCTTTCCTTTATCCTTATCGCCGTAGACATCGAGCCGGGCGGCGATAGCGGCTTTGTTCCCGATGAACCTGGCCATCTTGCCTCTCTTATCTTCCGGCAGATCGGAGACGAAAGGATGTTCGAATATCACTCCGTGTTTCGGAGGCGTTCCTTCTCCACGAAGGTAACGGAACAGTGCTTTCTCCGCGCCAAGCATCTGAATGGTTGAAGCCGGCTCTTTGGCTAAGCCTTCAAGCGATCCTTCAATAGCTATTACTTTAGCGGCCAGTATAGGATCGAGCAGCTTCGATAGGTTCGGCATAACCTCTAAGGCAGAGTCTTTTACATACTCTCTGATCTCCTCTCTGATCTCGTGACTTGATTCTATGCGTTCAAAGGCAGTTTCAAGCATCTCTCTGTCCTTCCCTTCCAGAGGTGAGCCAGTGGATTTTTCTGCCATCTCTTGGAAAGGATCCAGCTCGTCTCTGTGAATCCCTCTTTTCAGCAGCTTCACGAACTCATCGTCGTCCTGAATCTCCTCTTCCAGTTCTGGGAAGTGGATCGCATACCAGTCTCTGAACCGTTCAACCTCGTTGCTGTAACCTCTCTCAACTTCTTCCAAGTATTTGACAGCTTTCACGATGAACTGATCGCGGTCAGCCTGCTTTAGGTTCTCACGGGTTTCCTCTAGGGCTTTTTTCCTTAAATCTTCTTTATCCATTATTCTGTACCCTGGATGCCCATCATTATCTTTTTAGCTTCTATCTCGGGCTTGGAACGATCCATTTCCTCAGCTAGATCCTCGATCTCCTTGTCAACGTTCTGTAGAAGGAACCGTTCTTCCCATCGGGCGAATCCTGTCCATTCATCGATCTCCTCCATTTTCTCATGAAGCTCGGAGTCTTTGTCCATGAAGTTCTCGAGTTCCTTGTTTGTCATCGACTTTCTGTTCTTCGCAAGATGCTCTACCTCGCGTGGATCCCAGGCGAAAGGTATCTTCGATTCCGATTCTTTTTCAGCCCTGCTCTCAAGTTTCTCCTTCTTTTCAGGTGCTTTCCCTACATCACTTGTCTGTTCGTTGAGGATCTCCTTTGCCTTATCGGCCAGATAGTCCTTGAACTCTTCATCTTCCATAATAACTATTTGATCGGCGAAGTTTCAAAACCTTGTCTGAGCGCCTCCCATTTCTTTAAGAAGCTAACCACGATTACTATCTATAGGAAGCCGTGCTTGCCGCGGCTTATTGCGCGATCCTCGAAACTCAGTCGAGTTTCTGTGAACGCAGAAAAAGGAGGTTTTCGAGTGTAGCGTAACACGATGCGGCGATAGTCCAGTGGCTAAGACATGTGCTTGCCATGCACATAACCCGGGTTCAAATCCCGGTCGCCGCAAACTGCTGTCAGTTTGATCAACATAAGCCATGGCGAGCATGGCTTTCAGAGGTTTTGTAAGATTGCTAAAAGAAAAAATTGATTCAATTACCGAGGAACAGGCTAGAAACGCCAACCTGGTTTTCTCCACGACGGCCGGCTTGATCTATTTCTGGCTCGCGTTCAACATGAACTTGCTTGGACCGATGGCGTTTCTCGCACCGATTCTGGTAGCAGCCGCATTTGACTGGAGTACGGTTTACTTCGTACATTCAGGAGTTCTATCCGGCACTTTAACCAAGATTATGAGCGAGGAAAACGCCGATAGTTTCATGAAGATGCATCTGTGGCCTGGAATGGTTGGCTACCTACTACTCGTCGGATTCAGTGTCTCGCTTTTCTTCACGAGAATCGAACCGCTTTACTACGGACACCTAGCGGGCTGGACGGTAATGTATCTGTCAGGACTTTACCCTTACTCGAAGCTGAGATAACTCCGGCCGGTTAGCTCAAAAAAGATTCCGTCCAAACTCGTTTCTATGGATAAGGAAAAATTCGTAGTTGATACATCAGCTTTCATGACAGAGGACGCTCGGGAAAACAACGAGTCGATGGCAGAGGCTGTAGAGAGAATACTGGATACGTTGAAACGCGCCGAGCAAGAAAAGGGATTCAAGTTTTACATGCCGGATTCGACCTTCGAGGAGCTTGAGAAAATAATGGAAGGCAGTGTCAGCGACGAAGTTCTCAGTAAATTAAATACCTGGGTCAGGTGCCGTAGCCCGTCTCGCCACGAGGTAAAGGTCCCTGGCGATATGATGTACAAGTTCGTCGAGGAAATGCGGAAAAGAGTCGATAAAGGCTTGAGAGATTCGGAGAAAGCACTTCACAAGCTCGATGAGATGGAAGAAGAGCCTGAACACGAGTACTACGATCAGGTCGATGTAGCAGTCTCCGATCTACGTGATGATTACAAACAGACCATGAGAAAGGGCATAGTTGATTCAAAGGAGGATCTGGATCTACTTTTACTTGCCAAAGAACTTGATGGGACTCTGGTCTCCGAAGACCGCGGGGTTTTGAACTGGGCCGATGAGTTCGGAATAACTCACTTGGAGGGCAACAAGCTCGCAGACGTACTGGAAGAAAGGCTTTAACTGTTCGAAAGCATTCGAACAGCTCATAAGTGTTTAAAACAAGGCGGTGTGAATAATCCTGTATGAGAGTTCTCGAGAAAACTGCTTTAATCGTTCTATCAGCTGTTTTACTTTCTTCTATGGCGCTGGCGTATTCCAACACTGACGATCTCAAGGTCTATAAGGGGGAGAAAGCCGATCTAGGCAACTACAGTTTCAGTTATATTGATGTGCCGGATCGAAGACTTGAGATTTCCGAGGAAAGACAGGATTCTCGTTTCATACTTGAACAGGCTACTTTCGACGAGCTTTACGGTCAGGGAGAGCGGATGTTCGATTTCCCGACTGAAAACTTATGGGTCAGGTTTAATGGGCTTGGATGGTCTGATAGAGGAAGCTACATGAACTTAACTGTTAGCTCCGATGAAGATATTTTCTCTGATGCGAAGTTGACTGCGGATGTGCCTCGAAGAGTTATTGCCGCCCGAGGCGATGAGATATCGGTTCCGTTAACCCTTGAAAACAGTGGAACTCAGAACAAAACATACAATTTGTCCGTAAATGATCTTGAGGGTATTCTCGTAACTTACAATTATCAGGGGTTTAACGTTTCAAGTATTGAGGTTCCGGCAGGTGAAAAATTCGATATTACAGCCACTATAGAGGTACTTGAGTCGGCTAAAGCACAGAGAACTGGTATTGTCTTCAGAGGAGAATCTTCCCGTAATGTCACTGAGGAGATCAATTTAGAGGTTAGAGGCGCGGAGAAAACCAGGCAGCTGGACTTCGAGATAAGTGAAAACTATATTACGACCTGGCCGGGCAAACAGGCCAGTTTAAACGTTGAGTTCAGGAACCGCGGTCAGGCGCCGATCACCAACCTGGAGACGGATATACAGGCACCTGAAAACTGGGAGGTCGAATCCAGAGGTCTTGAGAGACCTAAAGATGTACTAGCACAGTACGATCGGTATAGCGACTATTATACTGTAAAGGTTCCGGGCAACGTTGAGGCAGGTGACTACTACATAACGGTTGATCCAAGCTCCGATAACCTGGATATCGAAGCTAAGGAGATCCGCGTACATGTCAGGACGAAAAGCGGTCTTAGTTACATCGGTGTGGGGCTGATCTTTGTAAGCCTGCTTGGGATGGGAGGGACGTACTGGAAACTCGGGAGGAGGTAAAAAATGGCTTCTTTGAAGATTGAAGGTCTGGAAAAAAGCTATGGCAGTTTCAAGGTTCTGAAAGGTATTAATCTCGAGGTAAAGGAAGGGGAGGTCTACGGTCTTCTCGGTCCGAACGGAGCCGGTAAAACCACGTTGTTCCGGACTATTATCGGACTCTTGAATCAGGACTCTGGAGAGGTCACGTTGGAAGGCATAGAGGACTCGAAAGACCTCAGGCAGGAACTAGGATATTTGCCATCTGATATTAACTTCTATGAATCGATGGATGCTAGAGAAAACCTCAGATTTTTCTCTACACTTGTAAAGCAAGATCCGGATATCGAAGAACTGATTGAACTTGTAGGACTGAAGGATGCAGCAGACAAAAAAGTAGGAGGATACTCTACAGGCATGAAAAAACGGTTAGGGATCGCACAGTCCTTGATAAAGGATCCAAGCGTGATTATTTACGATGAGCCGACAACAGGACTTGATCCAGAGGGAAAAAAGAGTTTTAGAGAGCTTATACAGCGAATTAACCAGCAGAAAAACAAGACAATTATTCTCTCGTCCCACGTTACAAAAGAGATCGGCCCGCTATGCGACCGGTTCGGCGTGCTGAACGATGGCGTTATAAAGGCCGCAGGCACTCGTAAAGAGCTTGGTGAACACGCAGAAGACGGATTAGTGGTTGAAGTTAAAACAACGGATATTGAAGCTCTTGAAAACGTCTTACAGGACTTCGACTATGAGATCGAGAAAGGTTATGCGAAGGTCTCCTTGAAGGATCGTCCGCGCAGACAGCTTTTAGAGAGAATCCTGGACGAAGATCTTGAGATCGAGCGGTTTGAGATCAGCGGTCAAACACTCGAAGACGCGTACATGAGGCTGACCTCCTGATGGGTTCTAAGTGGGACATAGCATCTCAGGAGGTATCTAACTATTTTTCAAGCCGCAAGTTTCTGCTTGTGCTAGGCATATTCACAATTTTCTGTCTTGGATCTGTTTACGTAGGTTACGATAACTATCAGTCGAGTTTAGAGCGTTTTGCCTCGGGCAATACTTACGGTGAAGCTCCAAGCCCTCCTGAACTTATAGAAGTTTTTACTCCGCTGATCAGCTTTAATTTCCCTTTAGCTGCTGGGTTGCTCGCAATTATTTTGAGTTATGATGCGATATCCGGTGAAAGAGAAAAAGGAACCTTCGAGTTACTTCTATCTTATCCAGTTTACCGTGATGAGGTTATAAACGGTAAGTTCATCGCTTCGGGCTTTATGGTCGCGCTGTGCCTACTTTTCTCACTGATGGCTTCTTCAGGTCTTGCTATATACTTAACATCGAAGATTCCTGGTGTTTCTGATATCATACGTCTGGGTCTTGTATGGGTAGGTACATCGACTTACATGTTTTTCTTCCTAGGACTTGGAGTTCTTACATCGACTGCTTTGAAGACTAGCTGGAGGTCTTTGATCGCCTCTGCTTTCATACTGCTTGTTTTCGTAGCTATGCCGCTCTTAAGCAATTTGGTCGCGGGTTTTGTGGTAGATAGCGGGCCGGAGGCTGAGAACGTATATGAGAGAAGGCAGGTTTTCTCTGAGTCGGTATCGAAGTATTCGCCGTCTGTGGCTTATACAGAGTACTCGAAGAAAGTTATGGCTATGGAGACGGAGAACTCGACTTTGAGAGAGAGTTTTAACTCATCGGTCGGTAACTTGATCTATCTTCTCGGAGTAACTATGGTTTCGTTTATGCTCTCGTATCTGTTTTTCATGAGGCAGGATATCTAGGAGTCGTCCGTTCCCTCAGGGTGCTTGCCGATGAATTTCTCGATGTCTTCAATCGCTGGCTCTTTTTTCAGGTATCCGTAGCCGGGCTGGTCGATAGTTAACGTGATGTTATCGCCAAGAACTTTGTAGTTTCCTGTTTCAGCTTCGATGATGCGTATAACTGCTTCTGTCTTTGAATGGTGCCATCGGTCTCCGTCTCTGATCCATTCGCCGACTTTCCGCAGATTTTCCACGAGACTTGAGTACTGTTTTCTCTCGTTTTTCGATGTCAGGACTACATCGTCTTGCTCGTAGAGCAGGTACTGGCCGCCGTTCGGTCCTTGAACCCAGATGCCGTTGTCGGTCTTTTCCTTTACCGTCAGAGGGGTTTTCTTATCGTTGTAGAGGATTTTTTCACCTTCCTCGAGATCTTCCAGTTCCACGGTACATGGGTCTTCTGGAAGAGTTAAATCTCTTTTTTAGATCAGGTTGTCGGCGGTCGCAGCGCCGATAACTGAGAAAACGGATATGATTGAGACTGTTTTCAGAATCTCGGCTGTTGATGCGCCAAAGGTCTGGGCTGTGGCTGTAAGAGTTAAAACCAGTAGTACTGAGCCGAAGCTTACGGCCATAAGTGAGATGTAACGCAGTGTTACTCCGAAAACTTTTCTCTCGGTTTCAAAATCTCTATCCTGCTTTGCTACGTAAAGTATTCCGTGACCTAAAAGCAGTGTGACCGCTATGCTTGCTAAAGATTGCTGTGTGGAGGTGTTGGATGCGATAGTCCATACTTCTTCCGTGAAGATGAAAGGAGCTGAAAGCAGGGCGCTTCCCACTATCTGCTGGAAGAAATCGTCTCCTCCGAAAGGATACTTTGAGGACGCTTCCTGTACCAGTTCGCGGATCACGGTAGCTCAAGATTTATCTCTTTAGTTTATAAGCTGACGGCCCTTCGAAGGGTTTGATAAATCTGGCATGTTCCTCTGATAATATGAATTACAAGCGAAAACTTGCCAAGCTGAACAACAAGTATATTTGGTTCTTTATCTCGACGGCGATCATAGCAGGCATAATCTACTTCTCTGATTTCTCCCAGTTCGTGGACTCGATTCAGAACGCAGACCTTATGCTCTTAGTCCCTGCTTTCATCCTCGGGCTTGCCGTGTTCCCGGTCTGGAGCTATGTCTGGTACCGCATATTCCATAAGATGGGTATCGGCACCAGTTACACTACTGCGCTCGAAGTCTTCATGTCCGGGTTCTTCATGAACTCGGTTACTCCGCTCGGACAGTTCGGAGGAGAGCCTGTAATGGCATACATAGTCAAGGACTCACAGGACGTCGAGTACAAGAAAGCTATCTCCAGTGTATTCTCCGCAGATGTAATCAACACTGTTCCTGTACTCACCTTCGGGATCGGAGGAGCTATCTACGCGTTTTTCTTCCGTTCCGTGAGGCAGATGATGTTACAAGGACTTTACATCGCGTTAATAGTTGTAGCTATCGGCGGGCCGCTAATGTACCTTCTATGGTTCGAATCTGACAAGCTCAAGGATGTTCTGAGAGTCATACTTGACAAGCTGAAGGTTTTCGGCCTTGACCAGGTCAGGATAGATTCGTTAATGGAAAACGTCGATGACACACTCGCCTCCTTCCAGATAATCGGCGAGGACCCGGCATACCTTTTCAAGACGGGCTTGGTCGCACATTTCGGATTTGTAATCCAGGTCTTCTGTCTTTACTTCGTACTCTGGTCTCTCGGCCACCAGCCAGATATCACTCCGCTTTACTTTATAATCGCTTTCAGCGGACTGGCTAACTTCTCACCGACTCCTGGAGGTTCAGGAACCTTTGAAGCCGCTATGGCGGGCTTGGTCTCGCTATTCTTACCTGTCTCGTTCGCAACCGGGATTTCAGCAGCTATAATTTACAGGATGACGACCTACTGGCCGGGACTGATCATCGGTTACTTCACACTCAACAGGGTAAACGGCGGAAAATGAGCTACGTATACTTACTTGCCGGAGAGGACCTGGAGCTGGCAAAAGCCGACCTCCAAGGATTCCTGAGATCGCAGAAAATAGAGGAAACCTCTGACGTGGTTTCAAGACTTGCTTCCACAGAAACCGAGCCAGAGCAGCTCAAAAGACTCGGTCTAACCCATGAAGTCTCAAAAATACTCTACAGAGGCAAAAAGGAAAGTATAGACTTTGATTACCGACCTCAACACTCTTATGCGGTCAGAGCCGAGAATATAGACGCAGAGATTGAAGGAGCAGAATCTGAGATAGGAGAGTATCTTTCCACTGAAGAAAACTCTGTGGATCTCGAGAACCCGGTTGAAACCATCAAAATCTACGTCTTGGAAGATGAGATAGTTGTTGGAAAAGTTATAGAGGATATAGATCGTTCGCTTTTCCAGGAAAGAACTAATGATAACAGAGAGTTTTCCTCCCCGGTCTCGTTAGATCCTGTACTTGCCAGAGTACTTGTAAATCTCTCCGAGGCGCCTCCTGGCAGCCATGTAATCGATCCGTTCTGTGGAACCGGCGGCATACTGATCGAGGCCGGTCTATGCGGAATAGGAGTTCATGGGAGCGACATACAGAAAGAGATGGTCAAAGGCACGAGAAAGAACCTCGAAGAGTATGGAATAATTGTTCACGACATCAAAGAGTGTGCGATCGATGAGGTCAGTGAAGAGTTCGGAACAAAGTTCGATGCTTTGGTGACTGATCTGCCATACGGTCAGTCCTCGAAGTCGGAAAACCGCCCGATTCAGAACTTCCTTCAATCAATGGATGAGATAGCTGATACCAAGGTCTTCATGTACAACGAACCCGAACTGGCCGGATATGAGGCCAGCTTCGAGGTCTACGTTCACAAGAACCTGACTCGTTATATCTATGTGCTAGATTGAGTTCTGAATCTTTCCTTCGATCATCCAGTTTTCCGCATTTCTGGCTTTCTCACATAACTCGTTGAACTGCTGGAAATCCGTCTTGCCGTCTTCACTGTGGTTCTCAGGGACTCCTTCGTATACACCGAGTTCTGCTTTTTCAACGTCATAGCCTCGTTCAGATAGTTCTCTTGTTATCGCAGCAGGATTCAGGCTGAATTTATCAAAAATAGGTGAGTAAAGACCTTCGTTTTCGTCCTGGTCTATTATGACATGATAGTCTCTACTTTCAGGAGACGGGTTATCGTTTGGCAGGGTCTGTAGCCAAGGCGAGTGTGTTACGATGAAACGTCCGTTTTCACCGACCTCTTCAGCTGAAAGCGTGTCCTTCAGGTGTTTCCATATCTGGAATTTTTCTCCAGACGTCTCGTCGGACTCGGCTAGGTTTTCCTCGCCGTATCCTCCGAGAGTTTCCCGCGGGTTCCTCCCGTAATCGGCTTTGTCGCTTCTATAATCGTCTTGAGTAGTCATCTGTTTGTCCGGGCTTGGAACTCCTGCCCACGCACAAACCTCGTTAACTCCGCTGCTTTCACTGGGTTGAGTTCTGGAATCGTCCCAAGAATTGCGATGTAGTACCACTATGATTGACAAGTAACAACTATAATTCATATACTTTTCCCTATACGTTTTCTGAGCTGTTTTTCTAACCGCCGGGTTGCTTAAATCTTCAGCTGACAAGCTTTGTTTATGGATGTCTGGACAGTAGGAACCTCAAGTGCGGTGCCGACAAGAGACCGCGGACTAGCATGTAACATGGTAAACTTCGATGGGGAAAGAATACTATTCGACTGCGGTGAAGGAGCGCAGAGAAGCATAATGGAAAACAAGCTCGGGCTTATGAAAATCAGCAAGATCTTCATCTCCCACTGGCATGCCGATCACTTTTCCGGACTCCTAGGCTTAATCCAGACAATGGAGATGGAAGGCCGGGAACATCCGCTTTATATCTACGGGCCGCCACGGACAGAAGAGTTTACGGAAAAAATACTTGATACAGGATACTTCAACCGCAGCTACGATATCTTCGTCGAAGATCTTATCGAAGGAGATGTAATTGCGGGCCAGGGATACGAAGTACGGCCGTTCGAGGTTGAACACGGCATAAACGCGTTTGGATTCGTCTTCGAAGAACAGAAACACCGAAAGGCCAATAAGGAGAAGATGAAACAGCTCGGACTCGAATCATCTCCGAAGATAGGAGATTTGAAACAGGGAGAGACCATAGAGTACGAAGGAAAGACCATCGAGCCGGAGGAAGTGATCGAGGAGGTCTCAGGTCGCAAGGTCGTATACTCCGGAGATACTCAAAAATGCGATAAAATGATCGAAAACGCGGCAAACGCCGATCTCTTGATCCATGAAGCGACCTGTCTACACGAGATTATCGAGGATCGTCATGGCCACACTTCGGCAAGACAGGCCGCAGAGATAGCCAAGGAAGCCGGTGTAAAACAGCTAGCTATGACCCATCTCTCCAGAAGATACCTTGGACAGGAAGATGAACTTGAGAAAGAAGCAAAGCAGGTCTTCGAGAACTCAGTTCTAGCCGATGACGGGATGCGTTTCGAGATAAGCCCGCATAGACCGGAATAAACCCTATTCTGGACGTGAGCGGTTGTCTTCCGTCAGCTTCCGGTCCTCGCTCGGGACGACTTCGATATCGGCGTCTTCGAAATCATGTTTGATATCTGTAAAACGATCCATGAAAACGGCTAAGGCAGCTATCTCGCTGTGAGGCTGGTGGCCGATGCCTACGTTGTAATCAACGTTTGTATAGACCTTTCTCGGGACTTTTTCCGCTCCGACAACGACCAGTATGTCCTCGTCGAACTCGGCGTCTATATCATCTATCTTTTCCTCGATCGGTTCGCCGTACATAGTCAAGTGGACTTTGAGACCGTCGAACTCCTTGATCACGTTCCCGAAATCTTTACGGTAGGACACCTTGAACTCTCCGCCCCAGCGATCTGCGATATCTCGGACGCTTTCCATCATCTTCGAGTCTTTCTCACCGCTGTATACGATCTCTTCGGCACCCCACTGTCTGGCTGTCAAGGCCACGTGGGTTGAAATCCTATCATCTCGTCCGGCACGATGACCGATCCTAAGTATCTTAATCACAACTCAAGATTCTTCCGCAAATCTTAAACGTCCAGACCTGGCTAGGAGTCTTCACCGACATTATTTTAACTATCGGTTCTCGAATCTGGAATATGAGAGAACAGCTTGACGACTGGTTCCAGGATCTGAAGTCTGTCTTAACAGGTCCTTCAGAGTTCTTCGAACAGCTCGAAGACTACAGTCTGGGACAGTCCGCTAAGTTCGCAGGTTTGATGGGCGCGCTGATCGGAGGCCTAATCGGTCTTGTGGTAATTCTCTTCGGAGTCGTAAGTCCGGGAGCCACAGGAACTTCGGCAGTCACCAGCGTAGTCATCGGATTACTGATGCCCGTACTTCTCGGGGTTTTCTACATCCTAAACGCATTTATCTCAGGAGCGCTTATGCATGTAGTAGCATACGCCCTTGGAATGAGAGATGTAGAAAAGACTGTTTCCGCATTCACTTATTCGCTCTCAATCACAGTCATCAGCTGGATCCCGCTGATCAACTTCCTAGCCGCTATATACTCGCTTTACATCCAGTACGTAGGAATCAAGAAGCTACACGATACAACGCCTTTCAGAGCGTTTATAGTAGCGATTTCACTTCCTGTAGCTGGAATGTTGCTTTATATAGCGCTTCTGGTTATGGTTCTGGCTGGTTCGACGGCTCCGGCTACAGTTCCAGCCCAGTAAACCTCGACCTTTCCTTCTTTTTTCTTTCTTACCGAATCCGAAGCTTGATTTCAGAGACTTCTGGTGTTCGCGCCAACAGCTATTCAAAGTTACTTCTGAAAAACTAGGATATGATTGAAGTAGAGCTTCCAGACGGCTCCAAACTAGAAATGGAGGAAAACTCAACAGTAGAAGATGTAGCATACAAGATCGGAGAAGGCCTAGGAAACGACACCAAAGCCGGAAAGATCAACGGAGAGCTAGTCGCAAAAGAAGAGACCGTAAGCGACGGAGATAAAATACATATCGTCACTCCAAGCAGCGAAGAGTACCTGGAAGTTCTACGCCATAGCGCCGCACACGTATTCGCACAGGCACTGAAACGAATCCATCCGGAAGCAAAGCTTACAATTGGGCCTTCCACGGATGAAGGATTCTACTACGATGTAGCCGATGTAGAACTCGAACAGGAAGACCTGCGAGAGATCGAAGAGGAGATGGAAAAGATTATCGAAGAAGACCTCGAGATCAAAAGAGTTGATGGGATGCTTAGGAGTAAAGCACAAGCATTCTTCTCAGATAATAAGTACAAGCGGGAAATCCTTGAAGAAGAGGCAGCTGGAGGGAACCGAGTCACGTTCTATGAACAAGGAGAGTTCAAGGACCTGTGTAAAGGCCCTCACGTCGATTCAACCGGGGAGATCGGCGGCTTCAAGTTATTGAATATCGCAGGTGCTTACTGGCGCGGCGATGAAGAAAACGAGATGCTAACAAGGGTTTACGGAACCGCTTTCGCAGACGAAAGCGATCTGGATGAGTTCCTTGAACTGAGAGAGGAGGCTCAGAAGAGAGATCACCGTAAGATCGGGAAGGAGATGAATCTTTTCTCAATACCGGAGGTTACAGGTCCAGGTCTTCCGCTTTACCATCCGAACGGCCAGACAGTTATCTCGGAGCTGAGAGGCTTCGTTGACAACATGAATAAAGATCAGGGCTATGACTTTGTGGAAACACCTCATCTGTTCCGAACGGAGCTGTGGAAAGAGTCCGGTCATTACGAAAACTACCGGGACGATATGTTCCTGCTGGAAGTAGGTGACGAAGAGTACGGTCTGAAACCTATGAACTGTCCGGGTCATGCCACAATTTTCAAACAGCAGTCCTGGAGCTACAAGGACCTGCCGGTCCGGTACGCAGAGAACGGGAAGGTCTACCGGAAGGAACAGCGCGGCGAACTGTCCGGTCTCTCAAGGGTCTGGTCGTTTACAATCGATGATGCTCACCTGTTCGTACGGCCTGATCAGATCAAACAGGAGATTCTACAGATAATGGAAAACATCGAGAAAGTCTTAAAGACCTTTAATATGGAAGCTGAGTACTTTCTCGCGACAAGACCGGAAAAATCCGTTGGAAGCGATGAGATCTGGAACAAGTCAGAAGACGCCTTACGTGAGGTACTAGAAGAACTAGATCTCGAGTACGGCGTTGAGGAAGGAGACGGGGCCTTTTACGGTCCAAAGATCGATGTGGCCTTCGAAGACGCTCTCGGAAGGGAGTGGGATGGTCCGACAGTACAGCTTGACTTTAACATGCCAGAAAGATTCGATCTAACTTACACAGGGGAGAACAACGAAGATCAGCGACCGGTCATGATCCACCGTGCGCTTTATGGAAGCTACGAGCGTTTCATGATGGTATTAATCGAGCAGTTTGAAGGAAGTTTCCCAACATGGCTGGCACCGGAACAGGTTAGAATTCTGCCGGTCAGCGATGACTCACTTGAATACGCCAGAGAAGTCAAGGAGAAACTGGATGGGTTCCGCGTTGAAGTCGAGGACCGTTCATGGACGGTCGGCAAGAAGATCCAGAACGCTCACGACGATAAGGTTCCTTACATGCTGATCGTTGGAGATGACGAGGAAGAGAACCGAACGGTTTCCGTCAGGGACAGGTTTGAAAACGAAGAGTCCGATGTTCCGATCGAGGAGTTCGGAACCCACCTAGCCGAGGAGGTCGCGGACAAACGCTTGGAACCGGATTTCATCGAGTAAAGTGCCGTAAAAGTTAAACGCGGGGCTGAGTAAAGCCCATGAGTGGAAGAGTACAACAGTCCCGCAGAGGCTTTGAAGTCCTACAGCCAGGAACTGGCTGGTTACAAACAGAGAATAGGAAAGGTCCAAACCGTCCTCAGAAGCTATAACAATAAGATTGAGGAGCTTAAGGACGGCGAAATTCCAGAAGAGGAGTTCGAAAAGTATCTTGAATCCGTCTCCCAGCACCTTCTGGGCTTGAAGGATCACGGTCAGCGACTCAGTAGTTACGATTTAGACTTCGAGTCCGAACCCGACATTCTACCCGAACTAGCCTCGTATCTTGCCGATCAGCACGGGTTCGAGATCCCGGAAGATGAGGTAGGTCTAGAAGAATACCGGTCCCTGAGAGATCAGATGCTCAAGGACTCGGAGGGTGCGATAAAAACCGCGTTAAGACTTGATTCAGATTTCTTACAGAGCAAGCTGGGGAAGGATCTAGCCGAGGTATACGAGCAGAAACTTGGACCAGAGGAAAGACGGGATCTCAGACGGTTCCTAGATGCCGAGAAAGCCCAGCAACTAATGGAAAATACACGGGAACGTCAGAATCCTTACATCAAAGATACAGGAACCAAGAGCATCGAAGAGGCCATGAAGCGTGTTCGGAAGCAAGGCCCTCGGTTTCCGCTCAGCCAGGAAAGCCGAGAGGTCTCTGAAAAAGAGTATGAGGCAAACAAGAAATCTATCGAGGAGGCCTTGGAAAGACGTGAGGGAAGACGCCCTCGGTACATCCAATGAGTTAACCGTAAAAAGCACCGGCCGAAATTAGATTCTATGAGTAAGAAAACGCTTTCCAGAATCGATCCTGTCTCCCTAGGTAAGTGGAGTGCGCTGGTTTCCACAGTTTTCAGCCTGGCAACTCTTTTGATCTACGTACCGTTCCTTTTCATCGGGCTTTCCACGGTGGATGTCGCGTTGACAGGGCTTTTAGCTGCGATTGTAGGAGGCATCTTCTTTGTTGCTTTCCTGATAGCGGTTTACGCGGGAATGGGATTCGTCATGGGCGTGGTTATAGGGCATGTCTATAACTGGTTTGCCGGAAGGTTCGGTGGTCTAAAGCTGGAATTTGAGGACTGGTAGCCGCCCGATATTGACTTTGTTTTAAAAGCTTCACCTCGATTAACCAGTATATGGTAAACGTATACGATGTCAAAGCCGAGCCTCTAATCAACGCAGCGGCAAACGATCTAGAGGATGATTTCGAAGCACCTGACTGGACGGAATTTGTAAAGACAGGTGTGGGAAGAGAAAGAACTCCGGAACAGGACAACTGGTATCACATTCGTTCCGCAGCAATCCTCAGAAGAATCTACACAGATGGACCTCTTGGAGTATCCAAGCTAAGGACTATCTACGGAAAACGAAAGAACAACGGACACGCACCAGAGCATCATTCAAAGGCTTCTGGAAAGGTTATCCGAACCGCTCTTCAGAACCTTGAACAAGCAGGTTACGTTGAGACAGAGGAAGGCGAAGGACGAAAGATCACAGACGAAGGAAAGAGCTTTCTGGACGAAAAAGCATCAAGCCTAGTTTAGACTAGCTATGTCAGACTCCGAGGACGAACTGGAAAAGCTCCGTGAACAGAAACGCGAGCAGCTCCAGAACCAAGACGGTGAGGATCAAGCTGAGCAACAACGCCAGCAGATCAAAAACCAGGCCTCGAAGTACCTGACCTCAGAAGCACAGTCAAGACTGGGAAACATTCGAGCAGCGGATCCTGAGAAGGCATCCGCCATCGAGATGCAACTCGCCCAGATGGGACGCGCAGGACGCGTCAAGGAAAACTCGGTCACGGATGAACGACTGAAAAACATCCTGGAACAGCTCAGCAACGAGCAGTCGAAAAATCAAGGAAGTATAAAGTTTAGAAGGTGAAACAAATAGTATGAGTTCCAACAAGTCAAAGGCAAAGAAGATAAGATTGGCGAAAGCTAAAAAGACAGCTAAGTCCGCACCAAGATGGGTTTCCATCAAAGCATTCGGTATGGACAAGGCACGGAAGAAGACGATCAAGCCACGCAAAAGCCGACATTGGAGAAGAAACGACACTGACGAATAATGAGAATGAACATTTCACAGGCTTACGCATACCCGCGTAACAAGAGAGCAAGCAAAGCACTAGCTGTTCTGAGAAGAAAGCTAGAAACTAAAGAAGGAGAGATCAAGGTCAGCAACGAGCTGAACAACGTTATCTGGAAACGCGGAGTTCAGAAGCCTCCGAAACGGATCGACGTAGTCGTTGAGGAAAACGACGACGGCGAAAAAGTCGCTTACCCAGAAGAATGATTGAACGTTACAACTACGAAGGCGAGCCAACCGTTGGCTTCGCCGCCACAGTAACGCCTGAGTACGCGATCTATCCTCCAGAGTTCAAGCGGAAGGATTTTTTCGAAGCAAAGTCAGTAGAGACCTTTATCACTCGGACAAAGCTTCCAGGTCTTTTCACCGCAGGTAACTCGAACTGTATCCTGGTTCCTGAAGGACTTTCCAACATCGAACAGAAGAAGATGGAAGAATCTGAGGTAGCCTTCGAGGTAATCAACTCAAGGAGAAATGCTTTAGGTAACATGATACTGGCCAACGACAAAGGCGCTTTAATCTCCCCGAGACTTGAAGAGGTCAAAGACGAGATCGAAGACGCACTGGAGGTGCCTGTCAAGATCGGTACGATCGCAGGAATACCTAATCCCGGAGTTGCCGCAGCAGCCAACAACAAAGGCGCATTACTACACCGTGAAGCAACCGAAGAAGACGCCGAGCTAGTCTCAGAAGTACTAGATGTTGAACGAGTAGATATCGGCTCCATCAACATGGGATCGCCCTACATTGGATCTGGAATGATCTGTGACGATGAAAACGTCTTGGTCGGAGAGGAAAGTACCGGACCGGAGATCGGAAGGATCGATAGAACTCTTCACGTAGAAGAGCAGTAAGTGTTCCGACTGGCGTTCGAATCACATAGTGTCCTCCGTTTTCCCAGCTGGTTTCTCGCAGTGTTTAAAAAGTTCTTTACCACCTCGTTAACTATGAAAGAATACGTTTTCTCAGGAGAGATAACTCAGGGAAAAGGCACTCAGCCGTTCGAGAGAACAGTTGAAGCTAACTCTATGAAACACGCAAAGGACAAACTTTACTCAACGCTTTGTAGCGAACACTCTGTAAAGAGATCAAAGATTACAGTCGAAGAAGAGAACGAGGCTTAATACTTATGCAGGGACAGCAGGCCATGCAGCAGTACCAGCAGCTCCAACAGCAGATCGAGCAGGTACAGGAATACGTCGAGCAGGTAGAACAAAACATCGAAGAGTCTCAGGAAACAGTTCAGGCCGTCAAACAGCTTGAAGACGCAGAGGAAGGAAGTGAGGTACTTGCTCCTATCGGATCAGGTGTTTCCGCGATTACAGAGCTAAAGGAGACTGGTAAAGTAGTTGTAAACATCGGCAGCGAGACAATGAAACAGACGGATCTCGAAGGAGCGGAGAAAGTACTTCAGGACCGACAGGAGAACCTGAAGAGTACGAAAGAGGAGCTGGATGAGACGCTTGATGAGCTACGGTCTCAGATGCAGGAGATCCAGCAGGAAATTCAACGCCAGCAAGCCGAACAACAGGAAGAATAATGCTCGGACGTTTCAAGGACACTGTAAAGGACTTATCGGATAACGTAAAGTCAGCGGTAGCCAAAAAAGAGCTGGATGAAGACACACTTGATCCGCTGCTCGAACAGATGCGGCTGAAGCTACTTCAGTCCAACGTATCGATGGAGGCAGCCGAACAGATAGAAGCTCAGATACGTGAAAGCCTTCTGGGAGAAGAGGTAAAGCGCACAGCCGTCGAGGAAACTGTTAACCAAGCTGTAAAAGACGCGCTCTTGGAAATACTTGACGATGGCTACGATTTCTACAGTGAACTTGAAACGGTCGAGAAACCGCCCGTAGTTTTCCTTATAGGTTTCAACGGCAGCGGCAAGACCACTACGGCTGCTAAACTGGCCAAGCAGCTCGACGATAGAGGAATGGATACTGTTCTTGGAGCGGGAGATACTTTCCGTGCGGCCTCGATCGAGCAGCTTAAAGAACACGGAGACGCACTGGGAAAGAAGGTAATCGCCCACGAATACGAATCGGATCCGGCAGCGGTAGGCTATGATACCGTCGAACACGCTAACAACAACGACAAAGTCGCGTTGGTTGATACGGCAGGGCGCTCACACTCTGATCAGAACCTGATGGATGAGCTGAAAAAGATGGTTGATGTCAACGAACCGGATATTACGTTCCTTGTGATAGATGCCTTGGCAGGCAACGATATCGTCGAGCAGGCAGATGCCTACGAAGGAATGTTCGATGCGATCATCGTCACCAAGATGGATGTTGATGATGCCGGTGGAGCAATTATCTCGATCAGCCAGAAATCCGGTAAACCGGTCGCGTTTCTCGGCAACGGCCAGGGTTACGATGATATCGAGGATTTTGACAAGGAAAAGTTTGTCGAACAGATCCTCGAATAAACGTATCTTTTTCTCTTCTTTACTCTCTTACTGAATTAAATAGAAGTTAAAGTGGAACTTTATTTGTTTCTGGACGATTTAGCGGCTTAGAGCCTGCTGTCGCTCCAGCCGTTCGTCCATTGAATCTTCAAGCTTCCGTAGCTTGTTTTTCAGCGGCTCGAGATCCTCTTTCATATCGTCCATCTTGATCTGTTTGCTCTTAGAGGAACCTTTTGACTTGATACGGTCCTTTCTCATTGTGGCAAGCAAGTGGTTGACTTCTGCGACTAGCTGTTCGTACTCTTTCATCTGGGCTTCGATGTAGGATATCTCTTCGTGAAGCTCTTCACGTAGCTCTTCGGTAGCTTCTTTCTTCAGCTCCTGTTTCATCTGCTGTTTGTCAATTCCGAACTGCTGTCTTACTGTCTTGTAGAACTTTTCCATGCCCATTGCTAAAACCTGTATTCACTCTTTGCTCGTAAAATCCTTTTAAGGCTTGTGGTTGCGGATTCTCGCAAAAAATCAAGAGTTTCCCGAGATTACTCTTCGTCCAGTGCCTCGGGTACGACCACTCCCATCTCCTCGAACTGGTTCTGCTCATAGAAACGGGCGGTGATGGCTCCGAGAACAGCATCGAACTGTTCGGCGCCTCTAATATTTGATGCCTCAACTCCGATAGACTTCAAGGCCTCGTCCGTATCAAGAGCAAGTTCTTCAGCTGTAATATGTGGATCAAAACGGATGAAATCGGGGGTATTGCCTCCCATAACATTGAACGCCTGGTCTTGAAGAGCCTCCAGACGTCTTGCCGTAGTTTTCTGCTGGCCTGAAGGCGTGAAAATATGTCCTTGTTCTTTTAGCTCTTTTTCTCCTTCGTTAAGCTCTGTAGGCCCGACTTCCATGGGGGCGTCTACAGCCACTACTCCTGGCTTTTTCTCATCGAGTTTCTCAACCAGTTCATCGTTGGTCGAGACCTCAAAGCACTCAATTTCCTCATCTAGAAAAGCTATAACGGATTTTTCTTCGATGTTATCCTTTAGTATAATTCCTGCTATCATTCTCTTATCTCTAGCTGTTCTTGAAACGTTTTCTGGGTTTCAAACTCATCGAGAGAACGGTTTTTCTCACGTTTCTCTCTGATCTGTTTGCTCTCAATAAAACTTTCAAGCCTATCAGCGAACTCGGCTAAAGCCTTGTTGAACTCCTCTGGTTTCTCATAGAAGCAGAAGCTGCCTCCTGCGACCTCCCGGACTGTTATATCCGGTCTTAGCGCGATAGCATCTTCAAGCGTTGAGAAACGATCGTCGGATGCCTGAATAACCAAGCCATTCTCAATTTCTGTATCGGACTCAATGCCGCTGTACGAACAGTAATCGCTGTAGTCCATCAGCTCAAGCTCTTCTGACAGTTCTCTGGCGATACGGTAGTTCGTATTCTCCGATAAAAACAGTTTTTTCAGGAGTTTGGGTTTGCCACACGTACTTGAGACTAGTTTGAACGTCTCGCGTCGAACTTTCGGGATCTCAAAGCTGAAGTTCGTCATCACTGTAGAGATCACTGTCTTCCTATCGCTGAAACTCTGTACAACGCGATTACTTAGGTCCGATCCGATCAGAACAACGTTATCTAGGTTTTTCCGATTTAAAACAGTTTTCAGGGCTTTTACAGAGCTTTCATAATCTCTGTCATCTGTTCTGACGCAGAGTGTTCTGTAACGGTTCGAAAAATACTTCAACTGGTGTTTCCATGTTTTCCAGCCGCCGATACCTGGTACGAACACTATCTGGATGTTCGAGTCCGTCTTCGAATCGTAGTATTCTATATCTTCCTCAAGGGGTTCAAACTCCATATTATCGACTAGAGCCGGAAATTCTTTTATCCCTTGGACTAAAAGGCCTTTAACGTGGCCAGTAAAGACCAGTTGATACTTCTAATAGGTGCGCTCTCAGGAACCACAGCATACTACCTGTACCCGGAGATCGGACTAGCCTCAGCTCTAATGATAATTTTCGCCGTATCATGGTTCCTATGGGGTCTGACAACGAAAGGCAAGACACTAAACACAGTCAGCTTCCTCAAGAATCCGCCGATCGCAGCTTTCATGGGATTCATCGGCAGCTTCATCTACCTCAGCTTCCAAGGCTACAGTTCGGCGAACACCTGGCTTTTCGCATTCGGCATAGCACTTCTCTCCGGGCTTGTATCTATCATGTTGAACACTTTATGGAGTATAGGAGGAGACTGAGCAGGTAAATCCTGAAGGTTTAATGCTTTCCCGACTAACAGTAGAGTATGTTTGACAAAATAAAGGAATCTGTCCAGAAGTTCTCCCGCAAAGGAGTTGCGGACGAGGAAGCCGTAGAACAGCTCGTAAAAGACATTCAACGCGATCTGATCGCAGCCGACGTGGATGTCGGACTTGTATCGGAACTATCCGATGAGATAAGAGAAGAGGCCTTAAGCGAAGACGTACCGAAGGGACTTTCCCGGAAAGAACACGTACTTGAAATTGTATACAACAAGCTCGAAGAACTTCTAGGAGACGAACCTGAAATAGAGGAGCCGGACAGAATACTTCTATGCGGTCTCTACGGAGCAGGAAAGACCACGACTGCCGCGAAGCTAGCCGATCACTTCCGGAAAAGAGGCCGGAAACCAGGGCTGATCGCAGCGGATACCGACAGACCGGCAGCATACGATCAGCTAAAACAGCTATCGGAAGATGCGGAATCTGCTTTTTATGGTGAGAAAGACGCTGAAGACCCCGTAAAAGTCGTGGAAAACGGGATGGCTGAAATCGATTCGAACCTTACTATAGTTGACTCGGCGGGACGTAACTCGCTGGATGAAGACCTGAAAAAAGAGCTTTCGGATATGTACGAGGTTTTCCAACCGGATTATACCTTCCTGGTGATGCCGGCTGATATCGGTCAGTCCGCGAAAAAACAGGCCGAACAGTTTACGGAAGCCGTAGGCGTCGATGGTGTTATAGTTACCAAGATGGATTCCAGCGCGAAGGGAGGTGGAGCGCTTGTAGCATGTAAGAACGCAGGCGCGCCGGTTTTCTACGTAGGAACAGGTGAGAAACTCGGCGACCTCGAGAAGTTCGACCCTGTTGACTTCGTATCGGACATGATTGGTCAGCCCGATCTCGAATCATTGCTTGAGAAGGTTGAACAGCTAGATACCGATCCGGAAAAACTCCTGGAAGGAGATTTCACACTGGTTGATTTCAAAGAGCAGATGGAAAGTGTGACAGACGCCGGCATGATGGAAGAGATCATGCAGCAGCTGCCTATAGGAACACAGATGCCGGACAACATGGCCTCTATGACCGAAGAAAAGATTGGAAACTACAGCACCATAATCGATTCAATGACAGAAGAGGAGAAAGTCGATCCGTCGGTTATCAAGAAGTCAAGAGTGGAACGTATCGCTGACGGTTCGGGGACCTCGAGAGAGGATGTCCGTGAACTGATGAAACACTTCCGCCAGACAAAGAACATGATGGATAAGTTCGATAAAGGATCAATGAAACGTGGAAACATGCAGAAAATGATGAAACAGATGGGTCTCTAGGACCCTTTAGGATTTTTCTTAACAGTCGTAACCTTCCCGTACTTCTATCGTTGCTTCTCCGTCACGGGCGTCTTTAACATAGAAGCCTCTCGGACTATCCTCGCTCATGTCGCATAGGATATTATCTCCCTCTTCATATGAAATTGGTCCACTCGCATCAGCTACGCGGTCAATTTCCACAGTTCCGTTAGAGTATGAGTTCTCCAGATATATTCCTTCGTGAGTGTCGCCCTTCTCCAAAAGTACTTCTGTACGGCTTTTTTCGTTTGAGGCACATCCAGCTAGGCCTGTAAGTGCTGCGGTAGTACTTGCTAAAAACGTCCTTCGTGTAGTTTCAGAATCAGTCATTATATTGTTACTCTCTGATAGCTAATTATAAATAAGTCTTGGTATACCGGGGCGTCCGAGACCGTGGCGCTTGGTCTAGTTCAGACTTCCATCTGTGGATAAATCTGTTTTAGCTGCTCAAGTTCGTTTTCATCGTAGAACTTCTTTTTACCGAGTCTTTTCTCAAGCATTTCCTCTTTCTGCCGGTACTCTTTTTCAACTTCTTCGTCAACAGTTGATAGAAGGTCGTGTACAACGCTAGAGGTGGCTCTAAACGTATCGATAAACGTGTACCATTTCGATGGCACATGATAGTCTGCGCGTGAAACTGCCTCGGTAACTCCGAGCAGTGTCAGCAAGCTGTATCTATACAGCGTTTTCCGTGTTCTTGAAGGCATCTAGTGTTTTTCCTCTCGGTGATCCCCCCTCTCACTCGTTACTCCCCTTCAAGTATATACTAATCCGTAACCGGTTTATAAAATCGACGATAGTTTGAGTTTATGATAGCTTTAATCTCTGATTCCCATGTTCCCAACCGCGCGGACAGAATACCAGAGCAGTTCATCGAAATTCTAAAACAGGCTGATACTGTAGCCCACTGCGGAGACTTTGAAACCCGGGAGATGTACGATGAGCTTGATTCGATCAGCGAGGAGTTCCATGCGGTTAAAGGCAACTGCGATAGGTTCGAAATCGATAACTACAACTCATTTGAGACTAATGGGGTGAAGATCGGTATGTACCATGGATCTCGTATCACGCCTAGAGGTCACAAGCCTACCTTGGCAAAGACCGCTGATGAACTAAACTCTAAAGTGCTTTTACACGGCCATACCCACCAGCAGGAAGCGACAGAGTTCGAGGGAAAGATTCTGTTGAACCCTGGTAGCTGTACCGGTGTAGGAGGCGGCAGCTCCGTCGATGGAAATCCCCGGATGATGAAAGTTTACGTCGAAGACGAGCTGAGAGTTGAGATGATCGAACTTGTTGATGGCGAGGTAAATCAGATAGAATCGAAGTCCTTCGAACTCTAGATGTGTTAAAAGCTTCAGCTCTATAACCTAGGTATGAATCCAGTAAAAGAGAAAGCTGATGCTTTGCTTGAAGAAAAACTATGTGATCACTGTCTCGGAAGGCAGTTTGCCAAGCTAGGTTACGGCCTTGAAAACTACGAGAGAGGCGCAATAATAAGAAAAGAGCCTGATCTAGAGGAATCGGACTTCGATCCGGAAAACGTCCCGGAGGAAGCGGAGTTCGAAGGTTCAAACATTGATTCTTCCGAATGTAAAGTGTGTGGTGGTTTGTTTGCTCGTGTGGATGAGTACGCTGATATGGTGATAAGTTCTTTCGATCGTTACGAGCTATCGACTTTCCTTGTCGGAATCCGTCCGCCGGAAAGTGTTATAGCCGCAGAGGAAGACTTATGGGAAGATTACGGCGTTGAGTTCACCGAGCCGGTAAAAACCGAGTTATCTCGCTTGATAGGAAAACGCGTGGAAAAAGAGCTTGGGATCGAGGTGGATTTCGAGCGAGCGGACATCATGGCGGTTGTAGACATGCGGGAGGGAAAGGAACGTATCGAGCTACAGGTCAACTCGCTTCTGGTCTACGGCCAGTACAACAAGTACTCAAGAGAGCTACCGCAGACCGAATGGCACTGTAGAAACTGCCGTGGAGACGGCTGCGATGAATGTGACTGGACTGGTAAAAACTATCCGACGAGCGTCCAGGAAATTATCCAGGAGCCTTTCATGCGTGAAACCAAAGCGATCGATGCGAAGTTCCACGGCGGAGGCCGAGAGGACGTTGACGCAAAGTGCCTGGGTAAAAGAGAGTTCGTACTCGAGCTGAGAGAACCGATCCACAGAGACCTTGATCTTGAAGCACTGGCTGAAGAGGTCAACGAAAGCGAGGACGTAGAGATATTCAACGTGCGGCCGGCAGGAAAAGATGAGGCCGCAGAGATCAAACAGAAACACGCCGACAAACGGTACCGCGCTCTGGTCGAACTCGAAGAAGACATCGAAGAAGAGAGCCTAGAGAAGCTTCAGGAGATCGTAGGAGAGGTAAAACAGTTTACGCCGAACCGGGTACAGCACCGCCGGGCGGAAAAGGTCCGCAAACGAGAAGTCTTCGAGATAGAAGCCGAGAGAGTTGGCGAGAAAAAGATAGAACTTGAGATAGAGGCCGAAGCCGGTACCTACATCAAGGAGCTGATTTCAAGCGATGAAGGAAATACCGAGCCATCGGTATCAGATATACTTGGAACCAAAGCTGAATGTGTGGAATTAGACGTTTTGTGGGTTGAAAAGTAAGGTTTTCGATAGAAAAGGTTTGAGACCGGAGGACTCGTTCTATGGCGAGCATTTAGGTGAAAGCCCTCCGGCATCCTGGTCTAAGCTTCTTCGTAGCCGGGTGATTCCTCGAGAATCTCTCCGGCCAGTTCATCAACTTCCAGCTGATTGATGCTTTTTGCGTCGTCCGGAATTCCTCCCCCTGTGTAGTCTGCGATTGTCCTTCCCCTCAAAGTGTATTTGTGACTCCACAGTTAAATAAGTGTTGTAACTAAGCAGTGGCACTTAGATTGTTCTGTTGTAGGGCTGAGCGCAACCATTTGTAGTCCGGGTTTAAAAGATTTCGATCCAGCTGTAAACTTAAGAGGAGATTCAAACAATGGCACAGAAGTCCCACGGCTCTCAGCACGGAACACGTCACAAGTTCGCACGTGATCCGGAACAGACCTTAACTGTAAACGACCACATGAAGCAGTTCGAGGAAGGTGAAAAAGTACTAATCAAGTTCCATCCAAGCGTACAGGATGGCCGCGTCCACCACAGATACCACGGACGCACAGCAGACGTCACCGGAAAACGCGGAGACGCAGTAGAGCTAAAGGTAAAAGACGGCGGAAAAGAAAAGACACTTTACATCAAGCCAGTACACCTACAAGAGGTAAAATAGATGGTGGATCGAAGATCTTCCAGGAACCAGAAGACACGAGGTGTCTTCGGACAATGGAAGTAAAGGAAGAGGAGTATGTCTACCCTGTAGAGGCTCTAGAAGTCCTAGAAGACAGAGACGAAGAGTCCCTCAACCATGAGCAGAAGATCGCTCTGGAAAACCTTGTCAGACACTGTAAGGTAAAGGATCTGGAAACCCTTGAGAAGCTTAACGAGGAGCTTTCAGAAATCGAGAGCTTGAAGGAAAAACACGTTTTCAAACTGCTCGAAGTAGTGCCAAAGCACGAATCAACGGTAAGAGCGGTTTTCTCAAAGGAAAGAGTCAAGCTTGATGACAGCGATATCGAAGAGATCCTCGAGATCTGTCAGAGCATAGAGACCTCCGACGAATAAAAGCTTCGGTCTCACAAGTCTGATTATGACTCAGAAAGACGAATACATCAGAGTTCTGGATTTCCTGGAAAGAGGCCGGGCAGGACAGAAAGACGAGCCTGTAGCCCATGGAATCGGAGCTGAAAACTTCAACCTTCTGGAAGTTGTAATGAGAGATGAGGTTCGACCGAAAGGCGGTCAAGAACTTTACATTGGAGAAGGCCAGAGAGACGAAGTAAAATACATCAAAGGACGTATCAGCTTTGACGATCTAACATCTACCGGACAGAAAGAACTGGATTACGTTCTGAAAGCACTTGTAGATGAAAAAGAAGAAAAGTTCGTCAAGTTCTTCAACGAGGCAACACCTGTAACTCCTAGAAGACACGCATTCGAGCTGCTTCCAGGAGTAGGAACAAAGCTAATGCAGAACCTTCTAGACGAAAGAGAGAAAGAAGAGTTCGAAAGCTTCAAGGACATCAAAGAACGTGTATCAACGATGCCGGAGCCTTCCAAGCTCGTAGTTGATAGAATAATCAAAGAGCTAAAAGGCGAAGCCAAACAGAAGCTTTTCACATGAACCAGAGAGAACAGCTTCGTAAACTCGGAGTACAGCCTGTAAAAGGCCAGCATTTTCTAGAATCCGATGCGACCGTTGAGGCATTGGTCGAAGCCGGTGAGGTAGACGGACAGGACGTACTGGAGATCGGCCCGGGAACAGGGATTATAACTGAAAAACTGGTTGAACGAGCCAGCAGCTTGACTGTTGTTGAAAACGATACAACGCTGGCAAGACATATCGAATCCGAGTTCCCGGACATTGAGGTACTGAACAAAGACTTCTTGGAACTTGAAGACCTTGAGTACGATCGGTGCGTTTCAAACCTTCCGTTCCAGATATCCTCGGAGGCACTCCGTAAACTTGGGGACGCACAGATCCAGTCCAGTCTGATCGTACAGAAACAGGTCGCGGAAAAAGCCATAGCTGACCCCGGTGAATCGGCTTACAACGAGTTTTCCATCGCGGTACAGTACTATTTCGTTCCTGTAAAGCTGAGAGACATTTCTCGTTCGAGCTTCCATCCGAAGCCGGAAGTCGAGGCCTCGATCCTGAAACTTTACCCGAACAAGGAACGTCACGGGGTAAAAGACGAGGAGGCTTTCTTCGAGCTGGCAAAAGCGCTTTTCACACACCAGCGGAAAAAGGTCCGGAACGCATTTGTGGATGCCCGACACATGCTTGGCTTTGAGAAAGACGAGGCTAAAGAGATCCGTGATGATCTGCCTCACTCGGAGAAAAGGGTGACCGAACTCGAGGTCAGGGAGATCGCGGAAATTTCAGAGAGCCTTCGGGCAAAAACTTAACTTTCCCGCCGCTAATTATATTATGCCGAAATGGATTTTCGTAACCGGAGGAGTTCTATCAGGCCTTGGTAAGGGTTTGATCAGCGCAAGTGTTTCAAAACTTCTACAGCAAAGAGATCTGAACATCGTGCCTGTAAAATGTGACGGGTACCTGAATGTCGATCCGGGTACGATGAACCCGCATGAACACGGCGAAGTATACGTCCTAGAGGATGGAACCGAGGTAGACATGGACTTCGGTCACTACGAACGTTTCCTAGACATTGAAGGCCGAGGAGACTGGAACCTCACCTCCGGAAAGATCTTCCAGAGTGTGATCAACAAGGAACGTGAAGGCGAGTATCTCGGCGAGACCGTCCAGATGATACCTCATGTAACTGATGAGATCAAAAAACGGTGGGAAAAAGTAGCTGGAACCGAGGAAGCCGATATCGTAATTGTAGAGATCGGCGGGACTGTAGGAGATATGGAAAACCAGTTTTACCTCGAGGCAGCCCGCCAGATTTGTAACGAGGAGGAAAGCTTCCTGATTCATACAACGCTGGTTCCGTACCTTGAGACCACCGGAGAGCAGAAAACCAAGCCGACCCAGCACTCGGTGAAAAAACTACAGGAAGCCGGCCTGGATCCGGACATGGTTGTCGGCAGAAGCAAGAAACCACTAGACGAATCAGCTGTTGAGAAAATATCTCTGTTCTGCGATGTCCCGGAGAAAGCAGTTGTATCCGACCCTAACCTTGAATCTGTCTACCAGCTTCCGTTGGAGTTCGACGAGCAAAACGTCGATGAGATAGTTGCTGAAAAACTCGATCTGCCTGAAAGAGAAAACAACATCGCCGAATGGGAAAACAGGGTACAAAACCTGCTGGGAGAGACCGGTGCGAAGATCGCTATCTGCGGGAAATACACCGAGATGGACGATTCCTATGCCAGCGTTGAAGAAGCCCTCAAGCACGCTGGAGCTGCCAGCAACACCTCGATCCAGGCCGATAACATAGATGCGGCCGAGATCACAGCAGAAGAACTTGAAGAGTACGATGGCATAGTCATACCAGGAGGCTTCGGAAAACGCGGAGTAGAGGCCAAAATGGAGGTAATCAAGTACTGCCGGGAAAACAACGTTCCGATCCTCGGACTTTGTTATGGCATGCAGCTAATGGTAATAGAACAGGCAAGAGGCCTCGGAATCGACGCATCATCCGAAGAATGGGGCCAAGATGGAGTCAACGTCATCGCCGAACTACCCGGACAGAAAGACATCGAAGAACTCGGAGGAACCATGCGGCTCGGAGAGTTCGAGGCAGAAGTAACCGGAGAAGTCAAGGACATTTATGGCTCCGAGAAAGTCTCGGAAAGACATAGACACCGGTACGAGGTCGATCCAGAGTACATCGAAAAATTGGAGGAGGGAGAAATCCGGTTTTCCGGTTTCCACGGAGATCTACCGGAGTTCGTCGAAATAAAAGACCATAAATTCTTCGTTGGCACGCAGGCACATCCGGAGTTTAAATCCTCGCTTCAGAACCCGAATCCGCTGTATAAAGCCTTTATAGAGGCCTGTCTGTGACGTACCCGGTAAGCGAGGACACGCTGTTTTTCAAACAGCATCTTGAGAAACTGGATTTGGAGGGCAAAAAACTCCTGGAGGTAGGAACCGGTAGCGGAGAGCTAGCAATCCGGGCCGCACAACGCGGAGCCAAGGTCACAGCGCTCGATAAAAACCCTGAATCTGTCGAGAAGGTCAAGGAGAGAGCTGGAAACGAAGAGGTTGAGCTAGAGGTTGTCCGCTCGGATCTACTCGGGGAGGTCGAAGGATGTTTCGATTTCATCCTGTTTAACCCGCCCTATCTTCCCGGGAAAAGAGAGGGTGATTCAGACCCTTTAGTTGGTGGAAAGAAAGGCATCGAGTTAACCGAAAAGTTTATCGAACAAGCCCGCAAGTATCTAACTAAAAACGGCGAAATATACTTTATAGGAAGCTCTCTGGCAGATCTTGAATCACTGGAAAGTAAATTCGAGGTTGAGAGAGTTGATGAGACCAGGCTCTGGTTCGAAACACTTGTTCTTTACCGGCGTTCTACCTAGATTTTTATACAAGACGGCCTAATCTTTGGTCATGAAGAGTTTTTCCGCTTTACTGATCTCGATCGTGGTTTTAGCCGCCCCGGTTGCCGCCCAGGACACCTTGGATTGGGATATAAACAATCTTGATGAACCTGTAAGTCTTTTGGAGACTGGTAACAACTCCTCTACGATTCAAACCGTACGACTGGTCAATGATGCCGAAGGAGAGCCTATAACGCCGGCTAACTTCACGTCTAAGGAAGATTTCGAGTACAATTACTCCGGAAATATCAGCTCGATGGAGCATTTACAAAACGGATACTGGTACGCTAACTTAACTACTATACAGGAAAATACAACGATCGAGTATCAGCTTGTGCGTTCGGATGGGTCTTCTACAATAGAGGAGAATTTAACGGAGACTTTGGATGTAGGAAATCTGTCTGTAGAGTTAATGAATGATTTTAACGGTTACGTGAAGCCAGGAGAGGACGTCCGGCTTCAGGCAAATGTAACCGATACCTGGAATGACACGAACGAGGATGATGCGACGGTCGAAGCATACGTTACAAACGGGACTTGGACAGGCAAGCTCGGTAAACTAGGGTACAGTCCTTCAACCGAAGAGTACTCTCTACAGGTTGAGATGCCTGATCACGCTAATTCAAGTTATATTATACATATTAACGCATCGGCCTCCGGACAAGGGTATAACAAGCCCTACGGATCGACTTCCGATGTTTTCGACACCTATCCTCGTTCCACAGGAAAGATAGCGTACTTAAACGCATCTTCAGGTTGTGATAACAGTTCATTTTTCACTGAATGCGGAAGAAATGCTGAGATCGAGACAGGATACAATATGACGGCCTTCGAGGCCTCGGATGTTGAGCTAGCTGTCAAAGCACCGCTGAAAAACGGCACGATGAGAACTCTGGATACTTTTTCGATGGATGAAAACAGTTTATGGGAGACAGAGTTCCAGCTACCTGAGTTAAATACCTCTAAGTACCAGGAAAAAGTTTCAATGGTTTACAACGCTTCGGTCAATGAAGATCAGCTGCTCACACGTTACAACGTGACTTACATCGACTACCGGCTTTCCGATGCCAGTGAGAACTCGGTTCAGCAGACCGAGGATTTCTTGATGAGGTTCTCGATCGAAGAGCCGTTTACAGGTAACGCAGTCGATTTATCGGAGATGGAAGAGGTAAACGCAACGATCTACGATCCAAACGGAGATATCTTCAGGAACTACAGTATCGGAGAGATCAGCTTCTTTTCAAACACAGGTTTCTACGGGAAAAACGTTTACTTCTCAAGAGATGCGGAAAACGGAACTTACAGACTGAATGTTACAACTACGGACAGTTACAACTCTACGAAGAGCTTTGAACAGCCTTTTAACGTCGGAGAGGTCAGCTCCACGTTCAACACTACGGATGAGATTGAATTCGAGTTTATGGACTTACTGGAGCATGAAAGAATGTTTAACGTAACCAATCAGAAATCAGCGAATCTTACGTTAAACGTAACACTGAGTGAGGAACTTGAAAATGTTACAACTGTTAACGGCGGAGAAAATCTTTCACTGAACGCTTCGGAGACAGAGAACTTTACAGTGGTCTTTGATCCGGTGAACAAGACTGATATCGACGGCGAGATCACTTTGACGGATGAAACCGCTGGGTTCTCCGAGGAGATCGATGTTGAGATAGGAGAGCCTGCGTGCGGACTTATCGACGGCCGTCTATGTGTTAACTCGGGGGAATGGATGAACGTCACTGCCTCCGAGCGCGGAACTGTCGAGGAAAGTTTCTGGGTACAGGATCCGAGGGAAGGCAATCTTTCGGTAACGCTGGCTGAAGACGATACGGCAGATGTGTTTACGGTTTCGCCTTCAGGCTTTGAGTTAAACGAGTCTCAGGAGGTAAATGTCAGCTTTGACGTACAGGAACCTGGTAACTTCACAGGCGCGATCACGGTAAGCTCGGAAAACTACTCGGTGACAGTACAGACTTTCCTAGAATCGAACGTACAGTCACTTGAAGCCGCGGTAAACGTTCCAAACAGCATTGATCTTGGAACAGTTACGACAGGAGAGAGCGTCACACGGACGATCACAGTCGATAACACGGGAGATCTCGAGGTTTACAGCACACAGGTACAGTCTTCGACCTTCGATGTCTCAACTGAGAACACGACAATTCCGGCCGGACAGAGCCGTGAACTAGATCTAAGCTTCTCCAGTGTGGAAGAGGGTTCGGGAACAGTAGAGTTAGTCTCATTTACCTCAGAGGATACTATTTACTCGACGATCCCGGTTTCCACGACTCTAGAGTCAGGATACATGGGAGGCGACGAAGATGATGGTGCGAACGGTTTCAACGGCTCGGATAACTCGTTGAACGGTTCAGATGATAACTCTCCTGGAGACAGTCTTTCAAACGATGAACAAGAAGAATCGTCCGGATCAGGTATTTTAATCCTGATAGCAGTAGTGGTCTTCATACTGTTGCTGGCAGGATTTGTACTGTATACAAGTTACATTCCTGAAAAAGGCGATCCACTCTACAGCGTGTTAGGTGAGTAAAAATGGAGTTACAGCTTATAGCCACCGCCCTCTTGCTTGTCGGAGTATTCCTGGTAGCTATCAAAGTCCTGAAAACTATGTTTGAAGTTGCGACGGTCGCAGCGATCTCAGGAGCATTCTACACTTTTATGGCGGTAAGTTTTGATTTCCCTTTGAACCTACAGACCGTACTAGGGTTCGCCGGACTTGGAACAGGCCTTTACGTCGCTTACTCAATCCTGCTTCCATTACTGGGTCTTGGCTGGGATGTCCTTACCGTACCGGTTGATGTAGCTACCTGGGTATCAAGTAAGTACAAGGGCTTTAAGAAGAGCAGAAGGCTCTCGAAGATCGAGTCAACGCTGAAAGACCACGATCAGAAACTGAAAGACGAAGACTCGGGTAAGAAAACAAAGGAAGTCGTCTTAGATAAAGTAAAGGAGAAAAAGGAAGAATCTAGTTCCCAAGACTGACTGAACCCGCATCCAGCCGTCCGACAGTTCCGTTCATCTCCAAGCGGCTTTCAACGAAGTCAAATGAGAGATCGCCTGAAAACGAGTCAGCTGACAACTGAGTGCCTGAAATACTTGCGGATGTCGAACCTGACTCAATATCTCCCTCTACATTATCAAGGCTGAAATCCGATCTGGTAACGTTTTCTATAACCAGTCGATCGGAGCTTACCTGCTCTCTGATCTGAAAACTACCCGAGATCTCGACACCGTTGGAAGAAGCTCTCTGAGCAGTTCCATCCAGCGTCAAAGGCTTATCAAGTGTTACAGTGCCGCTGAAACCTTCCAACGTAAATGAAGTCTTCGATCTAATTGTCCGGTCACCGTCAGTTATCTCAGTGAGGTTTTCCGGACTCAAGTCCGCAGAACTAAGCCTTACTTGCTGTGGAAGCGAACCATTGAAGTTCAGATCTGCTTTAACCGGTGTATCCGAATCCCTTCTATCAATAAGTCCTGTGAAAGCCCCTAGATTCCGAGGGGAAAGGTCAGCTGAAGTAAATTCATCAAAGTTTAAACCTTCATCCATTGAAAACGAATTACCGCCGTTTACAGCGATACTTGCGGCCGCAAGCGATACCAGTACGGCGGCCAGAACTTTTGTGTCTAACATAAACAGGTTTAATGATTCAGGAGTTAAAAACTCTTTACAGTGAAAGCGATAGTTCTAATCGAGCCAGAGATACCGGAAAACACAGGTTTCATAGCACGGCTTTCCGCCAACTTCGGATACCCGCTACGGATTGTCAACCCGGAGTTCAACATCGAGGAAGCTCGCTCGACCGCGAAAAACGCTCAAAAACAGTTGCGTGACGCAAAAATATTTGACTCGGCGGAAAAAGCTGTAGAGGATCTTGATTACATTGTCGGAACGAAGCCCGGACGTGGAGACAGTTTACACGAGTTCGAGCCGCGGGAAAATACCTCGATAATGATCGGCCGGGAAAGCTCAGGCCTATCAAACAAGGAACTGGAACTATGTGATTGTACAGTCTACATTCCTACCTCCGGACACTCTTCCTTAAATCAGAGCCATGCGACGGCTGTAATCGCATCACATTTTTACCGTGGGGAAACGAAGGGAATGCCTGGTGCTATGAAGGAAAAGATCAAGGAGCTAGCGCCTGAAACCGTTGCGAACGCGGTTATCGCCTCGAACCCTTCGAAAGGAGAGGCTGGAGAGATCATCTCCGAGCTCAAAGACGGTTAGCTTAAAAAGCTCGCCTCAGCTGGATTGAACATGGTACTTCCAGGAATTGTCCCACAGGACGGTGGAATTCTCACCCAAATCTATATGGTAATAAGCATAATCGGATTCTTAGCTTTCCCAATACTACTACTTTTCGGATCACGGATAATGATCTGGCAGATAGACAGAAAGGTCTCATCGGTCATGGATTACCTAGAGGCCTACAGGAACGATACCAAAGCAATGTTCCTCGATAACCTGTCTTCGAACATCGGTGGGAAGACCGAACAGAAGTTCGAGACACTTCGGGACTTCAAGTTCTCGGCTCCAACGATGCTGGATCCAGCTGGAACAGTTGGAAAGCTGGAAAACGTTCTAGACGCATCGGAAAGTAAGTTTACGCGGTTTGTTGAAGCAAACGCAGATACAGAAGATCCTGAAGAACTCGCGAACCTTAACATGGCGTTCAAAGGCGTTATGGGAACCCACCAGATCTACAAGGTACTAAGACATTACAGAGAGCTTTTGGTTAAGACCCAGAACTTCCAGCTGGTTGGTATGATCCAGATGGTTCTACCGATCTACGAAGAGCTAGCTGAAAGCCAGAAGGAGGCTACAAGAGCCTTTGTAAACGGCGATCCGATCGGAGACGCAATCGGCCCACTGGTTGCCGCAAAGTTCATCTCCTCAGAACCTGAGGAAATCGCAGACGACATCATCAGAAGCAAGGAAGAGGTCGCAGGAAACGAAGTTCACGTCATCAAGTCCAACGGACCGGGCGCACGGCTCGGAAAGTACGGAGACGCAATCGATGAGATCGCAGACGAAGTAGATGCGATCATCACAGTCGATGCTGGAGCCAAGTTCGAAGGGGAACAGACCGGAGACATCAGCGAAGGAGTCGGAGTCATGATGGGCGGACCAGGAGTCGAAAAATCCAAGATCGAGGAAGCCGCCGTAGAACACGACCTACCGCTCGAAGGAATCATCATCAAACAGTCGCCTCCGGAAGCATCGAAGCCGATGAAAAAAGAGATCTACGAGGCATACAAGCCAGCAGTAGACAAAGTCGAGGAACTGGTCGAAGAGATCGATGGCACAGTAGCCGTTATTGGTGTAGGAAACACCTGTGGAATCGGAAACCAGAGAACTGAGGTCACAAACGTCGCATCCTCGCTACAGAAGTACTGGGACGAATACGAACAGCAGGAAGAGGAAGATGTCTCCTACATGGGCCTGATGCAGGTCATGCCCGGCGGCAACGCAGCGGAGATGGACAGCGCCCTGGAGAAGTTCCTCTGGAAACTCCCACGCCTCTAAAACATTTTCTCTTTTCTCCTTTTCGTGCTTGTTCTCTGCCTCTATTAAAGTTTTAAACTGGCACGAGCAAAGTAACTGTAATGCGTAGTAAAATTTTAGTAATTTCTATAGTCTTGGTGAGTCTTACAACTCTAGGAGCGGCAGGAGAGTGGACATTCCCTGATACTTCAATGACCTATGGCGGGTCTTCTTTAGTTATAGATGAGAGTTCCCCAACACCTACTATAGAATGTGTTGAAGGCTCTAGAGGCACTGAATGTTTCGGCCAGGGAGACCAGAGCGATACAGGGTCCTTGGCAGATTTAAGACTTCGGGGATGTGAAAACAGCCAGAGTATCGTAAACGAAAAATATATCGGAACCAATAGTGAAGGAAACCATGTTTCAAGATATGAGGTAAGTTTTGCGGTTCCTCAAATCATAAGCTGTGGATATGGAAACCATGAGTTGATGGTCGAGCTAGATGATGGGAGCCAAATTGTCTCTGGAGGAAACGTGTTTGTTGATGCGAAGAAGGCGGATCCTCACCGTGGAAAGGCTATCAGAGCGGCAGCGAACATAGGTACCCGCACAACAACGAGTTTTTTCCTTACAGATGAATGTGGCTTCTTCGACTGTACAGGGTCTTTAGGAAAAGGTCAGATCTTGGAAATGAAGGTACTTGAGAGAGACAACGACGTGGTTGACGGTTCAGACGACGACTGGGCGAGGGTTTCTGTGGAAGAGCCAGGAGCATTGGATCCTCTGGCGTTTGATCCCTCATCCAGCAGCCTTCACTATTTTTACCAATCAATACAGGCGACAAGTGAAGGGATAGGTGATAACTGTTTCACTGATAGTGGTTCATATTCTACTCATGATGCCTGTGATCTTCTCACACATAACTTTGAGGATATGGAAATGGATCTCGATAACCCGTCAGACGCGAATAATCTCAATAACAATATTGACAAAGCCGCCCCGTTACATAACGGACAGGGTTTCAGACCGGATGGGGATCTCCTAGTCGGTTACGTCCCAGAGCATTATGACAGTTCGGGGAATCTGGCTTCCAAGACGGGGGAGATGTACTTCCATGTCTGTAGATCAGGCGCTATGATGGACGATAAGCACGGCAGTACCACCTCTCTAGTTGCTAACGTCTCTACTGGTCCGGAACTTTACAAATGTAACACTGCCACTGAGGAATGGGAGAGAACTTATGAATGTGAAGACGGGCTTGACAACGACGGCGATGGTCTCATAGATGAAGAAGCCGACTGTGATGATACAGGAAAAGATAACAATGAGGGGGGCGTAGATCTGGGTTGTTCTCCTGTAGTTAAACAAAACTCCTCCGGGCTACACGCAGTCTGGACGAGTAATACCTGCCACGACAGCTCCAAGAAACTATCTGATTATGAAAACTACCAGGAATCGCCGGACACGTTTGAATGCTCAGAAACCAATCCGGAAGGATTCTCGGGCAGCAGGAACGATCTCTGTCAAAGAGCAGACCACAGTTCACACGGCTCCGTTATACCTGCCGTAGAGTTCTACCCGACAGAAAACTACCTCTTGTACGAAGCCCAACAGCGGCTTGGAAGAAGCCCGGAAAACGGAGATGTTTGGGAATCAGACTTCGTAAACGCAGGGGGATTCACATCCAAATACCAGACACTCCACCAAGCAGAGATGAAATACGATGGTGGAACATCCGCCTCATCCTGTGAAAACTGCCATGATGCCGACAACTGGCAGTCTAAAGGAGTTGAAAACACAGGAGACGGATACACGCCAGGAGATGATGCGGAAGCATCATGGGATGCGAAAAATGCGGGTCTTAATGAAGGCGAGGGCGTTAATCAGACGGGAGAGATGTTCCCGGGTGGTTTCGCAGGTAACTGTCCTGATGAGCTTTTCTGGTCGGAAACTGGCGATGGGTATGCATGTACAATAGGTTCTGAGGGAGCTACTTCGATGAGAGTCCAGTTTTTCAAGACGACAAGTGATGATCTTTCAGGAAGCTTTGTAGGATTCAAGATAGATCAGGAAGATGCGCTACAGTGGGAAAACTCTTACCAGCACGGACTTGAAGGAGGAGATGACTACCAGCCTCTGAGAGTTCAGTCGATGTGTTTCCTTGGAAAAGACGGTGTTGCTGTACCGGATAGTCCGGATGAGTATGTAAACATTACTCAGACCGTCCATTCTGATAGAGACACTTACGTAGTTGCGGAAGTACCTGACCGAGATTTCAGTACAGATAGTTCCTCGAAAGCCGTCAGGAAACAGTACACCTGTGTCTTTGGATTCGTACAAAGCGATACCACCTCTTTAATCCCGGGGGATGATAATCACATAACTGCGGGAGTAGAAAACGGGCCAGGACTGGTCTCAGTCAGACTTGATTACATCCACAGAGATGAACTAGGAGACCTGAGCCAGCACGCTAGCAACACTGGCTCAGTGCTGTTCGACAAGTTTGTTTCTCAGTCAGAAGCCCAACTTGGAGAGGTCCAGAACCATCCTTTGGAGGCGTACGTACGAAATTAAAGAGAGTTGGCGTGGTTTATCAGATCTTCTTCGTATTGGTCTATCACGTCTAGGAGGTGCTTTGGTCGGCTTCTGAATTCGCCGTTTTCGTATATTACCTGTTCGTAGACTCCTTTTTCGGAGTGCTGTTTTTTCTGTGCTTGTCTTACGGCATCGAGGTGGTTTCTGGTGAATTCTACTATGTTTCCTTCGTCGGGGTTGGTTCTTCGTCTCCCGACCTCTAATTGTGTTTGGAAGTCTGTGGCTACGCCGTTCTGTCTTGGGATAATGCCGTTTAATGAAAGTGCGGCGTTGGTGTGTAAGTCTTCCCAGAATTTGTCCGACTCCTCCACTTCGTCGTCTAGGTAACCCATTCGTTTCACGTATCCTGCCACTGCGTGGCCTGAGGCGAACGATACGTGTTCGTAGTTTTCGCCTTCAATTGTGTATGCTTCTGATCCTTTGGCGTCTTTTAGTCCTCCTCCTAGGTCGGGTTCCCCGAATTGGCATCTTTGGTTGCCGTTTTCATCGATGAAGACTGCTGTGCCGTTTTGTAGGATTCCGTTGAGTATACCGAGGTCTGGTAGTATGTGTGTGTCTTGTCCTACGTTGAAGTTGTCGTAGCCTTCTGTATGTAGGTTGTCTGTAGCTACGTAACATAAGGCAATTGCTTCCCTTCGGTTGTTCCTTCCTGCTCTAGCGTATGAGAAATGAAAGAGGTCGTCGAGTTGTTCGTGTCTGTTCGCGTTGTCTTTGAGGTTTGCGCTGGTTCGGGTTAGTATTCGTTTTACATCTTCTTTCGGGTTGTCTACTTCGTCTCCTAGCCATTCTGGTATGTCTAGTTCTGGTTCTTGGTTTCTTGCTGTTGTTTGGTTTCCGACGGCTTCTGTGGTTGTTTTGGACGTGGTTTCTGTGGATGTGTCTCTTGTCTGTTCTGGCGAATCAGCTAAACATCCTGCCGTGGAGGACGCTGCTATTCCTGCGCTAACCGCTGCCTCCAAAAAATCTCTTCTATTCATTCCCCGGCCCTGCTTTGAGTCTTTGTCTCCCATTTTTGATCTCCTCGTGAATGTTTTTCGTCCGCAGCATTAAATAACTGTTGGTGATTTTGTCACTTCTAGGTGAATAACTTATCTATTACGTTTCCGGTTTCTATGTTAAAATATAGTATTGGGCTGTAGATAGTAGTAATTCTATCACATTAGATTTCTTCGATACATCTGGAGGTATCTCTGGAGAGTACAGGTTTCAGAGTTAGGAATACGATATCCAAGAGACGATCGGTTATTCTACATCAACCATCCTGGAAGGGCTTACGACAGCGAAATAGAATTTGGGGGCTGAGAGCAGAGCTATTGCTCTCCTACTCCCATTGTGATAGGTATCTGCTCCATAACTGCCTCGCGCCCTCTTGATCTTATGTACTGGTCTCCGTTGGAGTTCTCGTCTATTACGAGGTAGTCAGCGTCCTCGTCTTCAAGCAGACTCGCTGTCTGGTTCTCAAAGTCTACAACCCCTGGACCGTTCATCATTGCCTGGCTTCGTGTCTTGTAGGCCTTATCGGTCAGTATTGCTGCCTCAAACTCTCCTTCCAGCCTTGTTGGGACTATTGTATATGAGAAATCCTCAGCGGGAATTCTGTAGGAGCTAGTCACGTCTTCGTAAAATCTCATGTTTGCCTGCGTTGCTTCTCTGCTATCATAGGCGAATCCACCTCCAGCTGTAAAGAAATCTGATTCGCTGAGATCGCCTACCCACCTTACGGCGGAAGCTGTTGGTATGTTGGTTCCGTAGTTCATTTCTCCGTTTTCATCTTCAAAGGCAACTCCGGATATTTTGAACAGGTTTCCGCCGTCTACGGCATGACCTGAGGTAGTAATGAGGTTTTCTCCAACTGTCTCTTCTGGAAAGCTTTCATCCAAAAAGTGAAGGTTCTGTAGTAGCTCTGCGTTCGCTCTTGTCGCGGCTTCGTGGTCTGTGAAGTGGATGAATGGTTCGTTGGAAGAGACTCCAATTTTTTGGTCTGCGTTTTGAGCCTCGCCATAGTTGCCGTGTTTAGTAGCTTCCTCTGCCATGAAATAGGCCATTTTCTCAGGAGTATTCCCGATTTTTTTAGGTCTTAGACTAGGATCGAACTTTTCGAATATTTCATCGAAGTCTTCTCTGAACTTCGGGCTGACTTTTACGTCGAAAGGAAGATCTGCGTTTGGATCTTCTGTTCTTGCTGTTGTTTGGTTTCCGACGGCTTCTGTGGTTGTTTTCGCAGTTGTTGTTTCTGTAGGAGTGCCTTCTGGTTCATTTGGTGCGTTTCCTGTACATCCTGCGGAGAGTGCTGCTACTGCTGCTCCGGCTGATGCTTTCATGAAGTTTCTTCGTGTGCTGTCGATGTCTTCTCCTTCTGAAAGTTTTTTGGCGTATGCTGCTGCGCCGCCTAGTCCTAATGCCCCGACAATTGCTTTTTCAAATGATGTGTCTGTTTCTTTCTTGTTGCCGTGGATGTCTTCTTCAAGTATTGTTCGATCTATGTTTTTTATAGCGTCTTCTGAAGGCTCTAGGATCTCGCCGTTCTTGAAGTATCGTTTTCCTCTTGGTGCCGATGACATGTAGTCTTTTTTCGTCCGCAGCATTAAATAACTGTTGGTGATTTTGTCACTTCTAGGTGAATAATGTGTTTGGTTTTCCGGATGTTTTTCTGGTTAATTATAAATGGCGGTTTTTGGAAAACTTGTTTGTATGAGGAAGATCGCCGGGGTTTTGGTTTGTTTGATGTTGTTTGTTTCTGCTTCGGCGGCGTATTCTGGTTCTTCTAGTTCTGTTCAAAGTGTTGAGTTGGGTTCTAATGGTTCTGAGCAGTTACAGGGGCCGGTTGATCGGCCGGTGGAGAAGGAATCTTCTTGGATGGACGGGGTTGAGTCGCTGGTTGATGATGTTCTTGGCGTGTTCTTTGGCTGAGATATTTATTCGGTCCTGGTAAAATATGTTTTTGTGAAACTTACGAAAACCGCGGTTTTACTTTGTCTTGTTCTCTTAACCGTCGGACTGGTTGCTGGTTATGCTGGCAGCGGATCTGGTTCCGGGGAGCCGACTACGGCGTGTAATGATGGCAGCGACAATGATGGAGATGGATTGGTTGACGGTGAGGACCCGGGTTGTTCTAATCCGCTTTATGAGGATGATTCTGAGTTCAATCTCTATGATATGGATGCTTCCTGGATTTTCGCAGGTGAGACGGATCCGAATGAGAGTTCCTCTACAGTGTTCTTTGGATCTGAGGTTGTTGATCGAGGAATTGGAAGCAGTCCGTTCGAAGACAGCATACAGGGAGCGGGAAACCGGCTTAACGAGACATATGTAAGCCAGTCACATGTCGAGTACGGTGGTGGAACCTTGGATTGGATGTTGTACGATAACAGCGATTATGAAGCCACTGATTCAGTTACCGGCCGCGGAGAGTTAATTGATTCGCCGCGTAAAGATCAGTGCGGGAACTCGAAGGTTGATGGCGACGATGATACTTTGAACTGCCCTGAGGATGCGGGTTTGCCGGATGATAGAGGTAATTCGGATGCTAACACAGTTTCGGAGGTATTAGATACGCACTCCATAACTAACGGAGACGGTACGACTCATGAAGATCCTGTAACTTATGTTATGGATTTGAATGCGAAGGAGTTCACTACTGAAGGATTCCCTGCTGGTTTCAGGACAGAAGATATTTCCTCTTCCACATCAGATGATACGAAGACTTACAGTGATATGCCATGGACTGATGTGCCTGATTTCTACGTTGATACAGACACACAGGAACTGTGGATAGTTTATCCCGAGGTCACTGACTCCGCAGTTATTGGATCTGTAACCGATAAGAGAGCGCCGCACGACGATACATACTGGGATTACAGCGGGGACGGAACAGATTATGCAGGGAGTTGTTCGGGAGCGAACTGCAGTGAAGATGAGGTGGAGCTTGGAGATCATGAGTGTGATAGTCGTTCTCCAGCTCATGTTGACGATCAGCAGCTTGATAAGGATACTACAGATACGATAAGAGCTACCTCAACAGAGCATGAGACCTCGAAATCAGGAGATAACGGATACACTGAGGATACTTCTGACCAAGATATACGCATCCAAGTAACCAACGATGACGAAGGAGGTTATAATGAGTTAGACTACGAGAAAGGTTCTTCGTGTGGGGGTTCGGTTCCCGATGACACTTGTACAGGCAGTGGATGTTCTGTTTCTGGTGGTGGAGAGTACTATTCCGGAACTGAGAAGAACTACGCGGCAGACTACGAATCAGCTACCACTGAATACAGGTATGAAACTATTGAGCTGAAGACAGCGAAAATTTTGGACTTGAATCCGGACACAAACCCTGGCAGTCAGTTAGAGCCTAAAGAAGTTCTTTTTAGCGGAGATAACTTCAAAGGAGGAGCTGAATCATACTCTTCGAATGTTTTAAGTCAAGGATTTAATGATAAAGGTTATTTCTCCTGGGAGGTATCTTCGGACACGAACAATGATATCGGTGTATCGCTCTCCCGTTTCACTTTGGATGTTGATTCCAGTAATGAGTTCATCTCGGTCCGTGACTGGTTCCGTTCGTTTGATGCTGATGGTCCTAACGGTCAGGGGGATGGGTTTCTTGGGGTTGAGGATGGCCGTATTCTTGGTACGACTACGGCGACTTTGGCAAGTGATACACGGAATAGCTCGGATGGGTCTTCGTCTAGTTTTGGGAACTTCGATTTTGTCAATCCTTCTGGTGTTGAAAACAATAATGACTTGAGCTGCCCGGAGGATCACGTCAAATGTGTTATAGATATGGATATGTCCTTGGAGAATATTGATCAGTGGGATTCTCCTACTCCGGATAGTGCGGATGTAAGCTATGAGCTTCAGAAAGAGGAGCTGGATGAGTCGCTTGGTGTCTACAAGCTTTTCCAGAATATAACTCCGGATACTGCGACTGGCACCTACGATGGAACTGTCTCAAACCCTACGCCTGGTGTGTGTGGTGATCAGCCTAACGAGTACTGGACTTACATGGAGGGGCCTGAGGTCAACAACGATGTTTTGAACAACAATAAGAACGCTCAGCAGGTCTGTGTTGATTCACGGACTGACTGTGTGGTCAAGGGTGAGGAGGTCAGTGAGGGAACGGTAGTAGATGTTTCCTCCCAGCAGACCTCTGGATTCGAGAAAAGTATTGACTCTCCGGACCGTGAAGTATGTCTGGCGATTCCGGACAGCGGCGACACACACCCAGGCGATAACTATGATTACGATGATGATGGAACCGTCGAGGAGATGGGCGGAGAATGGTACGACATGGATAATGAGGTCGCCAACCAGTACCTCAGAAATGGCGGATCGGATCTGGTTGATTTATCCAGAGAGTACGACAGTAACGGCGATGGAACTTACAACAGCAGCGATATAGATTATTACTACACGGAAAATCCGAGTGCGTACCACGCGACTTACAACCCTGCTGGCGGAGAGGAAGGTATCGCATTAGAGGATGACTGCGGGCCGAACATCGATGGCTGTGATGATTCCGGTACGAACACGGCCGGTAAGAGTCCTCTGTTTTTCTCGACGTTTACCGAAGGTGAAAAGGACGAGGACTTCCATCCGCTTTCACAGACAACAGAGCAGGATCCTGCGGCATTCAACGGAACGTTCAACAGGATAGATGATGATTCAAACCAGTTAGAGCGTTCAATGGATACTGTGGTTTCGTTTACGAATCCTAACTGGAAGACAACGTTTTACGAACGCTCTATAAGTAATAGCTCGGTTGATCAGTACGGTATCACGAAGAACTTGTCTATGCTGATCTCGACTCGTGGAGAGGCCTATGCTCCGGGCCGCACGTACCATAGAAATGGCGCGTCCCGTACTTCGACCGATGCTACCTCCCATTCGAAAACGGAAAGAGTGTTCGGTAACTCGTTTGCCGATGTTTCAACTCACAGCGATGGAAGAATCCAGCCAGGAGACGGCGTCTGGATCGATCCCGATTACATCAAGCAGGGATGGGAAAACGGCGAGTATCAGAGCATGGAGTATTTCAGCGGTTGGAGAGACAAGCTAGGTTTCAATATTGACTTGACAGGTCCTGATGCCGGTCTAGGCTTTGATACAGGTCCTAGCTCTAGTTATGAGCATCTTTCAACCGGTAACGTGGACACTGATATTGTTATTGGAGATATTTACTTCGAAGGAGAGGAAGACGGTGTTGATAACGATGGTAATGGCGGAGTCGATGAGTCCGAGGTATATGAAGGAACAAATATCGTTGGTGAGACCACTCCACGGCTTGAACCGCCGATGTGTGGGGACGACAGGAAGGAGTTTTTGATCGAGGAAATGGGCGAATCCGTCAATCCGGAAAGATATGACGGCGGTTACGCCTGTGCTGATGCCATTGATTCCTGTGTTGATATGAGTTCGACTCCGCGTATAATTGAGGCCGGTGACTACAGGAACACGGATGAGCCGGATGAAAGCGCCGGACGGGCTAAGGAGGACAAAGAGATCTGTTCACAGACAACTGTCCGCGGTCCAACGGATCCAAAGTACCGCTGGATGGACCAGGATCTAACAGAAGAATACTGTCGGGCTAACAGCTTCTACGGCAGCCAGGGTGTCCGCTGGTTCGATGAAGACTACGTCAACAACTATCCTGAAGCTGTAAAGTACGGTATCGACGATGACTGGAACGTTTACATGGAAGATGAAGGTAAATCAACGGAGCCGTCCCCGGTAGATAACGGCAACCGGACGCATAACAAGATAAGAACAACCGGTTTCTGTGGCGGAGACGATGCCGGAGAGTTCTTCGTAACACAGCAGTGTAACACAGATCTCTGTGAAACCGATACAGATGTCCAAGGAGTTGTGAAGACGCCGGGAGCATGTATACTGGATGGTTCAAAGTATCCAGCGGTCTCAAGTGATATCAGAGATACTTACCAGCCCGGGGAAGCCGTTAGATATGATTACGGCGGAGAGGTTGAAGAGATCCGATGTCTCCAGGGAACATGGTACGATAACTGGCCGATCGTGGCCGAACAGGACCAGACAGATATCACGTTGGGATCAACGAAGGCAATCTTGTTCCATGTAATCAATCCTACGGAGAACGCGATTACATTCGACCTACAGATAGAGGATACGACGATGCGGAAGTTCTCCGAGTTCAGTCAGACAGGGGAGAATACTATGAGCTTGAATGTTCCTGCCCAGAGTACCAGGACGGTCGAAGTGGATTCGATCGGAGGCAAGGACACTATTAGCGGAGTCCCGGTCTGGGTTCAGGCAACATCGACGTACTCGGATCTGACCGGAGAAGCCTATACAAATGTAAACGTCGTACCTCAACAGACTTCGGGTCAGACACAGCAAGATCCGAACGATGTACCGGGTATAGGAATTGTTCAGGTACTGGCCGCGGCGTTGACAGCTACGGCCGCAGTCTTCTTCAGTTAAGGCTGATGCCTTTCGAGAAACGTTGAGCGGCCTCATTCCGCGTATCCGACATCACGTAGGCGTCTTCAAACTCGACTAACGCATTCCGGACACGCGTGAAGTTCTTTTTATCCTCTATGTCTTTCCCAAATATGAAGCCGGGAACATAGTTTAACTCGTATCTTTCCGACAGCGCTCTACCTCGTTCTGAATCATAGTTTACCTCGCTGTAGCTTACATCAAAGTAACGCTCGGTCGCACCCTTGAAACGCTCGTAGCTACAGTTATCACAGGTTACAACGGTTACTTCTACAGGATCGTAGCTGTATGCCTGGTAGCCTTGGAAAGCAATTACTAGACCGGCTGCTATCATCAGACCTGTCAGTATACCGGTACTGAAGCTTTTCTCAAGTCTTGGCAGGCTGAATTTCCGTCCTGCCAGCTGTCTGTAATGTTTTCCAGGATGCTCTACCTTGAAATGCTCTTTCAGGTAGGTCTCGGAGGAGAAGTTTTCTCCACACTCCGGGCATTCGAACCGGTCTTTGCTCATAAACCGTTATTTGTTCTCTGGCGTTAAAACCGGTTCGGCTGCTATAGATGCTGTAGAACGGATATGTTCTACTGTAAAAATCACGTTAAGTCTTAAACCTCTAATATGTAGATAGAGGAGCTAAAATGTATGGAAAAGAAGATAGCTGGAAGGATAATCTGGAAATTGACGTAGAGAAGAGAGCCGATGGTTTATACAGTTTCAAACTTGTCTTTGAGGAGTTAAATGAAAAACAGGTTGTAAGTGCATACAACTCGGAGAAAGACCGGTTGCCGGAGACCAGAAACGGTGTATACGGGACTTCGGAAGAGGTAGTTGATTATCTTTTAACCCAGGACAGTTTCGGTGTCTCAAAGTTCCGTGAAGAACCGGAGAACGGTGACTGGGCATTGGACGTCCAGCGTGTACTGGAAAAATACGTTGATACGGGTTCAAGAACTCCGGGACGGGATGCCGTCGAACAGATCAGCACAACGGTTCTAGCAACCGTAAGCCACGCAATGGATAGAAATGCGGGTAAAGGAGGACTGGAGTTTTACTCGAATGTTCTCAGCGGAGCGTACGGCCACCGCGAACTCGAGGAAAATCCGGTTATAATAGACTTATCGGAGTACGAAGAAGATGACGCCGAAGAACCTCAAGAATCCGGGTCCGAACAGGAAGTTGACTACGAAGACTTGGTTTCCGATACTATAACCAAATCCAAGTACGAGCTTGGGAAACTTGATGAGCCTGACTGGGAAAAAGTCCTAGAAGCAGAAAAGAAAGGGAAAGACCGTATAACCTTCAAACGGTTCATCGAAGACAAGTTAGAAGAGTAGGGTTTGATTCTAAAACCTTCACCGTGAAAACTCCTGTATGACCCAGGAGCTAGGAGTAACGGTAGACAAGCACAAAGACGTACATGAATGGTACTCGGAAGTCGTAAGAAAGGCAGAGCTAGCAGATTACTCGCCTGTCAAAGGCTGTATGATTATCAAGCCTTACGGAATGCGGCTATGGGAGCTGATCAAAGAGAAACTCGATGGAAAATTCAAAGCCACCGGCGCACAGAATGCTTACTTCCCGCTTTTCATCCCTAGCGATCTCCTGGAAAAAGAAAGTGAGATAGTAGAAGGCTTCGATCTGGAAGTCGCATGGCTCGAAGAAGACGGGGAAAAAGACCAGGATCAGAGGCTGGCAATCCGTCCGACCTCGGAATCAATAATAACAGACTACATGAGCGATGAAATCCGCTCCCACAGACAGCTGCCAATGCAGTTAAACCAGTGGGCAAACGTCGTACGCTGGGAAGTCAGTGACACACGGCCGTTCCTACGTACAAGGGAGTTTCTCTGGCAGGAAGGCCATACGGCCCACGCAACAGATGAATCTGCTGAAAAAGAGGTTATGATGCGGCTTGACCAGTACAGAGAGATGATAGAAGAGGAGTTCGCAATCCCATCAATTACAGGTTACAAGCCGGAACACGATAAGTTCCCGGGCGCAAAGTATACTTCAACAATCGAGACCTTGATGCCGGACGGACGGTCAATCCAGAGTGGAACCTCCCACCACCTGGGACAGCATTTTGCCGAGGCCTTCGATGTAACCTTTGAAGATGAGAACGGAGATACACAGACGGCTCATACCACTTCGTGGGGCTTTTCCACCCGTGTAATCGGAGCGATCGTACTGGCACACGGAGACGACGATGGACTCGTAATGCCTCCGAACATCGCACCAATCCAGGCAGTTGTCGTACCTATCTACCAGGAAGACAACCAAGAAGAAGTCGAAGAGTACGCCGAAAAAGTCGCTGAAGATCTCGAGGAGAAAGGACTACGTGTCGAATACGACGACCGGGAGCATCGTACCCCTGGCTACAAGTTCAACGAATGGGAGCTGAAAGGAGTGCCGCTGAGAATCGAGGTCGGACCGAACGAGATGGAAGACCAAGCGGTTACAACTGTGAGACGAGACTCCGGAGACAAGCAGATGGGCTTGGATCGAGAACAGTTTATCGATGAGGTAGAACAGAGGCTCGATGAGATCCAGAAATCAATGTATTCCGAACTCGAAGACTACCAGCAGGAAAACATCAGGGAAGCAACCAGCAAACAGGAGATCCTCGGAACAATCGGTAAATCACGCGGCTATGTTAAGACCAAGTGGTGTGGTAAAGAAGGGTGTGAAACCGAGATCAAAGACCAGGTAGCCGCGGAAATCGTTGTCCTACCGTTCGAAGAAGACTCTGAACCAGAACAGATCCAGGGTGACGAAGATCATCTGGAAGGAGAATGCGCAGTGTGTGGCGATAGCGCTAAAAGATGGGCTTACTTTGCGAAGAATTACTAGCGAGGTATGTCTTGGAAAAAACTGTTTTCGACAGGGAGTAGGAAAGAGATAGCCCTCGCCCATCCTTTTTTCATACTCTTTTTTATGTTCTATTGATGACAACGGTTGTAATGGATCACAGCGATGTTGGTGTTTTTGAGAATGAAGTAGTGTCTGAGTCTTATGTTTCTCACCGTTTCTTTGACAGTATTTCGGATTTAGAGGGTCTAGAGCCGGATAACTATGTTTTAGATGTAAATGTTCCTTATTCGTCCGCAGTTGGCAGAAAGTATGTCTCTGAGCTGTTCTCGGCTAAAGAACAGACACAGGGAGCTTTGAACTTTTTAGGTTCTCAAATATTTGAATCTAAGGAGAAAAATGGGACTTCGATTGAGGAGTTTATCTCGACTCCGGTCTCGAGAAACCGGAGCGTTAGGTTTCTCTCGAACGATAGCTCGATCTATATTCCGGATACTGCGGAAACCTGTATCCAGAAATCAACTGAGCCGGACGATGAACAGGTTCTGTCGTTTTTCCAGGATTTTTCGGAAACCGTAAACGTAACAGGTTACATGGATATAGTTGAATACTCACAAGAGGGCCTAAAAGCGGTTGATGGAGAGGTAGATGAGGAGGGTGCTATAGCCGAAGCTGCCAGAGACTTGGAAGGATCTACCTGTGTACTTACCTATGATTCAGATATGCTAAAGGAGAATGTCAGAGCCACACTGCCTGAGATTGCTTACGCTCTCGAATAAAGGGCAGAAAAACAAGTTTTAGATCGGGCGTGAGCTGTGGGCGCCAGATCCTTCAGCAGAGATTTTCACTCTTATAAATCCTTCCTGCTCTGTGATAACCTTCAGGCATTCATCGTTTCGTCTTTGAGGGCTTAAAGGAGCTTCAGCTCCCTCCAGCCGTTGTGTTTTTACTAAAAATTGTTAAAAATGTTCTTTCCGGCTGATAAATAAGTCTGTCAGACCTGAGCGTCTAGTAGCTCAAGGTCTTCTTTCATGCGTGGGATATCCAGCTTCCGTTTAAGCCTTCTGAAGGTGTTGTGGTCCTGTTTTTCCAGGATTGTGATTGCTTCTCCTTCCCGTCCTTGGCGGCCGGCTCGTCCGATTCTGTGGGTGTAGGTATCGGCGGTATCCGGTACATCGAAGTTGAAGACGTGGGTTACATCGTCGATGTCAAGCCCGCGTGCGGCTACATCGGTTGCCACCAGTACTTTTACCTCTCCTTTCTCGAAACGGTCAACGAGTTTCTCTCTTTGTTTCTGGCTCATATCGCCGTTGAGTGCCTCTGCGTCGATACCGTTTTTCCGCAGCTTATCGGAAAGCCAGCGAGTGTTGTTCTTCGTCTTACAGAAAACGATTGATAGCTCTCTATCCCGTTTTTTCAGTAAAGTGTAGAGGGTGGATATTTTCTCATGGTTCTTCGCTTCTACGTATTTTTCACTCAAGTTCCGGGTGTGTTCCTCTTTTTTCACCCTCAGGATCTTCGGTGAGATATCGTATTTTTTACACATCTTTTCCAGCGATCCGGGAATTGTCGCCCCGAACAGCAGGTTCTGGCGGTTTTCCGGGACGTAACGCATGATCTGTTCTAGCTCGTCCTGGAATCCCATATCAAGCATCCGGTCGGCCTCATCCAGCACGAAGTACTCGAGTTCTGATACATCTAACTTGTTTTTCTTCAGCAAATCAAGGATTCGGCCGGGTGTTCCAACCACGATGTTGGCTTTTTTCGCATCCTGGATTTGAGGTCCGTAACTTACGCCTCCATAGATTACAGCGGTGTTGACTGAGTCACCAGCCGCTTTGCTAATTTCTTCTTCTACCTGCTTGGCTAGCTCTCTTACAGGCGTTAATACAAGTGCCTGGGTTTTGTTTCCTTTTGCTTGTTCGATTATCGGCAGTGAAAATGCCAGTGTTTTACCTGATCCTGTCTCGGATTCAACTAGTACGTCGTATCCTTTCTTTACGCGCGGGTATGATATTCTCTGTACTGTGGTCGGTTCTGTGATCCCCTGGGCTTCCAGGTTTTTGACCACTTCCTCTGATATTCCTAGGTCTTCGAAACTCTTAGTCATACCTTAACATTAGACAGATACCTTCATGTTACCCCGGGTTATTCAACCGCTTCGATCCAAAACTCGGCTATGATACTGGAAAACATCCGTTTTCTCGTAACTCAGAACGAAAACCGGGAGATACTGGAAGACATAGATCTCAGGATAGAGGACGGGAAAATCACCGAGATCTCGGAAAACATCGAAGCCGAAGATGAAAAGATAGACTGTTCGAACAAAATTGTTCTACCGGGTCTGATCAACTGCCATACACACGTCTCTATGTCTCTTTTACGCGGTGTATCCGACGACAAGGAGCTGGATGAATGGCTTCACGAAGAAATTATTCCCCGAGAAACCGAGCTAAGCCCGCAAGATGTGTACGATGGAGCCTTGCTTGGAATCAAGGAGATGCTAAAGTCCGGTACGACCTGTTTCAACGACATGTACGCCCCGGAGGAAAAAGTCGCTGAAGCCGTAGACAAAACAGGTATCAGAGCGGTTCTGGCCAACGGTATAATTGAAAGATCGGATATAGACAGTAGATTAGAGGAAAGTCGGGAGTTCATCGAGTCTTTCAGGACGCATCCTCGGATTAAACCGGTTGTAAGCCCGCATGCGGTTTATACTGTTTCGGAAAACAGTCTTGAAAAGTTGAAAGAACAGGCTGAAGAGCTAGATACATCGCTTCATATCCATTTATCGGAGACTAGAAGCGAGAACGAAGATTTCAAGGCGGAAAATGGCGAGCGGCCTGTTGAGTTCCTTGAGAGAATCGGTTTGCTGGATGAAAACGTTATCGCAGCTCACTGTACGCATTTAACGGAAGAAGAGATTGATTTGCTTGCGGAAAACAGTGTTTCGGTCTCACATAATCCGTGTGCGAATCTCAAACTTGGAAGCGGTATCGCTCCGGTCCCAGAGCTATTGGAAAAAGAGGTTTCGGTGGGTCTTGGAACCGATGGTCCGGCTTCGAACAATTCGTTTAACATGTTCGAGGAGATGAAGTTCGCGTCTTTAATCCAGAAAAACAGTGATCCGGAAACAATGAGCGCCCAGCAAGTTTTGGACATGGCGACTGTAAACGGAGCAGAGGCCCTCGGACTCGATAATATAGGTTCGATAGAGAGAGGTAATAAGGCGGATCTGGTGGCTGTCGAAGTTGATGAGGCAGTGAAGCCGGCTGAAAAAGACAGGATTGTTTCCCACCTTGTTTTTTCGACGCCGAGTGTTTCCGAGACAGTGGTTGATGGAGAGGTGCTTGTCAGGGATGGCGAACTGGTGGAAAAAGTCAAGGACTTTTAAGACTAGCTCCGGAATTCAGTATTAAGATATTGGACCTTTAATGGGTCTTTCTCCTCCGGAGTTGATACTTTATGCAGAACCAACAGCAGCAAGAAAAAATGGACGAGCTTAAAACTGGTACTACAACAGTTGGAATGACAACAGAAGACGGCGTCATTCTCGCAGCGGATCGCAGAGCCTCAATGGGGCGTCTGACCGCTTCCAAATACGCAAGAAAAATCTATAAACTAGATGACAATCTAGGTCTTACGATCGCAGGCAGCGTCGGAGACGCACAGAAGATCGTGCGCACGATGAGAAGCCAATTGAATCTTCACAAGCTGGAGACAAAGGAGCTTTCGATCAAAGGAGCTGGAACACTTCTATCGAACATTCTACACGGCAACAAGATGATGCCTTTCATGAACCAGTTCATCCTAGGCGGAATCAACGAGGACGGAGGCGTTCTATACGATCTTGACCCGGCAGGAGGACTCATGGCTCATCACAAGTACACGGCAACCGGATCCGGAAGCCAGATGGCATACGGAGTACTGGAAAACCGGTACGAGAAAGGAATGGATCACGAAGAAGCTAAGAAGCTCGCAATCGAGTCCATTCAGAGCGCAATGGAGAGAGACACAGCTTCCGGAAACGGGGTAATGGTCGCTGAAATCACAGAAGACGGTTTCGAAGTCGTTGAAGAGAAAGAAGTAGAGTCTACACTCAACTAGTGAATTTTGATGGGCGAACTAGAAGACGTAAAAGACCTGCTTCCGGCAAACGCTTCTATCTCGGATACGCGTTATGAAGCATCGGACATTGTAATCTATACTGACAGCAAGGAGTTTTTCCTGGATCACTCCGAGGCTGTCAGGAAGATTGTTTCAAACTTGAAAAAACGCGTCGAGGTTCGTCCATCCTCAAAACTCTTCAGCAAACCGGAAAACGCTGAAAAGAAGCTTAAAGATATTATTCCAAGCGAGGCGGGCTTCGATGAAGCCATTTTCCAGCCTTCACTTGGAAAAGTTATAATTAGAGCGGAAAAGCCTGGCCGTGTAATCGGAAACAACGGCAGGACTTTAGACGAGATAAAGAAGAAAACTCTCTGGGCGCCACAGGTCGAGCGTGTCCCGGCGATCAAATCAAAGATCGTTGACCGCGCCCGTGAACTAACCGTAGAGGACCCTGAGTTCCGGAAGGACTTCCTTCACGATGTAGGGAAAAAGATCCGGAGAGGAGATCCTCCCGAAGACGAATGGGTTCGCGTAGGCGGACTTGGAGGCTTCCGTCAGGTCGGACGCTCTAGCGTCCTGCTTCAGACAGAACAGTCAACAGTTCTGATGGATGCGGGTATCAATCCGAGTGCCGAGCCAGGAACCAAGGATAACTTCCCGATTCTGAACGCCCCAGAGCTTGACCTACAGGACTTGGATGCTGTGGTTTTGAGCCACGCACACATGGATCACTGCGGTATGATTCCTTACCTGTACAAGATGGGGTATGATGGTCCTCTGTACTGTACGAAGCCAACCAGGGATCTGATGATCATGCTGGCTCTTGACTACATTGGTATCGCACATCAGGAAAACCAGGATGCGCCATATGATTCGAGTGCTATCAAGAAAGCGATCAAACGCACAATCACGCCGGATTATGGAGAGGTAACTGATATCACCTCGGATATGAAACTTACCTTGCGCAACTCGGGTCACATCATCGGAAGCTCGTTGTGTCACGTCCACGTGGGTGAGGGAATCCACAACGTGCTTTACACAGGGGATTACAACTACGATAAATCCGAGATGCTTCGTCCGGCAGATACTAACTTCAAACGCGTTGAGACGATGATCACGGAATCGACCTACGGAGGTAAAGACGACCGACAGCAGCCGAGAGAGGAGGCTCAGAAAAAGTTCCTCTCGAAGATGAAACAGACACTTTCCAAGGGCGGAAAGGTTATTGTGCCTGTTTTCGCTATCGGGCGCTCACAGGAGATACTGGGTATGCTGGCCGATGAACTGGACAGAGACTACTTTGATTACCCGCTGTACATCGACGGTATGATCAAGGATGCGAACGCTTTACACACAGCGTACCCCGAGTTCCTATCGAAGAAGGTTCAGAAAAAGATCTTCCAGGAGGAGAACAATCCGTTCACCAACGACCAGCTTCACTCAATTGGATCAAACTCGGAACGTGAGGACGTTATAGAGGGCGGTCCTTCAATCATCCTCGCAACCTCTGGTATGCTTACAGGAGGTCCGATCCTATCCTACCTGGAGGCCCTTGCCGATGATCCGAAAAACACCATGATCTTTGTAGGGTATCAGGCATCTGGAACCCTTGGTAACAAGATCCAGCAGGGACGGTCAACGGTCAACATCAACGGAAAACGAGTGGATGTAAACCTGGATGTAAATACAGTATCAGGTTTCTCTGCACACAGCGACCGACAGCAGATCATCAACTTCTCTAAGAACCTTCGAAGCTCTCCGAACAGAGTTCTTACGAACCACGGGGAGGAATCAAAGTGTTTCTCCTTAGCTAGTACGCTTCACAAGGTTCTACACATCGATACTTCTGCTCCGCAGAACCTCGATGTCAACCGTCTGAACTAGATCGGGCAGGGAGCGGTTTTCTCCCGTCTTATTTTCTCTATATCTTTTATTGAGGTAGTTTACATACTTGTTTTCGATCATATACTCTCGTTATATTCTTCGATAGACTATGTTTCTGTTATGTCAACTCTGGGTGGTTATGTCGGCATTGATTCAGAACAGCTTGATCTTGAACAGGCTCACAGAGATCTAAGTTTTTCAGGTATAAAGAGCAAGCTGGATGGAGAGCTTCTAGTCCTCAAAGAACAGAAAAAGTCTGCGTTAAAGATACTGTACGAATCACAGGGGTATGGTCCGGGAAGGGATATCTAGACTTCTGTCTTGCTGTTTCCTCTAATATTTTCTCTAATTTTTTCCTCGTCGAACTCTATACCTGAAGGTTCTACGTCCGATCCGTGTTGGAGTCCGTGACCTGAGACGTAATGGTTCTGAACTGTCAAAACCAGTGACTTCTCAGTCCGGCCTGTAAGTACGGTACCACACATTTTACACGTGTACTTGTAACTCATTGTCTCTGCTCTCTGTAAAAATAAAAATCCTGGTTGGAAGTGGTTTTTTCCCGTTTCAGCCCTGGATTTGGTGGATCTCTCTTAGAATCCGGGTTTCGTCTCTGTCGGAGTGTGAGGAGGGCTTTCCGGTGTTTCGGTGTCCTTCGGCATAGTGATTCTGCGCGGAGAGAACTAAAACTGCTTTCGAAACTCCTCTAAGCGATTCCCCACATCTTTTACAGATGTATTCGTATTTCATTGTCTTGAGCCTCAGGTAGAATATGTTATACAGTTTATAAGTCGATTATTCTGCGGTAATGTATCTTCATCGTCATAACGTTCGGATACCGTTATACTGATTAACCCGCAGTTAGACAGGTATTACATGGTATATGAGATCAAATGCGTTGAATGCGGAGAGATGCTAGACTTTGGTGGAGAACCTACTGATGAACTACCTGAAGAGGCTATAGAGTTCAACGGAGATATCTACTGCCGTAACTGCGTCAGAAAGTTCGTTGAATTCGGTACCGGCAGCTTGGAGCAGAGATTCGAGGCTCTGGAAGAAGCTGTAGAAGATATAAGACAGCACCTGGGAATGGAGAAAGGACTGAATATTTAGTCTTGTTTTTCTCCCATTTTCCCGCTTCTCTCGATTGAAGCGTAGTTAGGGCATACAACAATCCATTCTTCGTCAACTCCCGCCATATCTCCGTCAACGGCTTTAACTGTTTTCTTCAACCGGTTAACAGCTCTTTTAAGATCAGCCATTTCCTTGTTTTTCAGCGGCCGGATGTTGACCCATACGATGCTTTCATTTCTGAGATGCTCCTGTACCTTATCTACATCCTCGTATTCTTTGAGAGTTTCTGCTCTAATCACCACGTCTTCGCTGCGTTCAACTGTCTTCGCATCTAGTTCAACGAAGTCATCGTCTACTACGTTTTCTTCATCTGTCGATTCTGATTTCTTTAGAAAGTCTAGCGGCATCTTGTATCGGTCCTCTAACCAGTTATTACGGCTTGATTCTTTTATAATTCATCATCAACAGAGATCCACAGCATTTTAGATTCTCTGAATTCAAACAATCAATGTCTTGAAATCAAAAGCCCGGAAAATACTTGACTCGGTTTACCCTGGCCAGTCATTCGAACTTGAGTACCTCGGAGACCATCAGACACATGAAACATTTTCAGCTGTCTCGGAAACCCATAGCTTAGTACTCAAACTCTGTGATAACGACTGGTCAGCCATGCCTGACTTCGAGAAAGGATTCGCCGTGGAGCCGCTGATTTTAGAAGCACTTCAAGACAGCGAAGTCCCTGTACCAAAACTCGTAGAATACACTGAAGATTACATATTGATGGAGAAAATACCTGGAGGCTCTCATGGGAACATCTCGTTCTCTGAAAACCGGGATGCTGTAAAACAGGCAGGCAAGATCCTCGGAAATTTACACAACCGGTTCAGCTTCGATTCAGCCGGTGGCTTCAAAACCTCAAGTCCGTTAACTGTCGAGCCAATGGAATGGCCGGAGATGTACCGTGAAATTATCTGGCAGCTTTCCTCTATGCTGGAAAAGATAGATGCCTACGGTACACGGGATAGGATACGTAAGATGGCTGAAGATAATCTAGGGCTTATTGAGGATCGAGACGAGTTCGTGCTGGTTCACCAGGAGTTTTCCCCGCGAAACCTGGTAGGCGATGAAAAGGGAATTAACGCGGTAGTTGACTGGGAGCGAGCGATTTCCGGCGATCCTGAGTACGATCTTTTCACGGCTGAAAAACATCTTTTACAGGCCGAACCTGACAAACCCGAAGTATCTGATAAAGCAGATGAAATAAGAAAGACTCTTATCCAGTCTTACCGAGAGGAAAGAGAGCTAGCCGACGGCTGGCGTAAAAGACGGCGCCTCTACCAGCTTCCGTACATAACTATAATGATGTATGTAATGAAAGATGAAAACGATGAGATAAGACCGGAGCTGTACGAGCAGCTTGCTGTTATAGAAAGTAAACTGAAGTGAAATGTGGTTTCTAGTCTTCCAGGCTTTCTACTTTGGAAGCTAGGTTCCAGATCTCGGTTCTGGTATGTTGTTTGATGTTCGGATCGTTACTTACCTGATCAAGTATCGATCCTGCGGTATTCACACGGACTGAAAGCTCTTCTTCCCCGTCTTCTAGTTTCTCAGCTGCTTCTGTCAGCATATCCGTTACGTTGGAAGGGATCGTGTTTTTCTCCGCTATATCTCTCATACGAGAGGTCAAGGAGTTTATGGAGGGCATCTCCGTTACCCCATGTTCATGTTTCCTTGAAGGCTTTCCCGGCTCTCGTTCATCTGATCCTGAAGCTTCTTTTCCTTCTTGGCCAGGCTCTTTTTCCTGACTTCGAGATCCTCAACTTTGTCTTCTAGCTCTTCTTCTAGCTGGTCTGCGTCTTTCTCGACCATGATGGATCCTACTGCTGAGTAGACTTTGCCGTCTTCGTTGTCCTCTAGCTGGTTGAGAGCTTTTCTGGCTTCGTTGATCTCGGATTCTGTTTCCTCTTTCTGCATGGAGATTTGCTGTAGCTGCTGTTGTGTCTGCTGAAGCTGCATCAGCATCTGTTGTGGGTCTTGTTCTTCTGACATAGTATGGTTCACCTTTGTAGTATCTTGTTGGCGAGCAGGCTCATCCTTAATGCGTTATCCGTTACTCCACGAAGCCTGCCCAGTGTATCCGTACGTGAAGTAATTTCCAGTCCGTTTTCCGTCTTAACTGTGTACTCTACGTTGTCATCTGTCTCGAGACTTGGCTTCAAAGCCTTTGCTATCTGCTCGGCGTTTGAGCTGTCTATCTCGAGACTTGATTTCATTACAGTGCCTTTACGCGCTGAGTGTCACGTGATCGTAGCTTGAACAGTACTCTGTGGGAACACTTCGGGCAGATGATCTTTTCCTCTACAGGATTGATCGTTACTTCCTGCTCGCATTTTACACATTTGTATCCTGCTGCCGGTTCCTGTTCTTCGAGTTCCTCTACTTCTTCTGTGGTTTCTTCTTCACTCATCGTCCTCGATTGCCTCCTTGGCTTCCTCGAGTTCTTCTGTCTCTACCTGAAGAGCTTTCTTCATCGTCTCTTCTGCTCCTGTATCGACTTTGTAGGCGCCGCCTGCTACTTTCTTGCCTGTTTCCTTGTCTTTCCAGACTCCTGCGGCAACTCTTTCGTATCCTTCTTCTTTTGACTCTGCTTCGTCTACGTTTCGTCGGATCTTGCTTCCGTAACGGGATCCGAATCTCTTGGATGATGTGTTCTTTCTAGGCATTGGTTGAAAACCTCTGTTATAATGGAAAAAGAGGGCGGAAGGCTTTTATTCTTCCGCCGCGTTATCGAGGATTTCGCGCAGATCCTGTGTCTGGCTTTCCGCTTCCTCGATGATCTGGTTGATTTCGTCCTGGCTGAAAGGCTCGGTCTCTCCTTTCTGCATTGCCACGACGTTTCCTTTCTCGTTGATTGAGACTGTCAATCGTGCGTCACGTGCGTCTTCCTCTTCGCCTGTTACATCCCAGAAGATCTCCTCTCCGATCTTGTGGCCTGTAACTGTGACCGGCTCGGTATCGATAGGGATGTCTCTATCCTTCTCTCCTCTGACGAGTGTGTCCTCTTCCTCGTCGTATACAGGGATGTAACCTGTCTTGAGAGCTGCCATCGCTCCAAGGCTTGATGCGTCGATCAGGTTGCCGTCGTCGTTCAGTACGTGGACGTCGATGAAGACAGTCATAACCTTCTCGCCTGGCTCGATACATAGTTCTTCCAGGTCAACGGCTTCCGACTCTCTGATTCCTCGGTCGACAACTCTTGCTAGCTCGACTCCTTCTTCCTGTGGAGGTCCGGATTCGTACTCACGCGCTGCCATAGGCGCTAGCTCTGCGTTGGTTACAATCGTTCCCTCGTCAGGTCGGTCGCTGTAAGGTGATTCAACTCCGATCTTGATTCCGACAACTACCTGTGTCTTTCCGATACTTACCTTTGCTGATCCTTCAGCTGTCTCGTGGATGTAATCGGTCTCGACTTCGATCTCTCTGAACTCCTTGAGATCTCTGCCGTCAAGTCTTTCCTGGTCTTTTGCCATCTTCCGAATTGTGTCTTGGTTAAGTTTCATTATTGGTTCACCTCCGTTTACTGTCTGATTGACTCGTATGTCTCGATCAGGGTTTGTCTCTGCTGTTCGTAAAGAGATTCACAGCCTTTCTTTGCCATGGAGATACAGTCATCTACCTGCTGTTTTGTCAGGTCTCCGTCCATCTGAAGCAAGGTGATTTCGTCTCCTCCGTTGATAACTGCGATTGGAACGTCAGCGTTTCCTTTCTTGTCCTCAAGTCCGTTGACGTCGTTGACAACTTCGCCGTCGACAACTCCGGACGCACAAGCCGATACAAGTCCCTTCATTGGGATTCCTGCGTCTGCTAGGGCAAGTGCTGCTGCGTTAATTCCTGTAACTCTGGTTCCTCCGTCGGATTCGATAACTTCCATTGAAATGTCGATTCCTGCGGTTGGGAACTTCTCCAGTCTGATTGCCGGTTCAAGAGCGCGTTTGGCTACTAGGCCGATCTCCTTTGCTCGTCGGTTCGGTCCTGGTCGCATACGGTCGTCAACGCTGAAAGGCGCCATGTTGTACCGCATCTTGATTACAGCACGGTCGGATTCCTGTAGGTGCTTCGGGTGAAGCTCCTGTGGTCCGAAGACAGATGCTACAACTCTTGTGTTACCTGTCTCTACCATTGCGGATCCGTCTGCTTCGTCAAGAACTCCTACTTCCATTGTGGTCTCTCGGACCTCTGATTTTTCTCTTCCATCCATACGTGTTCCGTCTTCCTGGAAAAACTGTACTTCTTCTTCGCTCATTAGTTTTCTACCTCGTTTTCTAGCCATTCAGCCATCTTGTCTGTCAGTCCGTCGATGTGTGCTTCACGTTCGACTTTCTTGACTGCCTTTGTGGCTAGGTTCTCGTTTTCTCCTTTGATCCATACAAGGCCGTTCTGACCGACGATGATTGTCGTATCAGTTTTCTCCTTGATCTGTCGGACCATTGTTCCCTTGCGTCCGATTACACGTGGGACTTTGGAAGGAGCGATCTTTACGATCCGTCCGCCTGTAAGCTTCCGGCATCTTCGATCCTCCATCCCTGTATTGACGTCGAAGCCTTCTGTGACGTTTGTGACCTCTGTTACGATCGCATCGCCGACATCAAAGTAGTCGGATAGATCGTCTTCGTCCAGGTCGATGTATTCGTCAACTGCGACGTCGATTTTCATCATTGCTTCGTAAGGGGAGTCAATATCAACTCTCCAGTTCGAGAAACTTACACTGGAGACTTCTCCAATTACAATGTCTCCTTCGCTTGGAATGTACCGTCCTGACATAGGTACGACGCGTACACTGCTTCCGGAGTACTCAACGGTTCCCATAAATTCTGATATGATTTTACTGTCTTCTTCGTAGACACCTGAGTGTGGATGGATATCTTCTCCTTCAAAAACCACGTCTCCGGGTGTAACTAGTTCATTTTCTTCTTTTACACGAGTCATAAATTATTCTAACCTCAGTTAAGCGTTCCTTCCTTCAAAGAAGTATCTGCTTTATAATAAAGTTCGTTAGACGAAATTTTTTAAATCCGTCTCAGTTAAGCCGGTTCTAAATGTACTGTTCTGCCGGCACTTCCTTCAAAGCTAACTCATTCGTTCCTTTCAGCATCTCAACGATGTCTCTGTAAACCTCCAAGCCGCCGGTCTTGTGCTTGAAAGGCACTCCTAAGACCTCGGCTGTCTCTGCCATTGAATCATCCGTACTGTAAAGTACGGTATGAGTTCTTGAATCCCTCGATCTTATCTCGCCGATAAGCTCCTCGCCATCCATCTCTGGCATCCTGTAGTCGGTGACCAAAACATCGTACTCACGTTCCTCCATTAACTCAAGAGCATCGCAGCCCGACCCACACGTCCGGTAGTCCAGTCCCTCCTTCTCGAAGACGATCTCCGCCAGATCCCTAAGCTCATCGTTATCATCTACCAGAAGGATATTCTTGCTCATCAAAACTATTCTGGTTCATCATGATTATACCGCTTTCCCTTATAGTATAGTAAACATCTCTGGACTTTTCGGAATAAAAGACTCGAAACAAAAGAGGTTTCATGCTGGAAGAATCCCGACGAAGTAAGCTTGAATCAAGACTAAAAGAAGTCTTCTCCGACTATAGAGAGCTAGCCGGCGGTAAAAACTACCGTTACCACCATCTCAGATCATCCAGAAAGTACGCGGTGAAGCTGATTGAAACTGTTGACGAGGAGGTCGATGAAAAAGCAGTTGAGATCGCAGCGCTTTTCCACGACATCGGACGCAGCGAAGACATCAAAGACGGTTATTTAGACCCAATAAAGGCTCATGAAGGTCACGCCGAAACAGGAGAACGGATTGTAGAAGAACATATTGGCGATCTAGTTGGCGGAAAAACCCCTGGAAAAAGTAAAGCAAGCGATCGGAAACCATCACTCGGAGCCAGAATCAATCGAAGACAGAATTGTCCAAGACTCTGATCTACTCTTCAAATTTGGCGTTCAAAGCCTCTGGCGGAAAATCCATTACTCGAGTGAAAAAGAAGAAACCTTGCCCGAAGCACTAGAGTATCTTAACGGAACCGAGTTCGAGAGGATGGAAGGATGGATCGATGAACTACACTTTGAAAGATCCAAGGAGGTCGCAGAGAAAAGACTTGGTGATCTGAAAGAAGCAGTTGAAAAGATCGAAGTAGAGATGGAAGGAGAAGATATCTAGACTTCCTTCATCTCGGCTTCTCCCTTAGCAATTTCCTGGATCTCATCCATCAGCTCGGTTAAGGCTCCGGCCGCGATCGTCACGCGGGCTGTAAAGTATTTATCGCCCCACTGTTCGTCACCAACGTCGGCTGCTCTCTGAATCTTATCGTATGCCTTCCCAGCCTTGTCCACAGGTATCCGGATCGCAACGGTTTTCTCATCCAGCGATACAGGTATTATCGGCCGGACGGACTCGATTGCGCGGTCGAACTGCTCTTCAATGTCCTCGAAGGGATCGGCGTGGAAACCTGCTTCCTCCAACGCGTTTTCAACTCGCTGCGGTGGATGCGGGTTACCGGTCTTCGGGTTCTGTGCGCGGCGAGCTATCATGTTAACTATCTGTTTGCGGTTGTCTTCGCGCATCTCGGCTTTTTGATCGGTGGTCAGCTGCATCTCTCCTTTCTCGAAGATTGTCTTCGCTGCTTCCATCAGCTGTTTGGTTCCGAACTCCTCGTCTAAATCTTCTGTTGAGGCTCGCTCTCCTTTCTCCGCGTCCAGAAACACTTCCTGTACGAATAGAAGTCTCTGGATGTCATGTTCCTTTCCATCGAGCTTTACCTCCTTGGCAAGCTCCGGTTCCACAAGTATCTCGAAAGGTTTGTCGCCTTTGTACCTAACCCTTATCGCATCGGAAGTGTCCATAAATAAACTAAGCTGTCAAGAAGTTAACAACGTTATCCCTGCCAAACCGGGGCGAAAAAACAAAAGGGGAAAAAGGGGAAATGTGGTTGGCTTTAGAAGCCTAGTCCGCGTTCTTCAAGCTCTTCAGGCGGGATGACATCGAAGTCATCTTCCATTGAGACGATCGCTAGCTCGATGTTTTTCGGATCGAGATCTTCCTCTCCTTCATGAAGAGAGTTTACAGCTAGCTTGATAGCCGCGTCCTCATCCATTCCTGACTCCCAGTTTTCCTCAAGATGCTCTGTGGCTTCGCTTCCGCCTTTTCCGATCGCGACAGCTTTCCACTGGTTGAGCGTTCCTGAAGGATCTGTCTGGTAAACCTTTGCGTCACCGTCTTTGACTCCTCCTGCGATGGTGGAGACTCCGAAAGGACGTACTCCGCCGTACTGTGTGAAGTGCTGGCATCTGTCCGCGACGAACTTCGATAGAACGTTCATCGGGATAGGCTCATCGTATGTCATCAAGTATCTTTGAGCTTCCTGTCTTGTTTCATCAACAAGGCTGCGTCCGTCCGCAACAAGTCCTGAAGTTGCGATTCCGATGTGGTCGTCGACCTTGAAAACTTTCTCTGGATTTCTTACACGAAGGTGCTGAGTCGAACGGGTTGCTGCGAGGATTACTCCTTCCTCGTAGACAAGTCCGAGCGCTGTTGCTCCTTTCTTAACTGCTTCTTTCGCGTATTCGACCTGGAACAATCTTCCATCAGGAGAGAAGATAGTAGCTCCACGGTCATACTGTTGCTGTTGTGGGTTGGTCATCTGCATCTACAGTTTTTCACCTAGAAACATGTGTTATTTGAAAATGGAAGACTTAAAAGACTGAACCGAAGGAATTGAAAGCCTTTTTTAGCTTCACCTCTCTAACCGTTCAACAAGGCGATGAAAGCCGGACACCGGTCGAGCCTCAAAACAGAGAACTGCGTTCAGCTTGTCTGAACGCTCTCTGAAGATCAAACTCTGGAAGCTCAGAGAGCTTCTAGTCGCAGAAAATCTCTGATTTTCGAGTCCAGAAGTTTGTGGTCCACTAGCTCAGGGGTCAGAGCGCCGTCCTTATACGGACGTAACACCACAGAGAGTGTTTCGCCTTTAGTTAGGCGGTGGTCCCGGGTTCGAACCCCGGGTGGACCATTACATCTCTCTAAGCCGTTTAATCCTCTCTTCTATCGGTGGATGTGTTGACATCAGAGACTTTCCGGAGCCAAACGGATTCGAAAAGTACAGATGGGAGACTGCTTTGTTGACTTCCATCTTCGAGTGCTGGTTCGATATTTTCTCCAAGGCATCTGCGAGTCCGTCCGGGTACCGGGTCATTTTTGCTCCTGAGGCATCGGCCAGGTACTCTCTTTTACGTGACATCGCGAGTTGAACCATCCGGGCTGATATCGGCGCCAGGATTGCGAGGGCTATACCGACTCCGATCGCCCATGGCGGGGCCTCATCGTCTCCACCGAAGAACATGCTGTGTAACAGTATTTCGCTCAAGATGCTGATCATTCCTATCAAGGCGACCGCTACCGTCATGAAAAGTATGTCGTGGTTCTTGATATGTGCGAGTTCGTGGGCTAGTACGCCTTCCAGCTCGTCTTTTTCCAGTTTTTCCAGTGCGCCTTTTGTTACACAAACTTTCCCGTCCTCCGGTTTACGGCCGGTGGCAAACGCGTTGATCTCCTTTTTCTCCTGTACGTAAAGTTCAGGCATCGGAGTTCCCGAGGAAATCGATAAGCCCTCCATCAAATCGTATAGCTGCTTGTACTTTTCTTCATCGGCTTTCTGGGCGCCGACAACCCTCAGTATCATCTCATCGCTTCTAAAGTACGAGTAAAGTACGTAGAGAACTGATATTCCTGATCCTGCTGCCAGTATAAGGAAGGGGCTGGCTCGTGGAACGAAAATCCTGCCTGATACGAATATCAATGCGAGCAGTATCAAAGGAACGAAAAACAGTAGGAGGTATGATTTCCTCCGGTTCCAAGTGATCTGATCTTCCAGCATCATGGTTTATTCGCCGAAGCTGACGTCGGGAAGTTCTTTGTCCGCTGTATCGATCTGAAGCTGATCTTTCTCAGTTTTACCCATCAGGTTTGCGAAAACAACCGCAGGGAAGGTCTCAATACTGTTGTTGAACTCTAAGATCGCATCGTTGTAGTGCTGGCGTGCGTAGGCAACCTTGCCTTCGATCGAGGAAAGTTCTTGCTGTAGCTCCTTGAAGTTCTCGGAAGCTTTCAGGTCCGGATACTCTTCAGCTACCGCAAAGATGGATTTCATCGCTTCCGTCATCTGGTTGCCGGCTTTAGCTTCCTCTTCTGGACTCTGTGCGTTGACCAGTTTCTCTCGGCTTTCCGAGACTTTCTCCATTACCTCTCTTTCGTGATCCATGTATCCTTCAACGGTCTCAACCAGGTTCGGTACCAGATCCGCTCTCTTCTTGAGCTGGACGTCTATCTGCGCCCAGGCGTTATCAACACGGTTTTCAAGCTTCACAATTCTGTTATAGTAGTATACTGTTGTGAGAAGGCCTAGTCCGGCTAAAGCTGCCAGTCCTCCGATTGCGTAAGTTAAAACTGCCATAAGTTATCAAACGGCTGCTAGATTTAAAACAGCTCCAGTGTAAAGACGGGGTTTTCAAGATGTTTTTGAGATGATCTTTTCAGCGGCTTTATCGAATCTTTTTTCGAGCTCCTTGGCTTTGGCTTTTCGTTCTTTACGTTCTAAGAATTCTTTCCAGTGTGGAAATCCTGAAAATAAAAAACAGGTTGCGTCAAATCTGTAGGCTGCTCTTATCTTTCGGAACTCACTTCCTTTCTTGAATTCTCTGACGGATGAGTAGCCTTCATATAGGCTGTAACGTAGGCCTTGTCTTTTTTGTTTTGAAAGATAGTTCAGGTCGTAGTCTATACTGAGATACTCTGTCAGAACAAGATCTAGTAAGTCATGTCCTGAGTTTAGATATCCCCAGTCTATTATGGCCTCGATATTTCCCTTTTTATCGATAAGGACGTTATCGAGGCGGTTGTCCTGTCTTAAAAGAACAGATTGAGGGCTGTCAGGAAGATAGTTCAGAGACTGGTCTAGAGCCTTCTTCCCTTTTTCACATAATTCTTTATCTGCCCATTTCTCGCCTTCGCTGATACGCCATCCGTTCCTATCTCCGAACCTCTGTTTCCAGCTTCCTGTGCCGTGTTCTACGTGTAAACTGTTATCTTCGAACTTGACTTCTCCGTAATACGAAAAATGTATCTGCTCATGTAGTAAGCCGAGATATGTTCCATACTCGTAGAAAAACCGTTTGCGCTGCTGTTGATTCGGATGCCTCCTTATATCCCCTGCGTTCTCAGAGTCTATCTTTTCCAACACGAAAAACGGCGGGTTCGAAGAAAGATGTCTGTACGTCACTTCGGGGACGGGAAATCCCTGTAGCCTCCCTAGTTTTTCGTAGACAAGGGCTTCTGCCTTGAAGCGTTGCTTATCTCCGCTGTCTTTAAGGAACTTAAACACATAGACTCCGCTATTGGTCATAACTTCGTAGAGCGTGTTGATACCCGGCTCTATGGTCTTAATTTCTCTGATATCTTCATCTGAAAGAGTTTTCTCAATTTTCTTCCGTAGATCGTCAGACACATAGGAACTTCTATGCGTTGGGTAAAAAAAGATACGCTCTATAGAAGACTGTATGAACAGGGAGCTGATCAGAACATATATCAACCATTTCCTTCCACGTGATGTGGTTGGACCGGTCATAATCGTTTTCTCACTTGAAGGTGTGATCAGCGGTCTCTTCGAGCTTTACGTTCCACAGGAGTATGCGACCCTTTCATGGCTTGGAATATTCTTTGCCTCCGTATGGCTTGTCGCCAAATGGGGTACTACTGGCGAGGCCGAAGAAAAACTTGAGAGAAAGATCGAACATATCTCCGAGTAAACACGGGTATCAAATAGGTGTGCCTACAATTTCATGGTATGTCGGAGTATCAGGAGATTAAACAGGATGTTGTCAGATCCAAGGACATGAACGAGCGAAGCTTCCAGGTTCTGACCAAAAACTTCTATGTTTTCAGAGCAGCCATCAGATACTTCGCTGTACGCCAGGGGCTTTCTTTCACGTCTTCTAAGATCTCCGATCGTTTCCCTATCACGGCTTCATCGGCAGGCTCCGGTCTAAACGTTTTAGAGGAGCTTGAAGTCGTCGAGTCCCGGACATCGAGTTCGAAAAGCCGTTACATGCCTAAAGACGTTGACATCGAGCGTTTGAAACTTATCGAGGAAGTTCTTCAGGATAGCTTTGAGATAGAAAGTTTCTGGAAGCAGGAAAACTAGAGAAAAACAATAAATCAGTTCTTTTAGAATAAGCAGGTGATGAGCGATCCTAGAGAGCCAGCGAAAAAAGTATTTGGAGACCTTACAACACCTGAGAACGTAGAAATTGTACGCAGAAAAGAAGACTTACCCGAAGAACTGCCCGAAGCAGTTTACGTTGTAGTTGATGTGATGTACTTTTCAACAACTTCTGTTGAGATACTTGAAGGCGGAGCAGACCAGCTAGTTGTATACAGAGAACTTAAGGAAAAAGATGAGACCGAGGTATCGCTTCTCGGAGGGGAAAGAGACGAAAGCTATGGCGCTAAAGACGGCTACGATCTGTTCAACTCGCCGAGCTTCGTAGAGGAACTCGAGCTGGAAGATCGCTCAGTAGGTCTGACCTCGACTAACGGAGCGGAAACAGTACATCTAATCGAGCAAGCAACCAGTGAAGGAGCCGAGACAGTTATAGGATCGACAGTTAACGCCAAGACAACAGCCGAATACCTCAAGGAATCGGATAAACCTGTCTATATTATTGCCTGCGGACGCCGCGGAGAGGAGATTATGGAAGATTACCTCGGAGCATACCTGATTTCCGCGCATATGGAAGGAGAGGTTACAGAAGAGCTGGAAAACAATCTCTTAGAGGTGATAACCGATGCCACGGAAGCTTACTATGACGACATTCCGGACCGACGCAGGAAAGACCTAGAAAACCATATCAAGAACTTAGATGGTTCCAAGGTCGTGCCGGTAAAGAACGGTTCGGATCCAATCCGGTTTCAGTAAAGACTGCCTTCAAAACGCCGCTGGATGAATTCTTCGCCCAGAGAACTGTTGTTTTCTCTGTCGAAACTTTCCAGCTCATCTTTTCTTCTTTTTCCTATCTCTACGGCCTCTTTTAATGATTCAGGGGCTGGAATGAAGGTTGTAAGCGCCAGGAATTTTTTGCCGTCCGGATCCTTTTCCATAACTGCTTTTTTCGAGACCATGCCGGGCTGTTCGTTTTCCTCGAAGAACTCTATAGCAGAATCCGGGAATCCAAGGAACCTGCCGACAGCCTCATCCGAAAACCCGTAAAACCGGCCAGAAGAATTTTCTAAAATCTCCATCCGGGACTCATCGTTCGTGATGAAAGCACATCGCTGGTCGTGTTCCGGGCGGTTCCCAACCGCCACACCGGGTTTCGAGACCCTGCCTTCGGAAACCTTAATCGCTAAATCCAGTTCTGAACACAGTTCTCGCAGGGTTTTTTCCTGCCGATCATCGACGTTCATCGTCAATGCCGCAGGCTTTTCGCCTATAGCAACCAGAAAGATTGGGTACTCCGATCCGTCGCTGAGAACATCCAGTTTTCCACCGAACCAGTCTTCAATTTTCTCTACGTTCATAGGTTAGGAAACTCAGCCGATCGTTTAAAAAGCGTTGATTATCTTTGCTTAATCATGGCACTGAAAATCCTTTTCACCAGCGACTTCCACGCAAGTGAGGAACTGAAGGAAGCAGCGATAAAGGAAGCTAACAACGGAGACTACGATCTTTTCATAAATCTAGGAGACTTCATGGACATGGAGTTCGCAGAGGACCTGATGGCTAAAATTGATATCCCTGCGATCGGCTGTACAGGAAACCGCGATATGTTTTTCGACAACGAGTTCCTGGACGATGAATCGGTCCCGGTATACAACTTCCTGGATGCTGACATCGACGGAGGAGAGTACAAGGTAATTCTGATAGGCGGAGACTTCCCGGAGAACGTGAAAAACGAGGTAAGAGAAGTCCTGGAAGATTACGAAGGCGATTCCAGCAAGGTAATAATCGGATCGCACTACCCGCCGCACAGACTCAACGACAAGATCCACTCCGGTAAAAGGATAGGGTTCAAGGAGTTCAGAGAGATCATCATGAGAGAGAAACCATCTCTATGGGTCCACGGACACGTACACGAGGACTTCGGGAAGGATTCGTTGATGGATACAACTGTTTTGAACGCAGCAGCGGATGAAACCGGCAAAGCATGGAGCGTGACAATCGGCGACGATGGCGGCGTCGAAAGTTACGAGGAAGTCCAACTCGTATAAAGAGTTCCCTCCATTTGGTAATTGTTAGGGCTCTTAGTTCAGCCTGGCGGAACGCTTCCTTGGCAGGGAAGAGGCCTCGGGTTCAAATCCCGAAGAGTCCATAAGACGCTTGTTTGTTCGAAGCGATTTTAGATGCCGTATAGTATTTGATGGCCGTCACTGGAGCGAGTAGACGGTAACTCGGTTCCAGCTTTCCGGCCTTACTGATTTCACTTCGAGACTGCCTTCCTGTGCTAGGCCTGAAAGCTCCTCGTCCATAGCAGCCCAGTCGTACTGTCTGTTTTCCTTTGATTTCATTGAGCCAGGGTTTTCCTCGTATATTATATCGGCGACGGCTTCTGGCATCTTTTCAAACATACTCTCGTACATAGCTTCCAGGCCTTTTACCGCATCTCTTGCTGTAAAATCGCCTTCATCCAGTTCGCCGTCTAAGATCTCTGGAGGCGAGGTATAGCCTACTGCGTTTTCAATATCGTGGATTAAGTCTTCGCTGGTGTAGTTTTCCGCGTTCAGACTTGTTTTATGGAAATCTCTTGGTTGGCCTTTAGACATAACAGTGTGTATTACTTCGTATTACTATTTAAATATTACGTCGTAATACACGGTTTTTTGGGAGACTTGTTCTTGAGGGCGTCTATATTTTGACCTTCCTCTTGATCTTTTTCGGAGCCTTGAAACTTGGTTTTTCGCCGTTTAACGCTTCTAACTCGGTCTCAAAGTCTCTGTAACTTGGTTTCATATACATGTTATGTGGGCGTATAGGTATCCTTATTGTTACAGGAACAAAGATGTGATGTACCGTAATTAAGCCTTGTTGTTATGTAGTTCTTCGAGTATCCCTGCGCTTCCTTTACGAGAATTCTTTCTACGTATAAGTATGGCTGAACTCATTAGGCCGATTATGAAACCGATTATCCCGGTTATAACTCCTTCTATAAGGTAGAAGGCTATGGCTGTCAGCAAACCTGCCATGTTCGTGGCTACAAGGTAGCGGATCAGTTTCTCAGCCTTGTCTTCCATACCTCTACAGCCTACCGGAAACATAAAAACAGTTAACCTATCTAACCTGTTTAGAGGGCTCTTAGTTCAGCGGCAGAACGTCTGCTTCGCAGAACTGGTTACGCTCGGTTCGCACGCAATCAGGCATTCAGCGAATGCCTGTCGGATGACGGAACTGGTTCAGGAATAGCAGAAGGCCCTGGGTTCAAATCCCAGAGAGTCCATAGAGCTGCTTCATGCTTACAAGAACAGTCTTCCGTGATTTTTGTTTCTTTAAAGTAGCTAAACAATCTTCTTTAGTTGTTTTAAATTGTTTGCGATATCCCTAGTTGTTTAAGCCGAATAAAAAATGTTTGAAAATAGTATGGAGAGCAGTATAAACCTTGTATCTAGAAAAAAGCTTTTAGCCGTGATTTTAACTGTTTTCGGAGTCTCTCTGATAGGTCTTGCGGGCGCGGAACTCACAAACCGTTTTTCAAACACTGCCGCCGGGGAAATTAACGTTCAAAAGGGTTTTGCCTACGGTATGGGTTCGGAGGGATCGGAGTTCTCTACGGAGCTGGCTTCGGGTTCTGATCTCCGGCTTGTCTCGAATGTTTCGAATCTTGCGAATGATAGGTCTCAGCCGGCTGTGGAAGTGATTTCGATCGGGGCAGATTCCGATCTTTCCTGGCGACACCTTGAGTCCGTGGAAATATCACGTGCGAATGAAGGAACTCTTTACAGATACCGTTTGGATGTTGGTCCACGCGGAGAGCCTGAACTGGTTGAAAAACGGTGGGAGAGTTATAGGTCTGAGAATCAGAGCATGACGTTTAACAGAACTGTGCGTCAGGAATCAGGAGAGTGCTTCGGGGTTCGTAACTCGGATGTTGACGGAGATGGCGGTCAGGAAATACATTTGTGTATAGGTGACCGTCAAGGAAAACGTTTTCAGCCAGATGAATCCTGGAATGGAACCCTCTCAATTAACACGAAATCGAGCTTTCCTAATGGACCTCTAGAAGTTACAGGAAGTATTTATTCGTTGTATGATCCTGAGACAGGGACTCATCCAAGACTGGTGAGAGAATGCGTTCGTTTCAACTAAGACGGTTTTCTCTCGTTTTCATGTCTCTTGCCCTGATTCCTGTCTGTTCAGCGGTTTCAATCGAACCAGCTAACATTTCCTTAGAGCTTAGATCCGGAAGTGATTACAGGATACCTTTGAAGGTTGAATCAGCTGCTACAGGATCTGAGAACGTAACCTTGGGTCTGAAAGTTGATGCGGCGGAAACTGATACGGAAGGCATAGATATACGGCTGAGTGAAAAACAGATTAGAGATTTACGGGGAAAAGACAGAATCTATCTCTTGATAAATACGTCTTTCGGCTTGAAACCTGATCGTTTCAATATCTCAGTACTCACGGACTCCAGGGTTTCAGAGAGTTCTGTACAGGAAGCTAACGTACAGAGTGAGGGTTCTGGTTCATCCAGCGGCTCGGAAACCACGGGTGGGAGGACGGGAGGAGGTCTCCCGGGTCTGCTAGCTGAATCCTTCGGAGGTTCCACGGGTGCCGACTGGGACAGCAGAGAAAGATCGGAGAACCGTACGGAAACAGATAATGATACAACCGGGATAGAAATCTCAAACAGCTCTAAACTCAGAAAAGGCGGTGGAGGCTCAAGTCCTTCTGACCGCCGTGTAGGTGCCTTCGCTGAATACGTTGATGGAGATATAATCGTTTTACTGGCGGGTTTGGCGGCGCTTGTAACCATCCTGTTTTCAAAAAATACTTTTTCAAGGATATATTCGGTTCTTTCCTAGTTTTCAAGCTCTTTTTTGAACGAGCTGTAGCCAAAGTATGCTTGGTGTAGACCGGAAAGCCCTACAAGTATGTAGATAGCTGTTCTGACAGTCTCTGCGATTCTGCCGGTTATCATGTTTAAAGGGTTCAGCTGGTTTCCGGCGAGCAGGCCTAGTCCTTCAAGTCCGATAAGCAGGCTGCCCGATACTACCAGCCAGAAACTTGCCTGGCTGAGTATCTCTTCCTCGTTCATAGCTAAGAGTTAGCCGGGGCGGGATAAAAAGCCCCTAGTCTTCGAGCCTGTCGGCGGTTTTCTCCATCTCCTTCGAGATGCTTCTAAGCTGGTTGATGAATGCCTCAGACTGAGCCGAGTACTCTTCCTGTACCTCCATGTTCTGTAATGCCTTGCGTACGTGAGCCTCCTTCACTTTATGCATCATCTCCGCATCCTTCATGGTGGCCTCTACGATCTCATCGAGCATCCGGGAAAGCACGCAGTTGACTACGTGAGGAACATCTCCGTCCAAAGTTTGCTCGTCGCTCATGTTCTCCCGGAAAATCCTTCTGATACGTCCTTCGGAAAGAGCTAGATCGCTGTTTTCAAGTTGGCCGTAGTTATCAGGTACAAGCTTCTCAAGATTCATACTTACTTTACCGGAGGCAATACTCTAAAACGTATCATGTTAGCAGCCTGTCGAAGGCCGACATATCAACTTCGTTACTTTGTGTCCGAGCCATTGACCGTATCATGATTGGATCAGGTACGTTAGGATCGCGGACCGCCCGGGAACAGGTATCCATTACGTCATCAAACATTTCGTTGTAGCTCTCTACTAAATTGTCAATACGTTGCTCGTAGCCTCCTGTAAACTCCTTTTCTCCTATAACTCTGTACTCTGCGGTATCCGGTATGTTTTCACGCGCATCTCTCAGACTTTCAAGCATTTCTTCGTGATAATCGATTGTCCTTGCCATTTTCTGAGCTTCCTCAAGCAACATACGTTTCGAGACTGCTTTTCCCTCATCCAGCTTACATTCTCCATCTCTTGTGTGGTAGAAACTATCTAGATAGTTGCCGTAACGTTGACTGTCGTGGATGAGAAACTCTTGTGTTCTTTCGGCTGTGTCTACAAGTTTGTGGATCTCTTCAAAATCCATGAATCTGTGTTTATCGTTCAATTATAAAATATTTACTAGAGCGCACAGGTCGTCGAGCGGTCCGTTGAACATCAGGGTTCATTAACTTTGTCATCGATCATAATCTATACGGATTCCTGCGGTTGTAGTGTAGTCCGGTCAATCATGTTGGCTTCTCGAGCCAACGACCCGGGTTCAAATCCCGGCAACCGCATCAACATTCTGGATCAAAACCTACGTTTTAACGTATATATCCTATTTAAACGGACTATACTTATCATGGCTTAATGAAAAGAGCTTTACTGACTTTTCTAACGCTTAGCTTGATTCCCTTCGCTATTTCTCAAACACCTGAACACCAGAACACTGATTTTTTCTCCAATGAAGATATATCTCCTGGAGAAGAGATAACGTTCGGCGTACAGTACGGACAAGGGGATAGGATAGATTATGCTACTGCTAGCTTGTATAATGGAGCGACAGAGGTAAGTTATACGCCATTGGTTGATAGAGACGGCGATAATTTCTATACAGGTACTTTGGGAGGTACTCAAGTCTTAGAGGATTACCGTCTTGTAATTAAAGCCTGTAACTCCGATGGCTGTAGTAGAAAAGTACATTACAAGGAAGTTGAGCCGGTTGACTGGGAAGATCACTTTGGAACTCACAGAAGCCCTGTGCTTCCCCGCTAACTTTTCTTTTTAAGCCGTCTGAGATGTCTCGGCATCTTCTGACCGGTGTTCTATGTTTCTAACTGTCTTTTCGGCATGGAAAAGAACGTCAGTGAGTCTAGGAGATAATCTTGTGGTGCCTGAGAAGCTTTCATGGACTTTGCCGTAGGTTGAGCGTGTTGCGGTAAAATGAGGTAGGCTGTTCTCGGGGAATCGGTAGATTAGCTCATAGAAGTAAAGTGAGGATACCGTGGCGATACGGTACCTGAGGCCGTAGGTCTGTGAAACCTGTTTTTCGGCCTCGATTTTGAGTATCTCTGTCATCTAGGCGTTTTCGAGTTCTTCCTCGATCCCTAGTGACTCTGCGAGATCCTTGTAGTTCTTTCTGACGGTGACGGATGTTACTCCGACTTCGTCTGCGATCTCTCGCTGTGTGAGTTTCTCTCCCTCAAGCTTTGTGGCAATATAGAGGGATGCTGCTACGATTCCTGTAGGGCTGCGGCCTGCCAGCGCGTCCGTGTTACGGGCATCTTGGATGATTCCACGAGCTTTTGCCTGGACCTCTCCTGAAAGTCCGAGCTGTGATGCGTACCGCGGGATAAAGTCTTCTGGTCGTCCTGGCTTGATCTGCATGTCAAGCTCTCTGGCGGTGTGTCTGTATGCCTTTCCAAGCTTTCTCTTCTTGATAGGTACCTGTTCGGCGACTTCCTCCAGCGTCCTTGGAACATCCTGTTTACGTGCGACAAGATATACTAGCGCTCCGACCGTCGCATCGATTCCACGGCCCTGAATGATTCCTTCCTCCTGTGCTTTCTCGGTTAGACGGGCTGCTTCCTCGTAGACAGATTCCGGAAGGTTTAGATCGCTGGAAACTCTCTGTAGTTCTTTCAGCGCCTGTTGTAGACCTCTGCTCCGTGAGTTGCTCAGTCTCTTGTCCCATTTACGCATACGGTAGTACTGTGTTCGTTTACGTCCTGAGACCTTGTTCATCTCTGCGTTATGGCCTATCTTTGTTCCCATTCCCTTATCCGCCTTCGTAAAGGTGATTGGGCTTCCGACACGTCTTTTTTCCTCGCGTTCTTCGGAGTTGAATGCTCTCCACTCTTTAGAAGTGTCTACACGGTCTTCATCGACTACTGTTCCACATTTCCGGCAGTATACTTCCCCACCTTCCTCTCTAAATCTTGTGGAACCGCAGGTAGAGCATTGGACGTCATCTCCCTTTGCTTCCTGTATCTGTGATCTTTTTACTGGAATTGTATCTTCGCTAGAATTAACCGTATTTTCAGTTGACATATCTTACTTAATGAGTAGAAAAATTTATATAATTTCGTTCGGCGAGATATCGCTGATTCCTGCTTTTAGCCTCTCTCAGGCTTCAAAAACCGGTTTTTGTTTATATATACAAAAATACGGGTTTTTGTCAATGTTACTACCGGCTGTGCCTATCTGTTTTATATAAATTCGATTATGGTTCTGTGTCATGGTACGACTTCAAAAGGACGGTAACGGCCGTTATCACATAACAGTCCCCAAGCGGCTCGTAGAGTGTTTCGGCTGGCACAAGGGCGATGAGATAGATTTCGAGATCCTTGGAAGCAACCAGCTGAAGGTAGAGCCGAGGGAGTAACTATTCTAGGTTTCTTTCAAGTTCGGATTCCTTTGGACTGATTCCAAACGTCTCTATAAGCCCTTCTGAAAGCTTGTCTCCTTTCTCGGTTAAACTATATTTTTTACTTCTGCCCTTTCTCTTCGAGTTAAGCAGATCCAGTTTCTCCATCTTGTTCAGCACTCTGACCGCGTGGCTGTATGTAGTATCTGTTGTCTCAGAGATCTTTCTGGCGTTTAAAGACGGCTTTCTCTTTACAGCTATCGCTATCTCCGTAGGTTTGTCCTTAAGAAATAGCTCTCTGGCCTTTGACTGTGTTTTAGACTTCATCTGGTCTCCCCCCGTTCAAAGAGTATGTCCTGCCAGCTTTTAATTTGAATTGTGATATGTCACAATCGGGAGAATATAAAAAGTTGTTAGGAGGTGCGGAAGAGGCTTTTAAGCTGTAATCTTCCGTTTCCAGTCTCCTTCTACAGAGCTGTCGTTCTGTACGGCTTCTTCGTCGCCGCCAAGTTCGCGCTCGTATTCTGAGATACATTTCGAACACTTGTTCATTCCCTGGTGTTCTTTCATCTCTATATCGATACCGAACTCTTCTTCGAGCTCCTGTTTATCCCTGCCACATACTTTGCATTTCATGTGCTACTTGTTGGAAGTGGATAACAATCCTTTTAAAGCTTTTTCCTGTCCGTCTGAATCTCTGATAGTTTGCTTTTCAGTCCTTAGAGAAGCTCTGGGACGGTATCGCCGGGTATCGGATTCAGGTCTGCTGACTCGTTTTCCCTGGCATCCAGTGAATCCTGCCGTTCGTTGCCGGATGAATCCCTGCTACCGCCTGTGCCAGCGGTTCTCACAAGATCGCACTGTCCGAAACTACTTGTTGAGTTCTGCCCATCCACAAAAATCCCTGTCTGGACGTTGAAACCGCAGCTCGCGGTCGGGATTTTGAAGGAAACTCCGTTAAGCTCGAAGACTAAAAACAGATCTATCTGGCCTCCTGAGCGTTCTCCGTCTTTGATGTGTTCTACCAGCCAGTTATCGATTTTCTGGTTGTCGATGCTTGCTTTGAACTCCAGTGTCTCGGTCTCCCCGGGATCTATCCTGGTCTTGTCCAGGGAACGGATAGGTCCGGATGTGATGTTTGCTAGGTCAACGTCGTTAAGGCTTATAGCTCCGCTTAAACGAGGAGTAGGTACTGGGTACGGGTTAGGGTTTTCTATTTCTGCCTCTGCGTTTATCGTGGTTCTTTCTTTCGTTACTTTTCCGAACTCTGCTGAACCTCCTTTGACCTTTATTTCGGTTCCTGTGCCTTCGATGCCTGCGATATCCGGGCCGGAGTAGTTGCCTTCCATGCTTTTCATGGCTTTGTCCAGGGTTGATTCCAGGTCAGTGTTGATACTGGTTGAGTAGCTGATCCCGTTTAACCGCAAAGGAAGACCAAAGATTCGTCTACGTACACTGAAATCAATCTTGACATTTGTCTGTTCATCGTTTCTAATGTGAGATATCCACCACTGCGGGATTTTCTGCTGGTAAAGGTAGGATTCGATCTTCAGGCTTTGATTCCCTTCCCTTATAGCAATACCTTTCTTCAGACCTTCTGCCAGCCTGATACCGTTCATGTTTAACTTGTATTTTACCTCAAGTCGGGAGAGGTTGAAGCTGACGGGATTATCATTTTCTATCCCGGCCGTCGATTCGATCCCTATGCGTTCGTCAGATACCTCGGTCCAGTCTCCACGGTCCTCTACTCCGAACTCCGGAACCGAGATTATACCTGCCTGGTAAGCCGCAAAACCGGAACCCGATAAAGCAGTTAAAATAACTAGAAACGCCTTGGCCTTGAAGCTGATCATACCCACGTTTTACTTCCAAGTGTTTAACTCACTATGGATCGCTACAGTCACGGATGAACCCGCAGTTATCACAGATTAGCTCACATGCTACATGTTTCCGCATCGATCCACCACAGTTCCAACAGTTAAACATCGAGTTAGCTCCAGTTTCTTCGCTGCCGGATACCGCCACTTAGTACCACTCTGGTTCAGATATCTTGATATCGCCGTAGACCTTTACCTGACAAGACAAGCGGAAAGGCCCTTCTAGAACTTCATCGCCCTTGAACCGCCGCAAAGTGTTTTTCTCACTTTCCTCCATCTCCGAGAGGTTATCCATTCCTTCCTCAACCTTTACACGACAGGTTGTACAGTTACAGAAGCCTCCACAGGCATGCATCCATTCGACGCCGCCGTGAAGCATAGCCTGGAGGATAGTCTGTCCGTCCTCGGCTTCGACTTCGGTATCGCGGTCGATGATCTCTATCTTGTGTGCCACTTAGACCACCATCGCACCGATCGATAGGGCGAGAGTTCCTAGTACTACCGCCCAGCCTATCAGTGAGAACGTGTTGACGTAATCGATCCAGTCCTCATTGAAGTGGCCTGCGATGGTCTCAAGCATGACTCCTCCGTCCAGAGGTTTGAACGGAAGCATGTTGAACAGTCCGATCAGCAGGTTCAACAGTGAGACGGTGTAAAGCAGCGAGATCATCCACTGGATGAATCCTTTATTGGCCTCGTATTCGTCTTTTACGACCGTGTTTTGACCGTATCTTACTCCGAGATGTCCTCCTTCCGAGTCCGGAGATTCTCCGGCGTTAAACGTGAAATTGCCCTCCGAAGACCAGATGGTCACCGACTCGTTGACTTCAATTCCTTGGGCTGCCGCACCCACATCATCCAAGTTCTCGATGTCCTGGCCCTGGATCTGAATGAACGTGCCGTTGTTCATGCCAGCCGCGGCTGCCGAGTGACCGTCTTCGGCTATGTAAACTACATCGGATGGAGCTGTTGTCGCACCCATGAAACCTATGTATGCGAGTATGAACAGTCCTGCTGTCAGGTAGTTCGCGAAGCTTCCGGCGCCAAGTACTTGTAGGCGTTGTTTCCAGTTGCCTTGCTCCCACATTCCCTTGGTATCGTCCTGGTTGGCTTTATCGCCGGGAAGCATGTTCTCTCCTTTAGGCTCTACGAAAGCACCGGGGATGAATCCCATGATAACCCAGCCAACGGAGTTAAGCTCGAAGTCGTTCGCTCGTGCGACAATTCCATGGCTCATCTCGTGTACAACCATCAAGACTGCGATACTAACCAGCCAGTACTCGATAGGTATGAAAGAGACTCCTGACTGGATAGTGGCCTCGCTCTGTAGACCTGGAAGCAAAAGCGAAGGCCCGTTTTCCACAGAACTGGTCTTTACCATATCAAAGATAGTGTAGCCGAACAGTACGGTTCCAACTATCATGGATAGGATGCCTGTTCCGACTCCTGCCCATCCGTAGGCACGCCAGAACCGTTTTGACTTCTGAGCGATGCTATCGATCAGGTCTATCCCGCGCTCTGTGCGTCTGTAAAATAGGATGTGTTGTCTCTCGATTTTCTTCCTGTCAAGGTACAGGAACAGTGTTAGCGCACCGAGGAAAACCAGTGCGAATATTTCTCTTGGCGTAAGTTCCAGGCCTGGAATCATGTAACCGAATCAGGGTTGGAGGCTTAAAAACAGGATGCTATCTTATCTGAGAATTATAAGACTGTAGAGGGATTATGCGATTATATGAGTCAAACACTTCTCTGGACACGAAAACATCAAAATGTTTTCTTAGCACAAAACCGCGGTGATCTTCTATGAGCGATCAACCGCTGTTTTGGAGTGACCAGCTGGCATTCGGAGTCACAAGAAAATTCGAAGATCAAGAAGAGTACGTAGTTGCCTCAGGTATCTCTCCGTCGGGAATAGTACACGCAGGTAACTTTCGTGAAATAATTACTACTGACTTCGTAGCCAAGTCCTTGAAGGAACGCGGAGAGAAAGTCCGTTTCATATACTCGTGGGACGATTACGACCGTTTCCGGAAAGTCCCTTCCAACGTACCAGACGAGTGGGAACAGTACCTCGGGCTTCCACTATCGGATGTGCCTGACCCGGAAGGTTGCCACGATAGCTATGCCGGACACTTCGAAGCACAGCTAGAAGAGGAACTCGAAGACCTTCACATCGAAGCGGAGTTCATCCGACAGAACCAGATGTTCAAAGCCTCGAAGTACGCCGAGCTGATCAAGAAAGCGATGAACAGCCGGGAAACGATCCGGGAGATACTTGACAAGTACAGGAAAGAACCGCTTGAAGACGGATGGTGGCCTCTCAGAGTCTACTGTACAGAATGCGGTAAAGACTACACCGAGATCGAAGATTACGACGGCGAGTACAGAATAGAGTACTACTGTAAGGAATGTGAGGAAGATCAGACCGTTGATTTCAAGGAAAACGATTCGGTTAAACCGTCCTGGAGAATTGACTGGCCGATGCGCTGGCATTATGAAGGCGTAGACTTCGAGCCGGCAGGCAAAGAACACTCTGCGGCAGGAGGCTCACGCGATACCGCCAACGAGATAGTTCGCGAAGTTTATGGGGACGAACCGCCGGTCCATCAGATGTATGAGTTCGTAACCAAGGACGGGGCGAAGATCTCTTCCAGCAGCGGAGAGGACGTATTCACGATCTCCGAGCTGAAGAAAATCTACACTCCGGGAATGATCAGATTCCTTTTCTCGAATACCAAGCCGAACAAGGCCTTCGAGATACCTTTCGAATCTGAAGAGGTATTCCAGCGGTACGATAAGTTCGATACAATCGAGGAAACCTATTACAACCCGGATAACCTGGAAAACGAGAAAAAGAGAGAACACTGGAAACGGGTCTACGAGATGGCGATGGTGGAGGTACCTGAAACCCAGCCTGTAAGAGTTCCTTTCCAGCACGCATCCTTTATCGCACAGACCGTTCCGGAAGATGAATGGGAAGGTAAGGCAATTGAGTCCTTGAAACGAACAGGTCACGTACCGGAAGATATCGATGAAGAGGGCATCGAGCAGGTTCTCACCCGACTCGAGAAGGCAAAGACATGGGCCAGAGACTATGCGCCTGATGAGTACGTCTATAAGATAAACAAGGAGCTGCCAGCCGAGATCATCGAGGATCTAACCGAGGATGAAAAGGAAGCTGTAACTCTCTTGGCCGAAAAACTCGAGGAAGCCGAGTTCGATCAAGATGAGCTTGACGGTGAGATCTTCAACGTCCGTGATGAATCCGCATTGGATACCGGAGAGTTTTTCACAGCCTGTTACAAGGTACTGATCGGACGGGATCAAGGCCCAAGGCTTTCCCGACTGATTCTATCGATCGGACAGGATCAGTCCCGAAAAATCCTAGAGCAGGCAAACTAGGAGTTCAGGGGTCTTAACCTCTGTAAAAGGTTTTGAAATGGAAAAGAAAAACGATTACTCGGCCGCTAGAAAACAGACGGAGAAAGGATTCCGCTGGGTAGCAGCGCAGTTCTGTGTTCTTCTAGGATTAGTTTTTGCTTTCCAGGTGTTTTCAGGTTTCGATCCCGGATTCAACGCCTCCAGCTCTCCTTGGTGGAGGTTTTTCACCTCTTTTTTCGGCCACAGCGGCCCAGAGCATCTTTTGAACAACGTGTTTTTCCTAGCGCTCTTCGGTTCTATCTACGAGCGTTTAAGCAGCGGGAAAACCTTCCTAGTAACTTTTCTGGTATCAGCGATCTTTGCGAACCTAACGGCTTTCATATTCTTCCCGGAAACCAGTATTATCGGTGCTTCCGGAGGCGCCTTCGGCATACTGACTGCTCTGGCGGTATACGAGCCTCGTAGAATCGGTCTGGCTCTGGGAGTGCCGATGCCGATGTGGGCTACGCTGGCAGTTTATACTTTGATCCAGTTTGCCGGTCTCACTGCTACAGGTGGCTCGACAGCTTTCGAAGCACACATTTTCGGGATGCTGGCAGGCGCACCGATCGGATACATGCTTAGATCCAGTGGAAAGGAAGAGTTGGAACAACAAGAGCTTGAAGAGGACTCTTGGCAGGAGCGGATAAGTAAATGGGAAGAAAAATGGATGCTATAAGTTTTTAGAAGATAACTGAGGCTATGTAGCCGGCTGAGAGGAACGTTGCGGTCGCGCTCCCAATAGATACTATCACGAAGGTCAAAAGCACTCGGCCTGCTTGGTTTTCCCATAGTTCGCTGTATTCTGTTGCCTTAGATAGCTCTTCGAGTTCTCCTACGGTGGGAGGGTAAAACTTGGCTTCAGCGTAGGCTGCTACCATTCCTGCGCCTAACGCAGGGTCCAAAGAGGTCAGTGGCGCGGCTATAAATGCTATTAGCCAAGTTAGTGGATGGCTTCTTGCTATTATTGCTCCTAGTGCGGCAAGCGTTCCATTAAGACCTATCCAGACACCGGTTGCTTTCGCACCGGCGCCCATACCGATCTTCCAGAAGCTGTAACCTAGTCCGGCGAGAATGAAGGCAGGTATGGCATAGGTGGCAATTTTGAACCACGGGAAGTTTTCGGGATCGGTGTAAGTGGTTCGAACCTCTGCTTTCAGCTCATCCATCAGGCCCTCTACGTGTGCGGCTCCGACAACTACAACAGCTTTGTTAAAGTCTTTTTCAAGTATCTTGTTTGCCATGTAGCTGTTTCTCTCGTAAAGGAAGGTTTCTGCGAGGGAGGGATACTCTTCGCCGAGTTCTTCTACCAGCTTGTTGATTATATCGTCTTGAAGCAGGTCTTGACCTTCAATGCTTTCCGATCCGATCACCAGGGATGCGGCGAGCTTTAATTTTTCCTTTACAGTTAGCTTGTCTCTTGCTCGCTGGAAAGTAGTGTTTATATCTTGGTCTATAAGCTCTAAGTCTATGTCTCTGTCTTCTGCTAGCTCTGCTGCTTTCAGCATCTCTTTTCCGGGCATTGAGTTCCCTGCTTTCCGCTGGAAGATCGATAGAATCAGTCGGAAGAGTAATAGAAATCCTTTCCCGTTTTTTACAGCGTCGGCTACATCGAGGTCTTTCCAGCCTGAATCGCCTTTCAGTGCGTTGTATCTGTCTTGGTCTAGTTCGACGCCGACGAAGTCTGGCTGTACTTCTGCTATTGCTTTCTCTACTTCTTGTATGCTTCCTTCCGCTACGTGGGATGTGCCTACTATCTCGATCTCACGGTTTTCTAATGCTACTTTCTTCCGCACGTCAAGTATCTATGTTCGAGATTTAATAACCGGTCTGTCTAGTTTGACTCGTATACCGGTCTGACGTAGGTTTCTCTCCACGGAAACAGTGTAGACTGGCTGACATACTCCGATAGCTGTTTTAGCTCCGATGAATCTATCATACTGGTTTCCCCCCACCAGTGTTTTCCCGCCGGCGATATATAAGAAAGACTCCGATAGTTCACAACCGGATCAACATATATGATATAGAAAAATAATTTGGAGAGGGACCGGGTTCTCACCGGTCTATTTTACAGCCCTAGCCTTTCTCTGAACAGGAATGCTGCGCCTCCAAGAACGATCAGAACTCCGAGTCCCGCATACTGTAGAGGGATTCCGGAGGACGATGAGCTTGAAGCTGAAACATCGACCTGGAGCGTTGTGTCTTCGACGAAGACCTCTGTTCCGTGGGTTCCACGGAGTTCGAAGTCAAGCAGGTAGTCTTTCGCGGTCGCTCCGCTTTCGGCATCAACCTGGAAGACGGCTGTGCCGGTCTGTCCGGGTTCAAGCGTTCCGATGTACTCGCTTGAAGAATCAAAGCTGAACGGTAGATCGCTGTTGTCCAGAAGTCTGATCCGTGTTGAGCTTGATTCTACGGAACCGGTGTTTTCTATCTCGGCAGTTATCGTACCTGAACCGGCTACCGTCAGATCCGAACTCATACTTACCACTTCGTACTGTGGCTTGCCCTCGAGGTAGGTGCTGAAACTCACCTCTTTTTCGATCGTACCGGCATCATCACCTGTCGAGTAACTGACTGCGCCAGGGACCTCTATCTCGCCGCTGGTTGCGTTCTCACTGATATCGAAGTTGAACGTCGCAGACTTTGTCTCTCCCGCAGGAAGATTTCCAAGAGACTGTCTGGAGGAGAAACTGCTTCGTTCCTCGAATACGTCCGGGAAATCAAGGTTGAGTACAACGTTTTCCGCTGTCTTCTCTCCCTGATTTACTAACTCCACGGTCATCTGATTGTCCTCGGTATCAGGCATAAGTGTTGCCGGAGAGGTCTGTAGATTTGCGAGACTTAGATCGACGTCACTGCTCTGAACGTTTACAGGGACGTTCCGTGTAATCGATACATCTGACTGGGTCTGAATCTCGGCCTGAAGGTTGCTCTCTCCGTCAGGAGCGTTGTCAGCAACCAGTACATTGGTTGTGATGTAGTACTCCTCGCCCGGGGTCACCGTTCCGAGATCGTAGGTACGTTGCTCGTCAGGTTCAAGCTCGAAAGGAAAACTGTCCTGAACTGTTACCTGAACGTCTTGAGCTTCAACGCTTCCGCGGTGAACTACTTTGAAGGTTATCTGTGCGTCTTCACCTGATTGAACAGGCACTGGATCGGTGTTAAGAAGAACCGTGTCCAGATTTACAGTAGCTCTGCTACTGGTTTGTTGTGTTTGGGCCATTGCTGGACTTGCCAGCAGTATGGCTGTGATTCCTAATAAGAATAGTTGTTTGTTGTTCATTGTTGATTGTCACCTTTAATATTAATTTCTGGGATCTTCAGCCCGCGGCCGTTATCTCCCGTAAAGTACCGATCGTAAAGCACCAGGGAGGACGGTATAACGGTGAAAGCTGAGACGTAAGCAAGAGTAGTTGTAAGTGTTAGTAGCACGCCGAGATCTGAGAGGAATGTAACTCTTCCAACGCTGAGAGACATAAACCCTATGTTTGCCGCGATCAATCCGATCGTCATAGGTGTTATAACGCCCTGTATGGTCTCTGAGACCGATTTCTTTATATCCAGGTTTTCTCTTTCCTCTATGTAACGTGATATTGGCTGTATTCCGAAGTCTATGGCAACTCCTATGCCCATGGTCAGCGCTCCGGATGTAGCCGGACTCATGTTAAGCCCTAGCCATCCGAAAAGCCCGAAACCTGCTACAACTCCGAATATCAGAGTCAGCAAAGAGTTGAGGCCGTAGAAAATCGAGCGGAACAGAATAATTACGGTCAGAGTTACACCTAAAAGTGCTACAATACCGGTTAAACTCATTGTCTGCTGTGTCTGAGCCTGGAAGGCTTCGTCAATGTATGGAGAGCCAGTATAACTCATTTCAAGTCCGGCAGGTCGTTCCTTTGTCTCGACAGCCTGTCTGATTACCTGTGCCATCTCCATCTGTTCATCGGTGTTCAATCCAACGGTCGAGACCTGTATCTGAGCGTACTGATAGTCTGTGGATATCTGACCGCTCCAACGGCTTTCCCCAAGCGTTTCCAGTGTGTCTTCCACTCCTCTCTGGCTGGATGGTATGTCTGCGAAAAGACTTGAGGGACTTGAGACTGTTGATACCTTATCCATCGACCGCAAGTCGTTTGAAACCGTCTCCATGTACCTCAATGCCTTAGGATCTCTCAAATCCCGTACCTCGGTGGAGTTAGGGTGGCTTGGATCTGCTTCAACAAGTATGGTATAAGAGGTACCTCCTGCGGTTCCGGAAAACTCTGCGTTTATGACTTCGAATGCGGCGATGGAAGGCATTGAATCCGGTAGAAGATCTTCCTGACCTTGCTGTTCGGTCTGCACTCTTGAGGCTCCGGCAGCTATAATGCCTGTGATTATCATGGCGACTAAAAGCACGGTTCCTGGTCTGTTTGACAGTGTTTCTGCGTATTTCCTGATTCCGTTCTCTAGTTTGCCGTTCATTTGTTTTCTCCTCGTTTTAGCTCCCATCTTTCGTATTTTACGATAAGCGCCGGTGTCAGAACAAGTGCGGCGATCAGCGTCAGCCCTTCTCCCAGTGCCAGTGTTATCCCTAGGTCTCGCATGAAGGAGATTGAAGCCAACAGTAAGGCCAGGAAACCAACCAGGTCGGTAGTTGAAGATCCTAGAACCGCCTTCCCTGTGTTAGGCACAGCCTTCATTATGCCGTCTTCTATGCCGTTTTTCTCTGTCTCCTCGACTATTCGTTCTGCGATGAATGAGCCGTACTCAACTCCGAGGCCAAGAAGCATTGAGCCGAGTGCGATCGTCGCAATGGTCAAAGGTATGTTCAAAAGACCCATTGCGCCAAGAGTCCAGATCAGACCCATGAAAAGCGGTGCGAAAGTCGCTGGACCGTACGCAAAGCCTCTTGTAAGAATCAAAAGTCCGAGTATAAGTGCTGAGGCAATTGCGATTATGGTTACGGTGTCGTTTATCAGTACGTCGGAAAGAGAGTTACGCATTACCGGAGTGCCGGTTGGCTGGATCTCTACGCCCGGATACCGGGGTGATTCATCAATATTCTGGTTAATTATCTGTGTAGCTTCTCTGATGTTCTCCTCGTTCATATCTCCACGGAGCTGTACGAACATAGTTGTCGCAGTGTAATCTCTGTTGGCAAAACCGGCATCTGTCCTCGAGAGAGTAGCTTTAACCTCTTCTTTGGATTCCGGATTGTCTTCGAACAGTGAAGCCATCGAGTTAACTGAGGAAATCTCGGGTTCGCTCTGAAGCTCTGAGGTCAGAAAGTTCAACGTACGTATCATACGTGGATCACGTACATCAGTCACGTAGGATTCTTCCTTGGCGTTATCCGTCGTCTGGAAAAGCACTATTATAGAATCTGAGTTCCCGAAGTTTGCTTGAATAGTATCCTGTGTCTGTATAGGATCTATAGAATCAGGAAGGCTTGACTGGAAGTCTGTCTGGAGCTGGATGCTGGGTATTCCTGTCGCAAGCACAGCCGTCAGCAAAACACAGCCTATGATTAGTTCATCTGTATAATCTAGCTGAGATCTTGCGAGAATATCCAGTGGTGACTTCATACATCTACTGTTCGGTGACCCAATACTTATAAGCTGAACGAACGTTCAGTCAGTTATGGGTCTTGACTCTAAGGACGATATAATGGAAGCGACGTACAAGGCGCTTTCAAAACACGGCTATGCTGATCTCTCGATACAGAAGATAGCCGATGAGTCCGAGAAAGGAAAGTCGCTGATATACTATCATTATGATGACAAACAGGACCTGATCCTGGCGTTCCTCGATAGCATGAAAAACCACCTTGAGGCACGGTACTCTGAACTTTCCGATCTGCCGGCCGAAGAAGCTCTCGACCAGTTACTTGACATGGTACTGGGTATTGAAAATGAGGAGGACTGGGAGTTCAGGACGGCTCTGCTTGAAATCCGCGCACAGCTGCCTTACAATCCTGATCTAGCAGATAAATTCCGGGAGATAGATGAACTATCCATGGAGTTGGTCTCCGATATAACGCGTAGACTTGGAGCTAACGACCCAGAAAAGAAAGCTCAGATACTTGTATCTTTAATAGAGGGAGCGGTAAACAGGAAAATTGCGCTTCAGGATAGAAAAGGTCTAAAACAGCTTAAAAGTACTATAAAAGAAGTAGCTGAATTAGAGATTTCGGAACGTAAAAAAGGGAAAGAAAGCTTGGCTGGAAACGAGGAGCTTTAAAACTCCTCGACTTCCAGTTTGCCGGAAAGAGTCCGGTTTGGATACGGAATATCGATTCCTTCTTCGTCGAAACGCTCTTTTACGTTCTGAACGAAGGTAGAACGAGTCTTCACGAAATCGCTTCTAGCAGGATCTTTGATCCAGATACGGGACTGAAGCCCTACGCTTGAATCACCTAGCTCCGTTAAACGAACGGAAGGCCCGGGTTCTTCAAGGATCTGATCGTGCTTGCGAGCCTCCTCCATGATGATAGAGGTAGCTTCCTCGATGTCGTCCTCGTATCCGATACCGAAGACGAACTTGAGACGAAGCGTATCGTGTGCGACAGGGTTTTTCACCGCGTTGTTCGCCAGCTCGCTGTTAGAAACTGTGATAAGCTCGTTGTCAAACGTTTTGATCCGGGTAACTCTCAAGTCGATCTCATCGACCGTTCCCGATCCGTTCGACCACTCGATCCAGTCTCCTTTCTTGAAAGGCTTGTCTTTCAGGATGAAGAGTCCGGATACGAAGTTAGAGATCAGCTCCTGTGATGCGAAACCGATAGCCAGTGCCAATGCTCCTCCCAGCGTTGCGAATGCTGTAAGGAAACTTGGGAAACCGGCAACGGTTAAAGCAATAGCGAAGGCCGCGAATACTACAAGTATGTGTGCGACGCTGTCAGCTACATCGTGAATAGTCTCGTCCAGTCCTCGTTTTTTCACCCAGCCACTTACCAGGTTCATAACGAGGAAGTTCCCTACCAGGTAAACCGCTACGAGCGTTGTAAGAAACGCCATGACGTCGACAAGGAAAGGTCCATACATCGACATCGCAGCCTCTGGTGACGAAGGAATCGCCGGAACTGTACTATTAGTTGCCATAACGTGTTTTTAGACTAACGGAGTTATTAAGTTAGAACCGGTAGACTTTTCCCTCCTAGCCTAGCCCTATACCATCTTCAAGCTCTTCTAAATCCTTCTCAATTCCTTCCCTTTCGAAGTAAAGAGTTTCTAAAATACCCAGAGCCGAGAACAGAACCGCTATGAAAACAAGAACCTGTGGTTTATCCACGTAAAGATGGTTAACCAGCAGTAAGAAACTTCCAACCGTTCCGATTATTCCAAGACTAGCTACTAACTTGTTTCTTTGATTCTCCGCTTCCTTTAACGCAATGTAGTTGACAGCAGAGAACACAACGATGAAGGTCACCGAAGCAAACGTTGTTATCTCCTCAAGACTTCCCAAAAAACTGAATAAGACCGTGAGACTGCCTATTATCAACAGGCTGTATGATGGAACGCCTTTCTTGTTCCTGAAGGAAAAAACATTCGGTAGTTCGTTGTCAGAAGCCATTTTATGGCTGAAACGCGCAGTACCGAATAAAGTTGCGTTTATAGCAGAAGCTGTAGAGAAAAGAGCAGCCAAGTATATTAACGCGGCCATAACGGAGCTAGCGAAACTGCTCGCAAATACTTTTGACGCTACAAACGCGAGTATAGTTTCCTTATGTGTTATTATTTGAGTTGGCGTTGCTAAGCTAGTGGTCAACGCTGCTATAAGAACATATAGCGCTGTTGAGAGTATTATGGAGATTAAGATCGCTTTCTTCAGTGTTTCCAGTCCGTTTTCCATGTCTCTGTACTCGTAGGTGAGTAGTTGGAAGCCTTCAAAAGATACAAATATCGCTCCTATGGCCATTATGGGCGGTAAAACACCGTGGTTGAAGACACCTTGTTCGAATAAAGTGAGGCCGGATCTGGTCAGAATAGCCCATATGCCGGCGGCTCCGAAGACTGAAAGTATCAAAACTTTGATATATACAAGTAAATCTTCTGAAGTACCTGTTTCATCGGCGCCAAGCATGTTAACTCCGATGAAAACCGCTATTATGCTCGAGGAAAGTAGCTTTCGGACTGTAGACTCTGCTGTAAAACCAAAAAGCCCTGCGGCAAACGAGCCGAAAGCATAGGCATACATAGCCATTGTGCCAATGTAGCCGACTAGTAGAACCCATCCTACAACTCCTGCGATATTCTTATTCGAAAGATAATGTTCCAGGAATGTAAACGAACCTCCTTCTTCATGAGTGGCGGCTGTCATCCGATAGTAGGAATGTCCGGACAGTAAAGCCACTGTGCCTGCGAGTAAGTAGGTTAGAAAAGCTGCGTTACCTGAGAGTCTGGCGGCTACTCCTAAAACGGCGAATATGCCTCCGCCTACGATTCCTCCGACTCCCATTGCCACAGCTTGAGTCAGGCTTAAATCGCCCATAAAAGATAGAAGAATGCTGGAGGAATAAAAAACCAGATTACCTGATCGGCTAAACTACGTTCCAGTCTGTTTGAATAGCCAACTAACTATACGACACGCTATAATAGTTTATAATTGGTTTAGAAACCAAGCCCAGTATATGCTGGGTGAAATAGCGGACAGAATAGATATGAAAGTTTCAGGTCTGTTTATACTGGCGCTTGGAGTACTTGCCGTGTTCTCTCCTCTGGCCGCAGGTATTTCCTTATCACTTCTCTTCGGAGCTATACTCTTTGCCGGTTCAATAGTGCATATAGCACAGGTTCTAGGCAACGGAGAGCTGAAAACATCTATAGTACAGTTATCTTTAGGTTTTCTCTACGCATTAGCAGGAATTTCTTTCATTGTAAATCCTACGTTCGGTCTTACAACGCTGACAATAGTTCTTTTCGCACAGCTTGCTTTAACCGGCGCTTTACAGATAGCCTGGGGTCTGAGATCTGAAGAAGGGAAAACAGAGTTGATTCTGAGCGGTTTCCTATCGCTGGTTCTTGCCTCGCTGATCTATGCGGGATGGCCTTCTACGGCCACATGGGTCCTGGGACTGTTCTTCGGACTAAACCTGATAGCAACCGGCACAGCAATGATTCTGAAAGCTGATTAGACTTCCATGTTTCGACAGTTCTAGATTTCGTCTAGACTGTCTTCGATATCCCTGGTGTTCATGTCCTCTAAGTTCCCTATATCGAACTTCGAGAGATCTATGTCCGATACTTTGTCAAGTATCTGCTGGAGTCCGGCTTCATCTTCTCCAGATGCCATACCTCCGATCAATTCGGTTGGGAAGGTCACAATCGTCGAGTTCTCTGCGGCCACGCTGTCCAGTGTCTGTAAGGTTCTCATACGGTAGCCTTTCTCTCCGATGATCTCGGAGGCTTGACGTAGCTTTACAGCGGCCTCCAGTTCTCCCTGGGCGTTTGTACGCCGAGCTCTTCGGTCACGTTCAGCTTCGGCTTCCGCTGCCATAGCCCGCTCCATTTTCTCCGGAAGGTTGATGTTCTGGATCTCGACATCCAAGACGTTTACACCGAAGGAATCGGTTTTCTCGTCCAATTTTTTCTGGATTTCATCTCCGATCTCATCACGTCTCTGTAGCAGATCATCTAACTGCTTTTTACCAACCAAGTCCCTGAGTATACTTGTTGCGTAGTTCAAAGTCTGCTTGCTGTAATCTCCGACGTTGACAATAGCGTCCTTGACGTCTTCAGTAGTGTCTTTAACCTCGAAGAAAACCACTCCGTCAACTTCCACGGGTACGTTGTCTCTAGTGATCGCCTCCTGTTTCATCACGTCCACAGAGTCTTCGTATACCGGCACAGTGACCGGTTTCTCGATGAACGGTATCTTGAAATGTAGACCTGATTTTCTACTACGGTTGTAGCTTCCGAACCTCAGCACGATGGATCTCTCCCATTCATCGTTCATGAAAAACGGGAAAGGCCCTGAAATAGAACTCATAAACTGAACTTCTCACTCCAAGGTCTTATTTTCTTCGGCTTCCTGTGTTCTAACCTGGGTTTTTCCAGCCAGATGTGAGAAAAATTATTAACCTATGTACGGTTGTAGAGTATTTTATGGGAAAACATGAGCGCGGATGGGTCGAAGCAACTGAACGAATAACAGCGAAACTAGTCAACGGCAACAATGTAACCGAAGACCTCGAGGAAGAGGGCAGAAGAGAACTTGCTGAGTCTCTTGCTCAGAGGATCTCTCAGGATTTCTCAGAGTCTTTGGAGTTAGAGCATGCCGGGAACTCGTATGACTCTCTAGGAGATTTCATAGCAAAAGATGACGGAAAAACCTATATAGAGGCTAAGTTTGTCAGAAAGACAGGTACATTGGCTAATCCGGGTCAGGATGTTCTGACGGAGTTCGATCTGGTTGAAAATGCGGAAAGCTGGAGCGGTTTCCGTGAGAAAATAGGTTTCCCTGAGAAGGTCGAAAAGGAGCTGAAAAAGTACCCGGACTACCCGGAAGATATGCCTGAATGGAAGTACAAGACAGCCCGGTACAAGCGCGCAAAACACCTTAAAGACGTCATAAATGCTTCTAGAGGTCCGACAGCTAAGAAAGCAAGAGAGGTACTGGAGGATGAAAGCTCTTCGGACAATCAGAAGCTCGCAGCAGAGATAATACAGGAAATAGTTCAGAAGGACAGAGAAGAGAAACTAAAATACCTAGAGCATCTTGCTTCCAAAGAACAGAACTCTGAGAACGTCAAAAAGTTTGTATTCCTGTTGCTCTGTGGCTATCACACACAGGGAAAGATCGAACAGCAGTTTTCCCGGGACGTGGAGGATATAACACAGTTTTTACAGGATAAATCCTATGAAATTTATAGCGTGGATAAAAACAGCGCAGATGTTTCTGTTAAAACACCTTCCGAAGTTCTAGAGGACTTGATTTCCGCTGATATCGGTCTAGAGTTCGATAAGGAAAATACCAAGGTGGAGATTACAGCAAATTCCGCGGAACGGTCAGACACTGTTTTGGAGATGGCTTACAACTGGAAGAACAAGTTCCAAGGCATACAGAACCCCTCCATCAACGTTTTCGAGGGACGCTATCTCAAAAACAAAGACTGGTAGGTTCGGAAGACGAACCTCCTGAAACTCTCAGAGAGGTTCTTTAACATCTATCTTTAATCTTGGTGGATATCTGCCAGATTTTTCTGTTCGACGGTTCCGACAGATATCTTATCTTTATCTCTGATTCCTGGAAAGTAGCTCTTGAGCTTCTCCCCTAGTTTTCTGCCTAGTTCTACCGGCACCGCGTTACCTAGCTGTTGGTTGACCTCTCCCTTGTTGCCGGTAAACTCGAAGCTGTCTGGGAACGTCTGTAGCCGTGCTTTCTCCCTCGGAGTGATGTAACGATCCTCCTCAGGATGGATAAATGGATTATTGCTTACGGTTAGGGATGGCTCGTCGGGATGAAGTCTTCTCAAGTAGGTACCGTACCTCTTAACGATCTGTTTTTCGTGAGGGCAGTTTTCCTTATCCTCACAGTCACATTTGTATTTTTTCGTCTTCAACCTGTCTGGAAGGTCATCGTAGTATCCTCCCGGCGGAACGTGTCTAATTTTCTCCAATGTCTTTTCCTGGGTATTGGCATATCGCATGTTCGGGAGATCGTCGGTGATGTTTTCCAAAGCCGCTCCTGCGGTTTCCCAGTCGGCTTCATTTGGATGAGAGGGCTTAGGGAACTTGATTTTCACATCTTTATCGGTCCCGATGAAAAATATCCGTTTTCTTTTCTGAGGCACTCCGTAGTTCTGTGCCTCCAAGACTTTGTACTCGCATTTGTAATCGTGTTTGTTGAACTCTTCAACTATCAGATCTTTGATGTACTCGCCTTCGCTTGTCTGCCGGTTAATCAGGTCTCTTACGTTCTCCATCAGAACCATGTCCGGCCGGAGAATATCTACGACTCTCAAAAATTCTTGGAAAAGCGTGTTTCTATCATCTTTTTCCATTTCATCCAGTTCGATGTTTTCGTTGTTCAGCCTGCTGAATCCTTGGCAAGGTGGTCCTCCGACAACCACGTCAATATCGTCTTTACTGTAACCTGCCTTCTCTAGGGCGTCTTCCAGCTCTTTACGACCTATATCCCGGATATCGCCTTCTATGAACTCAGAGTCTTCGAAGTTATGCTGGTAGGTCTCTGAGGCCGGCTCCCAGTAATCATTTGCTATAACTACTTCAAAACCTGCTTTCTCAATACCAAGATCCAGTCCGCCACATCCCACGAAAAAACCTGCGGCAACTAGATCATCTGTCTCCGACATAACAATTCTAGGCCGATTACACGTTTTAAAGTGTACTCTTCTCGGATCGTCGTGGTTCCCTCCATCGATACGCTTATTAACTCGTTTAATAGGCCAGGGTGTGAGGTTCCTGTTTTAAACGTAGCTGCCCTCATCAATGTCATGAAAAATACCAAGATTGTATCGACCATCGGTCCGGCAACCGATTCAAAGCAGAAAATCGCCGACCTAGTCGAAGCAGGTGTCAACGTTTTCCGGCAGAACTTCTCCCACGTCGACCACGAACAGCACAAAGAGATCTATGAGCGCATCCGGGATGTCTCGGAAAAGACTGCGGTAATGATAGATACCAAGGGACCGGAGATCAGACTGGGCGAGGTAAAGGAAGGAACTGTCCTAGAGGAAGAACACACCGTAGAGCTTACAACGGAAGATATCGAAGGCAACTCGGAGAGGCTATCGGTTTCCTACAAGGACCTGATGGAGAACCTCGACTCAGGTGATGAAGTAAGAATCGACGACGGAAAGATCGAACTTGAAGTCCTTGAAGTAGATGGAAACGTAGCTGAATGCGAGGTTCTTTACGGCGGAGAGGTCTCAACAAGGAAGGCAGTCAACGTCCCAGGTAAAGATATCGGTCTGACAGCTCCGACTGAAAAAGACGTTAAAGACATCGAGTTCGCAGCGGAACTCGGATACGATTTCGTATCACTCAGCTTTGTTAAATCCGCTGAAGACGTCGAGAATGTAAGACAAATCCTAGATGAACACGGTTCGCAGATGGATATTATCTCGAAGATCGAACACGGAAAAGCAGTCGAGAACTTCGATGAAATCCTTGAAGCCTCCGATGGCATCATGGTCGCCCGTGGAGACCTAGGTGTCGAGGTGCCGGCAGCCCAGCTCCCAGCACTACAGAAAGAAATGATCAGGAAATCCAATCAGGCAGGAAAACCGGTTATCACTGCCACACAGATGCTGGAATCTATGACGGAGAACTCAACAGCTACCAGGGCAGAAATCTCCGATGTAGCAAACGCGGTGCTGGATGGCACTGATGCTGTGATGCTTTCCGGAGAGACCGCGATCGGAGACTACCCGGTTAAAACCGTCCGTTTCATGTCCGATGTTGTCCAGGAAGTCGAATCCGAAATCGAACAGCAAGTACATCACACCGTCAAGACACCTGCGGAAAACACGAATGAAATAATCTGTAAAGGGGTTTGGCAGGCCGCAAACGATGGAGACGCAAGCTACGTTGTGGCACATACTTCTTCAGGAAGTACTGCGCGCAACATCGCAAAACACCGGCCGGAAACAGACATCATCGCATTCACTGACAGTGAAGTAGTTGAACGCCAGTTAAACCTGATCTGGGGAGTTGATCCTTACTACCAGGAGTTCAAGGAAACCGTAGATTCCATGTTAGAGGATTCAGCTCAGAGACTGGAAACCCTCGGCAAGGTAGATGTCGATGACAAGCTGGTGATGACAGCTGGAATCCCTACATCGGTCGCAGGCACAACCAACATGATGCAGGTCCGGACAGTAGAACAGATTCTCGAAGAGTAAAACCTCTCCTCGGCTACCCTATCGCTCTATAACCATGTCGGGATAACCTTTCCCGACAACCTTAGATTCTTCATTTAACCCGAGAATCTCTGCGATCCCGGCGATTTTATCCACGTCAGGATCTTCCTCCGTGGTCTCGATCTCTATAAAATAGCCAAGACCTTCAATCCGGTCCAGCGTGACCTTGAAACCATCGACATCGTACACTTCGCGGTGTTTGACGACCTCGACGTACTTTTCGAAACCGAGTTTCTCCAGTATCAGATGTAGTTCCTCGGGGTCTTCGATCCCTGTCTCGTACTCTTCGGTCTGCTCCGAGCTGCGCGCAATATGTAGATCGAAAGAGTTTTCCGCGGACTCTCTAACTCGCAGATAATGAACCATGTCCTCTGAAAAATCCTTGCCCGGCGGGCTGTAGTAACTGTCTTTCTGTCTTAAAGACGCTTTTTTCTCGTACTGTTCCAAGAGATTCTCTTTTTCCTCAACTTTATCTACCCTGTAACGGACCTCAGTCTCTATCTCCATAACTATTCGGTAACCTCTTCCGAGTTTTCCTCTTTGGCTTTTCGCTCCCATCTCCTGAAACTTGTCAACGGACCTGACGTCAGACACATAGCTAACGGTCTATAAAGTTAGACTATTCAGCTTTTCGACCCGGGAACCGGTTTATTCCTGATCGAGTATTTTGCCCTTGACTTTCCAGCCTTTCAAAGCTGCTTCTGGATCAATATCATCGGAGTAATGTTTATTGAACAGCTCGATGGCTTCAGTGGCTTTCTCGACTGTGAAACCGTCGATATCTCTAAGCAAAGTGTATTTTATAATGTATTTGAGGTCTGAAGGCTGTTCTACGCTTTTTATCTGCTTGTTCCCGTGTTTGAATACGAGCTGTACGTCCTCATCGACCTTCTGACTGTTCTGCGCTGACAACCTGAGATTCATCTTGTTGCCGTGGTTGTCCCAACTACCGAAAATAACTGATTCTGATTGCATGATCAAACGTTTAGAAAAATCAAACAGAGCTGTAAAGTTAAAACACGACGCCCCGGCAGATATATTTCTCACGGACCTATCAAGTAGATCGGTTTATCAATTAAATCCCGAAAACAAGTATCCTCAGAAATCGACTTTGAGAAAATTAAGTTACGGGGGACACGCCACAAGACTTATGCGTCATTTTGTAGTTTTTGTCAAGGCTTTAAGTCTGTCTAAGGTTTCTAATTAACTTTTAAATGCCTAATTACTTCTCTAGGTTAGAAAATTTAAGTTGAGCCTGCCTGCAGTGTTAATTTCTCAATTTTAAACTTTGTGTACGTTGTCAATACCTAAGATCAATAACTAGATCCAGGAGATATGGGTCCGGTAATTTTTTCACCATTCGAAGTTATCTTCTATCTCCTGACTGTCTTTAAATCTTGATTAAAGGAACTGTGGTTTTATTACGTCAGGAAGTTCTGAAGACTCAGTTTTCTTTTCCTCTCCGTACAAAAAAGAAATCGCTATCGACATAGTTTCTACAAATTCATCGCCAACGAATGAATCTTCGAGCCAATCATCAGGTTCTTGATAATCAACCTGGCTGGGTTCTTCTACCTGACCTAATACCTCCGGTGAACCATCGTAGCTATTTTCAAGAATAGCCACATTACTGTACCTGCTGGATAGGAATCATTCCAGATAAAGACCCCAGAGGAGTTCATCCTGTTGAACATTACTAGGGTCAAAATTTTAATCCGTTGCTACCGAAATATTGTAATATGTCGAAGTCGGAACAGATCGAGAAGATTGAACTCGGCAGCAATGATGTAAAAGCCCGGTTTGATTTACCACGCGGAGAAGCGGAAGGGGCGATACTCTTGCTACCTGGTATAAGCTCGGGGCCTTTCGGAGGTATTTTCGATCAGTTCGCAGAAAAGGCCAAGGAAGAGAATTTTATGGTCATGAGATATGAGAGCTGGGAGAATTTACCAGAACTCCAAGAAAAAACTATGGATTCAATAATTAAGGAGATTAACGAGGCCCTAGAATATCTAGAGAGCCTTGATACTGAGAGAACTTATCTGGTTGCGAAAAGCTTTAGTGCAGGAATGATATTGGCAGGAAAAATTGACCGGGCAGATAAGATAACTTTGTGGGCTCCGGCAATAGGCTTTCAGGAAAAGTCAAATATTGAGGAATTAAGGGAAAAAAGACTAGGAGGGATTGACGATGTTACCGATATTAAGATTGATTCAGAATATATAAAACAAGAAGTCCCAGTCAAGATTATTCACGGTGTAGAGGATGAGGTTGTTCCGGTTGCGAACTCTGAGAGCATAGTTAGTGGTATTTCTGAGGCAGAAATCGAAAAGCTGATGGAAACCGGTCATGCTTATGAAGGTAAAGAAAATGCGCTCATAAGGAAGACGATTGAGTTTTTGAATCAATAAAATTTACCAGTTCAGATTCACCTTCAGATCTGTATTCATCAATTATATCTTCAACATAGGGATTTCGCAAATCTAATTCCTCAACAGCCTGGTAATCGCCCCACTCGTAATCTCTTACCGTATCTTCGAAAGGTACATCAGGATTATTTTTGGCAGTAGAACAGTAAACGAAATCAATGACTCTGCCCTCTGTTGTATCCGATTCATCAATGTAGATTCCTAGCAGATCCTCCAACAGGTGTAGGATCTCTACATAGGATACACAGCGAATCAGGAGGATCCTGTAATAAGCCAGATGAAAGAAGAAGTGTCTAGTAAAGTGGAGGAACGGTTCTAACGGAAAAGTTCAAGTAGAACTTGGTGAGAAAGAGTCGAATACTTTCTACCAAAATAATCTTGTGTTGAACAGGAAACTCATGCCTCTGGCTAGAAAACAATATTCGTTGATCAAATACAGCAAACGGCGGAGGACAAATCACGGGATTCTGAGAGAAAACTGATAGGATACCTAGGAAAACAAGTTCTAGACTCAAGAAGTAACTCAGATCAATCTCTAACTGAAGAGATAACAAAGCATATCCAAGAGGAATTCGATCAATCCGACATCTACGAAAAACAATATTCGAATTCAGCCTCCAGTTCTTGAAAAGCCATTTCTCTACGGCTTCAGGGAGTCTGACACAGATTGCGTTTTCTGTCTTAACGACGTCCACATACTCCTAGCCCTACCTCGTTCACCTGTGAACGCAAAAATGAACGAACCGCCAAGATTATCTGAATTCGATTCACTTGAAAACGCAATCCAAGCCAAAATCCAGCACTACAAAGAAGTCGCCGAAGAACTGGCGGAGGACCGGTAACCAATGGAAGACTCCTCAAACAACAAGGATACTTAAAAGACCGGACCTCAGAGGACAGACTGGTACAACTACATGTCCGGTTCCGACGCTCAACACTGGAAGAGATTGAAGAAATCAGTGACGGCATGAAGTGGACGAAAGCCAGTGTCGTCAGACACCTAGTAGAGATCGGACTTTCTGAAAGCAACTTCGCTTCTGAAGAACCTTTCCTGAAGTACAAGTGCCTCGAGTGTTCTCAGGAGCTATTCCATGTTGAGGAAGATCGGTATGCCTGTGATAACTGCGGCTGTAAAATGGAAGTGAAATAGAAATGAAACCTGGCGATATCTTTGAGAAGGACTTATCGGAACTTTTTGACGATCCGGAAATACGTGACTTGGCCTGGTTCATGTACAAGATGAACGATCAGAGCACGGAAGAAGTAGGAGAGAAAGTAACTACAGTAGACGAAAAAGTAGACTCCATAGCCTCAACATGGGGAAAGCTCATGGAAAATGAAGACTTCAGGGAACTGGAAGAGAAAGAGCAGAAAATGATCTGGGAGCTGATCAAGATTCGGGAGAATGACGGTCCGAAGAACCAGACAGAAGTGGCGGAACAGTACGGAGTCACCGACGCGCATCTATCCCAGCTCAAGGAGAAGATAAACAAACTAGGGCTATAGACGAGCGCCCATCCCGGTTAACTTCTTAATCTTCTTTAACTTCTTAACCGGAAAAACGACTGTTCTGAAGCAGTCATTCAACTGGTCGAAAAATCGACTCAGTGCCTGCGCCAAGACCGGAACGGGTCCGACCAATCTGCTATAACTTACACGGACAGTTGATCACAGAACAGCTTAACTTCCAAATTAACTCATCGAGGTGATGGAGTCTGTCTACTTCAGCTTTACCTTGCTACCTGTTTTCTCTACTTTATCTGCTTCTTCAAGCTCTTCTAGTATACTGTCCAGCCTGTCTTCATCCATTATCGGTGCGGCCTTCAACACAATTCTCAAGTCATCCATTTCTGCCTCGCCGTCGAGGTTCTTCAAGTACATCAAAACTCTCTTTGCACCTTTCGATAAGTTGTTCTTGTTCGCCAGCATTTCTGCTACTTCATCGTCTGACTTCTCCTTCAGCTTCTGTTCAATTATCTCATCTAGGAAAGGATCAATCTCGTCTGCATCCATACTAGTAGTTTATTCGGAGGCAAGAGTTTAGTAAATATGTCTGACAAGACGTTTTATGATCCTTTAGAGGTAATCAAGCACTTCCTTTTGCTTCTTTTTAAGCTCAGGTAGTTTGATCAGATTTTCAATCCAGATGTCAGTGAGGAAAACAACATCTACTTCTCCTGAATCGTCTTTCCCTAAGATATTTTTGTCTCTCAATTCTTTACAGGCCCGTGAAATTTCGCTCAAACAACATCTACTTCTCCTGAATCGTCTTTCCCTAAGATATTTTTGTCTCTCAATTCTTTACAGGCCCGTGAAATTTCGCTCTTATCATTGTAATCAGAAAACTTTCTTATCTCTTCGTGGGTTACTTCTCCTTCTCCCTCAGCCAGTATTAATGTGCTAGTAATAGCCTTCTTTGTAGCATCTGAACTTTTGCATAATTCAGATACTGCTTCTCTTCCTTCATCCGTTTCTAGGACAGATTCTTGTAGCTCAATTTCTACCTGTTCGGACTTCTGCGTTACCTGGATATCAGTCGAAGTAGAAATCCTACTAATAGTCGGATTCGAATCTACAAGAGATCCAAGTATTTCTGGTATATAATCTTCCTCTACTTCTGAGCTCTTCAGCTTTTTCTGTGCTTCTACCAACTTTTCGATGTCATCCTGCTCTATCATTTTAGACTCTCCACATATTCTTCTCCTGTTTCGGTAAGCATCCACTTTTTCTTCCCATCTTTTTCTCCATCCTTCATGAATAATTCCTTACTTTCTGCAGCCTTTGAGACTATATCTGGCATGTTTGCAGGTCTTTTCCATTTACACAACTTGAAGCCCTGGCTCAGATCATAGGTGTCAAAGTTTTCCTTTCCTTCATGCTTCTCCAAGTACCTTACAACTACCGTAGCCTTGTCTGCATAAGTTTCGGGATTAAAGTCTCTCTTGAAATCACTCATCTCAACAGGTGTTTTAACATCGTTCTTGGAGTCGGAAGATCGTTAGGATCTGTACGCTTCTTATCCTTCTCAGGTACGTATGCTTTGAAACCCTGCGGTAGAAGAGGCGATTCCTCAGGTTTGGATGATAGTTCGTGGAACTCCAGAAGCCGTTTGATTGCAGACTTATACTCCATCTTGGTCTTCGCCGAGCAATCCTTGCTGTAGTACTCCGAGTTTTCTATCTGTCCGAGAACTTTGTGGATCTTCCGTTTGCTTTCCTCGTCTTCCTTCAGGTTGTCGAGTCGGAAGTCGTTGTGTTCAAGGATCTGTTTGAGTGAGGAAAGGTAACGGTACTGTCTAGAGGTACTGGTGCTGCGTAATGCGTTCCAGTCTTTGAACTGTTCTGCTAGTTTTTTGTTCTCCTCGCAGATAGTGGAGGAGTTCTGTATTTTTCTAGAAGCTGTTTCGAGTCGTTGTTTGTATTGGTGTAGGTCTTTCATTTGTGCGGGTCACGTGCAACTGACACAAAGTGCTTGATCGTGACCTCCTTAAAAACCGCGAATCGGACCCTTTAGCGGACAAAAAGTTGCCCGATTATGAGTATAAGCAGTTGTGCGGGGGACAGGATTTGAACCTGCGAACCGCTAAGGATAGGAGCCTAAATCCTACGCCTTTGACCGAACTTGGCTACCCCCGCGAAACTTCCTAATACTATGGTTGAACGTAAACCCTTTAAAACGTGTCCAACTGAATCCGGCTCGGATCTCTGCCAATGGATTTAATTGTAACCTGTTAAATCAGTCTAGTAGGAGGAACTATACTTGAATTACAACGGTCTAGAGTTTTCATGGAAGGGGCATTCGACGGTGAAAGTCGAAGACGAAGGATTCTCTCTGGTTGTCGATCCTTTCAACGGTTATGTTGACCGGGAGGCCGAGCTTGTACTTGTAACACATGACCATGAAGGTCATTTCGATCCCGAGGCCCTGGAAAAGGTCTGTGGGGATTCAACCTGTCTGGTTGTCCCGGAAAGCTTCGAAGGCAAGGAGCTTCCGTGCCGGGATGTAGAGTATGTAACCGAGGGCGAGGTTATTGATGTCTTCGGTGTGGAGATCGAGGCCGTACCTATGTACAACGGGCATCACGAGCAGGGAGACGGGTTCGGGTACCGTTTCGTGATGAACAAGACCTCTGTCTACATCGCAGGAGACACCGGGTTGATCAAGGAAGCCTCCCAGCTTGAAGGAGTAATCGATGTCGCGTTCCTGCCGGTGGAAGGGGTTTACACCATGGATGTTGAGGATGCGATCCAGATGGCGGTTAGAATCAAACCCTCTGTTGTAGTTCCTTACCATTACGGCGAACCGTTTTTCCCGGATGCAGAGGTTGATCTGAGAGGTCTCCGCGCTGAACTTGAAGACAGAAATATCCGGTGTCAAGTGTTAGACAGTTAGTCTTCTAGAAGATCCTTGAGTTGTTCTCCGTAGTCATCTCTCAAAGTTTTGAGCTTCCAGGAGGTTCCGGTTGTATAAGCATCTCTTATCTCGTCGTCTTCGATCCCCAGGTAGTCTTCAATTTTCTGGAACCGTTTTCCAACCATTTTAGGGCTGATATCCGTGCCGTATTTTTCGTTCAGCCGTCTTGCGATGAACTTGGATTTGTAGAGGTCTTTTTCGGTTTCAAAAATGAACTCGACTGTTTTCTCCAGAACTTCATCGGTTTCCGAGGCTTTAGACATAAACACGGTTTAGGGAAGGCAAGGTTAAATTCTCTGGGTAGAAGAGGGAAAATAAAGAAAAATAAGAAGGGTTTGTGCGCTTTCTAGAATAATGCGCCTACAAGATCTTTCAGCAGGTCGATTACCCCGAGTTTTAGCTTGCCGCTGGTTGAAGTAGCGCTGTAGGTTATCTCATCTTCCTTGATGGCGGTAACCGTTCTCTGTAACGGATCGTTGGACGAGGCGATATCATCTAAGGTCTGTCTTTCCACGTAGCCGTTGATAGTCTCGTTTTCAACTCCTCCGAGCTGAACCTTTTCGGCCTTAATACCGTCCATTACTACGCCAATGGTTGTTATATCTCCGGATTCGTTGATCTCAACGTTGATCCGTTCGCCGCCGACTATGCTGGCGAGAAAGTCCGGTACCTGATCTGTCTGATTATTGTAAACCGTCCTTGCGTCTTCAACTGAGTCAGCTGTCTGTGCCGCTCCAAAGGCCGTGACGGCTAGAACCAATGTAGCTAGAACTAAAGTCTTCTTCATGTAAACTAAGGTGTCCTACCTGAATATATTATTTATTTCACTGTAACGCTTTTAGCCAGGTTCCGTGGCTTATCCGGGTTGTTCTGTTTTTCCAGCGCGGTCAGGTAAGCAAGCTCCTGGAACGGAATCACTTCCAGTATCTCCCGGTTTTCATCCTCAGGAACCTTGATGAAATGCTCGAAGCCGTTTACAGGCTCGGTTCCTACACCGATAAGATCGGCGCCACGGCTACGTGCCTCGATAGCATTCGATTTGATCTCCTCGCCGCCGTGTTCAAGGAAGGCAAAGACCGGTACGCCGTCTTCGATCAGTGCGAGGGTTCCGTGCTTGAACTCGCCGCCGGCAAAGCCTTCGGCGTGGATGTAGGAAAGCTCCTTTAATTTTAATGCGGATTCAAGCGCTAGCTCCCGGCCAAGATTCCGTCCGATAAAGTAAGCATCATCCTTTTCCGCCAGGTACTTTGCCAGCTCGTTTATCTCGGATTCATTTGTTTTCAGAACCTCATCGACTTTTTCGGCTGTCTTGATCAGCGAGCTGCGTCCGGCATCCGTCTCGCCTTTCGCAACGTAGCTGATGAGCTTCAAGGCGGTTAGCTGGGCGGTAAAGGCTTTCGTTGATGCGACTCCGATTTCCGGACCTGCGTTTACGTATATCTTGTGATCGGATTCGCGCGCCAAGGTCGAGCCTACAACGTTTACGATCGCGAGCTGACTTGCTTCTGTCTTGTCCAGCGCTGAAAGCAGGTCTGCGGTTTCCCCACTCTGGCTTACCGCGATAACGAGATCGTCTTCTGTTATCTCATCGGCACGGTACTCCAGTTCGTGGGCCTGTTCGACGATAGGTTTGTAACCGGCATCACGCAGGTACTTGGCTCCTAGTTCGGCAGCATAGCTTGCGGTCCCGCAGGCTGTCAGGTAGATGTTTTCCGCTTCCTCGATCATGTCTACGGCTTTGTCCAGGTCTTTTTTGTCCTGGAAAGCTGCGCGTTTGATAGTACTTTTCTGTTCCCGTATCTCTTTTTGCATGTAGTGGCTGTGACCGGCTTTCGTGGCCTCTCCGGCGTTCCAGTCGATCTCCTTGATCTCTCTGTCAACCTGCTTGCGTTCGTTAAACACCTTCAGATCTCCGTTAAGTATAGCGACGTCTCCGTCTTCGAGAAACATTGCTTTCTTGGTGTGTTCCAGGAACGCGGTGAAGTCGGATGCGATAAACTTCTGGTCTTCTCCCATTCCTATGACGAGAGGAGAGTCCTTTCTGAACGCTAGTATGTCTCCGGATTCAAGCAGGCATGTTACTGCGAAAGAACCTTCCAGTTTCTCCATGGTCTTGTGAGCTGCTTCCTGAAGCGTGTTCTCCTCCAGGAACTCTTCGATAAGGTGCGGTATTACTTCTGTATCTGTTTCCGATCTGAACGTGTGTCCTCTTCCCTTTAGTTCTTCTTTGAGCTGTTCGTGGTTGTTGATTATTCCGTTGTGTGCGACCGCTATCTTTCCTTCGCAGTCGGTGTGTGGGTGAGCGTTATCATCTGTTACGCCGCCGTGTGTTGCCCATCGGGTGTGTCCAATAGCCGATTCTCCTGAGCCAATCTCCTTGATAGCGTCCTCTACCTCGCCTGTTCCTTTCTTAACATGGATTTGATCGTCCAGCCGGGCGATACCTGCTGAGTCATATCCTCTGTACTCGAGGTTCTTGAGGCCTTCAAACGCCTTTTCAGTGGCTCGGCTTCCTTTTTTCACTGCGACAATTCCGCACATTGCTGTAATAGGTTAAGGGGCTGGTATTATAAGAAATCCGGTTCGGCTCTGGTTTGACTAAATAAGTTTTCGGTGCGGAAAAGACGTCGAAAAACCGCAACCAGTAAAAGATTTATTTGACCAGGTATAGTTGGTAAGTTATGCGTGCGTTTAGAGATAACGGAGATGAACTTCAGGCCGAGGAACTGAACTCTGAACAGCTTGAAGCACTGAGCAATCAAATAAGACAGCAGATAGTAACCGGACTAGCAGAAAAACCTATGTATCCTGCTCAAGCCGCAAGAAAGTACGGTTTAAGCAAGCAGAGAGCGCATTACCATTTTAAGAAACTGGAAAAATCCGGTTTGATCTCGAAAACCGGGCAGACAGAAAAATCAGGTGGTAAAGCAGATATTTACTCGCCAGCGGCCCAGTTATACTACTATGATACCGGAGCTGACGGAAAGAAAGCAGTTATGCCTGATATTGATGAGGACGTACAGAACTTCCTAGGTACGTTAGTGGACGGAAGACGTATAGAAGGTGTTGTTGTCGCAGGATCGGCGGACCAGCACGGCCCTGATCAGGTCCGCGCACGTGACGGGCATCTAACTGCGGAGATAACCGCTAAGCTCGGAAACTACGGACGGTTCCAGTCACGTTCAGTGGCACTGGATACCGAGGTATCACGAGATGGTTCCTACGAGCAGAATATATTCATACTGGGCGGCGTACTCACCAACACAGTTGCGAAAAAATTCAATGAACAGTTCCCGGCGAAGTTCACGGGAAAAGAGTTTCCCTACCGTGAGATTTCCACTCCGGAAAATACCTACACCGAGCCGAACATAGGCGTTATCACGAAGACTGAGAACCCGGAAAACTCTGAGAAAACGGTTTTCATGGCAGCAGGAGTGCGGAACCAGGGAACTGAGGCAGCGACCCGTGCGTTCCACGACCTCGAGGAGATAGCACCGGAGCTTGTAGAAAAACATTACCTGATAGTTAGAGGGCTTGACAACGACGGTGACGGCCGGATCGACGGTTATGAGGTAATAGAGTAGGATGAAAAAGGTAAACTGGGATGTGTTCCAGAGAGACGTGCTGGATGTTTTCCGCCAGTATGAAGGATACTTCGATTTCTTCGAGAGAGTCGGAGCTTTAAGCGAGTACTCGAGACCCGATTGTTTTGCCCGTATAACCCGGGAAGGCAAAAAGGAGATCTGGATTGTCGATATGAAAAACAAGTCCTCGATAGACTCCGAGGATGCCGAGCGCATGGAAAAATACAGCGACAGAATAGAGTCCGACCCGGTGGATATCGGACTGAACTACTCAGAGCTGTCCGAACACAGCGTACGGAAGATAATTGTGACTCCGGAGAAAGCAGATACCGGTTATGAGAACGTTCCGCTCCCAGAACTACACCAGTTCCTTCAAAAAGAGCTTATCTACACCGAGACCGATAAAGTGGTCAGAGACGTCGCCAAACTTATGAACAAAGGCCAGTTAAGCCAGGAACAGGCCCGGCTGCTTTACCGCAGCGTCGAACAGTATCAAAACGGCCTTAACCAGATAAAGACGGTTTTAAATCAGATAGAACAGCTTTACGTCGGGGCAAAAGTAGATTACTCAAATGACTTCGCTGAAGAATACGGAGTGGCCGTCGATGCGGTAATAACGCATGAAAAACGCCGTAAAACGTTTCTTATAGATGTACCTTACAACGAAGCGGCTCTTCAAGAGCTTGAAGACAAGATGAATGTGGTTAGAGACCGGCTTAAGCAGGTGGAAGGCGAGGTTTTCTATGCGGCAGTAAACCGTTTTGAAAGCTCTGAATCTTCCTTTATCTACCAGCCCGATGAGTTCGAAGCCGAGTTCCAAGAGGACTCAAACGTGGTATCAGCCCGTCAAGTAGCCGAACTCTTCGAACCCAAGATACCTGTTGAAAAACACGTAGATAACGGGACTGTGGTGGTTGAAAACGTGGATCTAGGTTTCCGGCTGAAAGCCACCACTGAAGATGATATAAAACACCGTATAGAAGTCAGGATGCCAGAGAAAGCAGCTAAAAGACTGAGCGAGACCCGTATAAACGCAAGAAAGCAGTTAGGGGAGCTGAACGGACAGAACTTCTCGCTTGAAATAGAGATCGGAGAGGATCTTGAAGTCAGCCACTCCGGGATAACGGAGGATTTCAAATCCTTTACCTCGTCGGTTCAAACAGTTTTCTGTTCGGGCGTTAACCCGGCACTGGCCAAGCTGAACAACGGATTTAACGAGACCTGACAAAACGTACGCGTTCAAAAATCTCTTCCTTACCGTTCCTGTATTTTCTAAGGCGCTGTTCTCCGTTCGATTCCACTGCTCCGACCATGACACCGCCTTCCGAAAGTTTTTCTTTCAAAACGTCCCAGTCATCGACACTAATCCCGTAAGAAACAATTATACGATCGTAAACCTCTTTTACATCTCCCGGTGCTTTCCCAACTACTACTTCGATATTTTCCCTGTCTCGAAGGTTTCTCCGGGAGGTTTCTACGAGGTCCTTGACAGGCTCGATACCGGTGACCTCTCCAGCCAGAAAGCTGAGGATTTTCAGCTGGTAGCCCGAACCCGAACCGATTTCGAGAACACTCAAACCAGGTCTTATTTCCGCCAGCTCTGTAATCCTGGCCACGATATGCGGTGCGGAGATCGTTGAACCATCTGACAGATAAACCGGCTTATCTACATAGGCTATATCTCTGCTTTCCGCAGGTACGAAAGCCTTCCGATCGGTCCGTAAGAATGCTTTCTTCACTCTGTCTGTGGTCAGCCAACCGGTTCTTTCAAGATACTTGACCAGCTCCCTGTTAGAATCCATACGTTATTTATGGTTCAGAGTAGTTACACTGTTTGTTATGCTAAAGGAAAGATTCAAGCAGCTGAAAAACCTGGAAAAGGCAGTAGAGGAACTTAACCGCGATCTAGACGGCATAATAGTTGAAGGTTTCAGCGACAAGAGAGCGATGAGAAAGCTCGGTTTTGAGGGAAAGATATTCCAGTCAGCCGAACGATCCATCGAGGACTTAACTGAGGACGTCGCACGTGGAACCCGCAAAGTCGCGGTTCTAACTGATTACGATTCACACGGCCGGAAGGAAGCTGAAAAAATAACACATGCTCTACAGGGCCGGACCGATGTTTTAATCTCGGCCAGAAAGAAGTTTGGAGAAGTCCTGACATCTAACGACCGTCACGCCATAGAGGACGTTGAACCACTGTTTAGCTCCTGGGAGGATAAATTCGTTGATGCCGCACTTGACAGGCTCTAAAAGTCCGTAAGCGAGGTCTGATTTTTCTTCAAAGCCTTCGCTTTAAACCCTAGCTCTCTCGAAAGGTAGCTGGCCAGCGCTTCATCGAATCCGTGGGTGGTATAGACTTTCTCCGGATCAACCCTTTTGACTGTCTCAACCAGTCCATCGAAGTCCGCGTGATCGGACAGCACAAAGGTCTTATCGTAGCCTCCGCGGTACATATACGAATCTGTACTCGCCCAGCCCGAAAAACCTGCTTTCACCCCACCGACTTTTTCCACGAAACTGTTCATCGATTCCTTGCGCGCTGAACGGGTCGGACCGATAAATATCCCGTTTTCCCCCAGTAAATCCTTGTTATCGGTGTAACTCTTTGCTCTGAACTTTTGATCGGAGACCTTCTCAACCGCTTCGTTCATCTTTTCGACCGCTCCGTGTGCGACTATCGGTCTTTCGGTAACCTCCTGGACTATACTCTGTATCTTCTGGGCTTTACCAAGCGAGTATCCGTAGAGAAACAGCGGCTGGCTGTTTGAATCTATCCAGTCAGCTATACGGGACTTTACCTCGCGGTGGGATGGAAAACGGTAGGCAGGGATTCCATAAGTTGATTCAATGATCAGAGTATCTGCTTTCGGTGGCTGAAAGCCGTTCATGTAAGCCCGGTCTTCGGCCGAAAAGTCTCCGGTGTAAAGTATTCGCTCGCCACATTCTTCTATCAAAGCTGCGGAAGATCCGATGATATGTCCGGAAGGAATCAGTTCGATGTTTTCCGTTTTCTCAGTGAAACTCACCTTGTTGCCTGTCCGGGCCTCAGCCAGGCTGGCGGTATGTTCCGAGCAGACAACCTTGTTTTCATCCATGTGAAGGTGATCGAAGTGAGCGTGTGATACAATATTTACATCGCCTTTCGAGTTACGGCTGTCAGCAACGTAGAGCCGGTCTCTTTCGATATGTATACCGTCTTTTTCCCGTATCACGGATGTGTAAATCAGTCAAGCTTGAAGTCTGTTCCGGAGTCTTTAAACGCGACGGACAGGAAACACTGGTTAATGATTGGAAAAGTCGATCTGGATAGAGAAAAGCTTGTAGATGCCTCCAAACCGCTGTTCTACGGCTACCTGTTCCTGGCAGGTATAACCTCCCAGTACACAGGCACCTTGCTCGGACTTGCCTCAACGGCCTCACTCTGTTTTGTCTCAGCAACACTCGCCAGCAGCGTTGAAGACGACTGGCAGTCAGTGCTTGATATGATCGCTTTAATCACCTTGCTGGTAGCGGTCTCGGCAGGAGCATTCTTCGCAGCGATGACCTCGCTGTACCTGCCTTAACTTAAAGACTGGGATAAAATTACGGTATAGGCCATATGGGGTTGTAGCTCAACTTGGCAGAGCGTCCGCCTCCAGCAATTGGTTACGCTCGATTGGGAGTCGCAGCATGTCTAGAAAGATGCTGCTCAAAGCAGACTACAAGTCTGCGTCAATAAGCCGCACAAAGCGGCTTTCTCAAGCGAACGTGCTTTGATGGAGGAATGAGGTCACTCGACCGATGATTAATCCGTTTGGAGATAGCGGAAGGTTGCGGGTTCAAATCCCTCCGACCCCATGATTCTCTCGGATTTTCCAAGCCAACTATTCTAGCAATACAGATTTTCCATACCGATGGCCGTTCCTTTGAAAAACCTGCTTTAACTCATCTATATCATATGTCTAAAGACTACCGAGAGATTTTATCCGGTAAGGTAGAAGAGGTCAAGGAGCGTATTGAAGACCTCGAAAGCCCGGATTTTGAAAAATTGCTTAAACTCGAGAGAGAAGGCAAGGACCGTAAAACCGTAAAAGAATTCATTGAATCCCTAAAGGATACTGAAGAGGAGGAAGCCGAACCCGCGGACGAATCTGAGGGATCAGATGAGGCTGAAGAGGTTTCAGAGCCTTCAGTGCCTCAGGAAGGTTTCAGGGAAAAGTTAGGCCGTCTTTCACCGGCTAGCTTGGTTGGACTTGGCCTTGTTATCGGAATTGTGGCTGGAGCCGGAGCTGCACAGCTAGTTGCTTCAGGTTCGGGTACTCAGAGTCCTTCAGCTGTAAAGTCTGATATGCAGAGTCTGCTTTCAGGACCTAACCGTACTGTTGATGTCGGGCCTGCTATGAGAGAGCATGGAATGTATTATTTCAACGTTTCCACGTCCCAGCAGACAGTTAACGGAACACAGACAAGCTACAGAGAGTTTTATGTCTCGAATGATGGCGAATTGCTCTTCCCGAAGCTTGAGGTTCCACTGCTTGGACTTAGAACTCCTGTGAATCTACAGGATGCGTTGAGTCAGCGAGCCGCAACACAGGCGAACGCAACTCGCTAACTCCTTTCCTCTTTTTCTTTTTAATTTATTTTCTCGACGAAGTTCTCTGTCTTTCCAACGAAGTTTTTGATCTTCTCCTGGTACTCTTCAGTTGGTTGTTCGTCTTCGAAGTTAGTGGAGACATTTGAGATCGGCAGGTTCGGTCCTGGATGTCCTCCGAGTCCCAGTGTTATGTCCTGAAGATGGTCTAGAGCGCGGATTCCTCCGAAGCCTCCGGCCGAGACCGTCACGTAGCTGAAAGCCTTTCCGTTGTACTCCGGGAACAGGTAGTCTAACGTGTTTTTGAGGGCGCCGGGAACTGAGTGGTTGTACTCCGGGGCTACCAGTACGATTAGATCTGATTCTTGTACCTCCTCAGCGAAGTCCTCGATATCCTCCGGTACAGGCTCTTCGTCGTCTACGTAGGTCCGGTTGCCCAGCATCGGGATCTCCTTTTCCTTCAGATCGAAGAACGTTGTTTCATGGCCTTGTTCTTCGAACTCTTCAAGTACTGCCTTTGCTGGTTTTACAGTGTTACGTCCTTCTCGGGTGGTTCCGAGGACAATCAGTGTTTTCATGTAGCACAACGGTGTAGCTAGTTTTATCACCGTTGACCGCCTATTACAGTTTAAGGTGAATCAATAATGGAAAAAGAAGGCTTAATGGAACTTCCTTACGAGTACGACGCTCTAACCCCGCATATCTCGAAAAAGGTCTTGGAGTGGCACCACGATACCCACCACCAGGGATACGTGAATGGGATGAATACGGCTGAAGAGAAACTGGAAAAGCAGAGAGAGGACGGAGATTTCTCATCTACAGGCTCTCTTCTCAGAGACTACACACACAACTTCTCCGGGAATGTTTTACACAATCTTTTCTGGAAGAACATGTCTCCGAACGGCGGCGGAATGCCGGAAGGAGAGCTTCTGGAAAGAATCGAAGAAGAGTTCGGAAGCTATGAGAACTGGAAAAACGAGTTTATCGCGGCAGCGAAGTCAGCTTCCGGCTGGGCGCTACTGGTATACGTTCCGTACACGAACTCACTTCACAACGTAGCGGTCGATAAGCACGATCAGAACGCGATCTGGGGCGCACAACCTCTGCTAGCCGTCGATGTCTGGGAGCATTCGTACTACCACGATTACGGTCCTGACCGAGCAGAGTTCATCAACAGCTTCTTCGAAGTCGTTGACTGGGAGGAACCGCAGGAACGGTACTCGAAGTTCACAGAGCTTTTCGAGTGAAAATTCAACGCCTGAGAGGGCGGCTTCTATTTTAATTTTTATCGCGATATTCGTAGCATGGATCGTTCGCACTGGCTTAACGAATATCAGGATGTACTAAGACTTCTTTGGAACAACGGAGGCAGTGTCTCGCCTCTACGTACAATTGAAAAGGAGCTTGATCGGCCTGATAGCTCATCAGCAGTTATTGTGAAAAAACTGGAGAGCGAAGGGATTGTAAGAAAAGAATACTGTAATGCTAAAGTTAAGAGAGCAGTTCTAACAAGTTATGAACGCAAAGAAGACATCGATTCGTCTGAAGAATGGCTTTCAGAGGGACAGAACAGTGTTTCTGAGAGTTCGGAAGACAGCAGCGAGATTTTTGAACAGGCTTTTGAGTATGAGAAAAAGTCTATGGGATCGGAAGAGGTTCTCTGGTTGACTAACGGAGATGAAAGCTACTTGGCGGAAAATTTCTCGGATGTAGGAGAAACCGGGTTCGCGTATATAAGAGAGACTGGTGGGTCGTCGGTACCAGGAGTGCCGGGAGCGGAGCTGGTGGAGACAGCGGAAACCAAGGAGTTGCTTGAGGAAAGCTATGGAATAGCTGAACGCTGATAAATCTAGCCGTCACACGTTTTTTCTATGACAAAGATAGCTGTAATAGGAGGCGGACTTTCAGGCATCCAGGCCGCAGTGATGACAGCAAAAGCCGGAGAAGAAACCGTTGTTTTCGATACCGGCGAATCATTAGTACAGAACACTTCTAACATCAAGAATCTGGTAGGACATGACTCTGTGGGAGGACATGAACTACTGAGAAAAGGTAAAGATAAGCTTGAAAGCTTCGGCGGAAAAATAATTGATGAAAAAGTAGTTTCTCTGGATAGGGATGAAGATTCTTTCACTGTAAAGACAGAGGAATCTGAATACAGTGCGGATTACATTATAGTGGCTTCTGCCGGCGAGCTTGACTATTTAGGTGATTTTGTCGAGTTCGAGGAAGGGGTTGAAGGGCCGTATATGATGGAAAAACACGTTGTAACAGATAGCGCTAACAAGGCCGCTGATAGAATCTATGCCGCAGGACTCGCAAATACATGGGAGTACCAGACATCTGTGGCCTTGGGCGATGGATCGAAAGCAGCAGTCAACTTGCTCTCGGATATCTATGGAGAGCCGTACACAGATCACGATACTTAAAAATATTAGCCGGGCTGCGAAGAGCGCGGCTCTTAAGGGTTTTTATAGTTTAAGGTTATCGTTCAAAATTTAGTGAACTTCAAAACCTGTTTAATCACTTTAGCTTTATCTCTCTACACGCAGACGGTAACTGCTTCGAGTAACGCTTCCGTCCAAACAGGTAGCCTGGAAACCGCAGTTCTGACAGCAATTCTAGCTCCGTTCCTGACCTCAGCAGTTATAGCAGTTTTCTACACGAGACTTGAAGACTACTCTGCGATAATAGGGTCCTTATCAGGGCTTATTTCATTTATAGCTGCTATATCGCTTATAGGAAAGACAGGTGTGGTCTCTTATCTATGGATTCCATCTATGAATATAGCAGCACAGTTCTACGTTGATGGCTTATCGGTTTTCTTCGGTTTGCTGGCTTCCGGGATCGGAGTGCTGGTCTTTCTGTACTCCTGGAAGTACATGGAACACGGAGAGTGGAAACGTAAGTACTATACGGCGTTGACTGCGTTCATGGGTTCGATGATCGGACTGGTTTTTTCCTCAAATCTGATCTTACTTTTCCTTTTCTGGGAGTTTACCTCGATCTGCTCGTTCGTACTGATCAGCCACCACCAGAGAAAAAGAGCGGGGATAATGGCCTCGAAAAAATCTCTGCTGGTGACAGTTGGCTCCGGTCTCGCGCTTTTACTCGGATTCATACTCCTGGGTTCAGCGACCGATACTTACAGTATTGTAGAGATGCTTTCCGACGGACAAGCACTCTCCGCACTTGAAAGCACCGGTCTTACAACGGCCGTTGTAGCATTGATAGGGATCGGTGCGGCTGGGAAATCCGCTCAAATACCGTTACATATCTGGCTGCCGGATGCGATGGAAGCTCCTACACCTGTATCATCTTTCCTCCACTCCGCGACAATGGTCAAGGCAGGAGTATTCTTACTTTTACGTTTCAGATCTATACTTGGTGAGGCCGTAGCTTGGAACTTCCTGCTTCTGACACTAGGTCTTTCAACAATGTTTATCGCAGCCTTGCTTGCTGTCGCATCCACAGAGCTTAAACAGCTTCTTGCGTATTCAACAGCATCACATCTAGGATTAATAGTCGCGGGAATTGGTTTTCCAACAGCCGTAGGAGTTGAAACCTCGCTTTTCCACGTTCTGAATCACGCGGTTTTCAAAGCCGGGCTTTTCATGGTCGCAGGAATCGTCTTACATGAAGCCGGCACGCAGAAATTCTCGGAGCTATCCGGTCTAAGACACGACTGGCCGGGGCTTGCGGCGATCGGAACATTGCTAAGTCTTAGCATGGCCGGTATCCCGCCTTTCAACGGCTTTTACTCCAAAGAACTTCTGTTTGAAGCTGCTTACCACACCGCAAGCCATACCGGTGGAATAACATGGATCCTACCTGCTATCTCTGTTCTTGGAAGCGTCTTTACATTTATCTACTCTCTTAAGTTCATCTCAGTGTTCTATGGACGTAAAAGTCAAGATTTACACGACGTTCCACGTAAAATGATTTTATCTCCAGCAATACTTGCGGTTACAACGATCGCAATCACCGCAACCCCTAACCAGTTTATTAGCGTACTTGTAAACCCTGCACTCGAACTTTTAGCCCATACAAGCCACGGACTCTCAGTCCATATGCCGAAGAATCTCAAGCCTGCCTTTGTAATGAGCCTGATAACTATAGGGCTTGGAAGCTTTGGAATAGGTTATCTCAACGTTGTTGAAAGAAAGGCAAAGAAAATAACAGCTCTGACGGCTTTAAGCCCGAATAAATACTACTTTAAAGCTCTTGATAAGGCTGATGAGCTAAGTAACAGAATGATAACAAAGGTAGAGTCCGGACTTCTCAGAACCTATGCCGTATGGGTTTTAATTATATCGACAGTCACAGGAACAGCAGGTTATCTACTTGCCGGTCCGTTACCGGCTTTTCAAATCACAGCAACTCTTCCAGCAGCCGTGGTGCTTGCGGTCTCACTTGTAAGTGTCTCTGCGGTGCTGAGATCTCAGAGCTACACTTCTTCAGTTATGATTCTCTCAATTCTCGGCTTCATGGTGTCAATATTCTATCTGTTGCTAGACGCTCCCGATCTGGTATTAACACAGCTTGTAGTAGAGACCATGTCTCTGATTGTATTCTTACTGGTCTTGAACAAACTTCCTTCGTTTGACAAAGAGATCAGTTTTGACAGGAAGAAAAGAGATACTATAATATCTGCTATAGCGGGTTTAATGGTGTTCTTATCTGTTATGTATTCGACAGCTGAGGAAACACCTTCAAAAGTCGCAGATTATTTCATTGGACACGCAGTCTCTGGTTCCGGCGGAGGTAACGTTGTAAATGTCATACTTGTGGACTTTAGAGGTCTTGATACACTGGGAGAAGTATCTGTTATAGCTATGGCCGGTCTAGCTGTACTAATGCTTTTCAAGATGAGAGGTGTAGAACAGTGAGTACTGTTGTCGCACGGTCAGTTACGAAAGCGGTTGTGCCTCTGATAGTGGTTGTGGCTCTCAGCTTCTTTTTCCAGGGACATAATCTTCCTGGAGGAGGTTTCATCGCAGGAGTTATGACAGCTGCGGCCATAGCACTTGTGTACATCATATTTGACTTCGAAGACTTCTCGTATTTGTTCGGGATTGAAAACAAGACCTACAGAGCTATTAGAGAGTATATACCACTCACTGGAGCTGGTTTAGCATTAGCTGTTGGATCCGGAGTTCTTTCAGTTGGATTAGGAGCCTCTTTCCTCGATCATAGTTTTGGTACAATCCATATTCCGTTGATCGGAGAAGCTCACTGGACAACGGCGCTAATATTCGATTTAGGAGTTTATATGACGGTAACATCGTCTATACTTGTTGTTATAGAGGTGGTTGGAGAAGAATGAGCTTGATTATTGCCGTAACTCTAGGAGTGCTTTTCGCCTCAGGAACGTATCTTATACTTAGAAAGGATGCTTTAAGAGTTGTTATCGGAGCCTTGATTCTAAGCCAGGTTGCGAACATTTACTTGATGGCTATGGGCGGAACAAAAGGAGGTGTACCTATAATCAGTCACGGCTCTCATGGTCATGGCGTGCTAAATGTCTCTGATCCGCTACCGCAGGCAATGGTTCTTACAGCCATAGTTATAGGTTTCGCAACCACGAGCTTTCTTTTGAGTCTTATCTACCGTTTTTACGAGGAAAATCAGGAGATAGATCTTGAATCACTTGGAGAGGAACACGCATGAACAATTTAATAATCACGGCTTTTTTAATACCTTTAATTACAGCAGTTGGGTCTGTTCTGCTAAGAAAAACCCGTTTTAAAGATGGTTTAAGTATAACAGGTTCGTTGCTGTATGTTACAGCTGTCTTGGCGTTGGCTCAACGGGTTTTGGGTTCTGGCAGTATGGTGTTCCAAGCAGGTGGTTGGCCGGCGCCGTTTGGAATATCGTTTGTGGCAGATGAACTGGCAGTTCTAATGCTGGGGTTAACCGCTCTTGTCTCGACGGCGGCGAACCTGTATTCGGTCTCGTCTATATCTGAACAGGGGAAGGAAAACGGTTACTTTGTGTTCTTCCATTTCATGGTCGCAGGTATGACCGGCGCGTTCCTCACAGCGGATCTGTTTAACCTGTTTGTAATGTTTGAGATTGTCTTGATGTCGAGCTATGCGATGGTTGCCTACACCGGCACGAAAAGAGCGCTTTTCACCTCTCTGAAATACGTTGTCTTGAACCTGATCGGGTCCACGCTGATGCTTATCGCAATAGGAGGTCTCTACTCAGTTACCGGAACAGTCAACATGGCCCACATGGCACGGATCTTGGCGGCAGGAGAGGTCAACATGGTGCCTGTTCTCGGGCTTTCAACAGTCTTGTTCTGCGTCTTCGGAATCAAATCCGGTATCGTACCCTTCCAGTTCTGGGTTCCAACTGTTTACAGTAACTCTCCTCCACCTGCCGCAGCCATGATGGCCGGTATCTCGAAAAAGGTCGGGATTTACGCAGTTATCAGACTCTACTTTACGGTCTTCTCACAGGCCGCTGTCCCGGGATCAGCACTGGTTTTCCAAGGCCAGTCAGTCTCCACAGTTACAGGAGGACTGATTCTTTTACTGGCACTCATTACCGTAGTTTTCGGCGGAATAGGCGCTGTAAACCGTGACCGGCTTGAAAAGCTTCTGTCTTACTCGAGTATCGGCCAGGTGGGATTCATCTACGTACCTATCGCATTAGGTTTAATCCATGGGTCGAAAATCGCAGTTATAGCCGCAATTGTATACATGCTCAACCACGGTCTAGCCAAATCATCTCTTTTCATGATAAACGGTGTTTTAGATAGAATAACTGGAACTACCAAGATCAGTGAGCTAGGAGGTATCAGCGAAAGATCCATTTGGTTGACAGCAGTGTTTTCAGTTTCGATGCTCTCTTTAGTAGGTTTTCCTCCGCTTTTAGGATTTTTCTCCAAGTTCCTGGTGTTTAACACAGCGGTTTCAACCGCTTCATGGATCTCACTCGCATTTGTTTTCCTGGGAGCTGTTCTAACTCTGTTATATGCCTCTAAAACGATCATGTCGGTGTTTTTCGGGCAGAAAATTGAGACTGATGGAGACATATTATTGCTTGAAAAAGCAGCGATCACGCTTTTGGCGGCTGGAATACTAGCTCTGGGCATAGGATTTGAACAGACTTATGTTTTCGCCGAGTTAGCAGCAGAAAATGTCTTACAGCCTGAAACCTACATTGAAACCGTTCTAGGTGGTACAAAATGAGAAAATGGGTTCTTTACGCCTTTCCTATGGCAGTAGCATGGATGTTTGTAAACGCAACATTTGATGGATCTTCTTTCATACAGGGATTGGTGGTTTCGCTGCCGGTTTCCTATGTTTTCCGGAGGTTCCATCCCGGTGGCTGTAAACTAATCGATCTTGGTAACATGGTTTACGTTCCAAGATATCTTGCTAGCTTCACCAAAGAGCTTTTCGCAGCTAACGTAGATACGACATGCCGGGTTCTACATCCATCCAAACCGATTGATCCGCAGATGATGAGATACCACACCTCCCTGGAGAACCCTGTGGCGATAACAGTGCTTGCGAACTCGATTACCCTGACTCCGGGAACACTGGTAGTTGATTTCTTCAATGACAGCTATGATTTCAGGATCAATGTACTTTCCGGCGACGTAGAAGGAACCCGGGAAACGGTGGAAAACTGGGAGAGACAGCTTTCGAAAATTTTCGGTGATGGACAATGATAATAGAGACAGCGCTAACAGTTACCGCGGCTTTAACCCTTCTATGTAGCTACAGAGTGATTAAAGGCCCGAGTGTTGCCGATAGAGCGGTCGCCCTCGACACCATAGGCACCAATATCGTAGCCCTGGCTTTGATCTACTCAGTAGTCACCCATCAAAAATACTTTGTGAACGTCAGTCTGATGCTGGCGATAACAGGTTTCATAGCTACTGTAGCCAGCTCAATGTACCTTAAAGAAGGTGATATAATCCGATGATAGTAGAGTCTTTAATCAGTCTAGGAGTTCTCTTCCTCGCAGTCGGAGCGATAGGACTGGTTCGCTTCGAGACTGTTTTCAGCCGTATGCATGCGGCTTCCGCTGCTACAACACTGGGGACGGGCATGATTGTGATCGCGACAGCTGTTGATTTCTACCCTGATCCAACCTGGCTTTCCACACTGGTTGTCACCGTATTCCTGTTCATCACCGCTCCGACAGGCGCACACTTGATCGCACGCGCAATCGACATCCAGCAGTTCAGGGAAGAATAATTTTTAGGCTAAACACCAAATCTGGCTTATGGAAAAATCGTTCAAAAGCTTCCTTGAAGAGCTTTTCCTCAGTCTTTTTGCCATGACAGCGACAGCGATGGTTTTCGCAGGACTGTTTTTCCTCGGAGACCGGTTCAGTATCGGTTTCCTACAGTCAAATGCAGGTATAATCGTCAGCACCTTGATCTTAGGCGAAGTATTTTTCTTCACAGTTCTGGGTTATATGGTTTTGAAGGGCTGACGGGTAACTGTTTTGAAAACCCTCCGCACTTCTGTTAACATGAATCTAAGACTAGGAGCGCACGTATCTATCTCGGGCGGAATGGACAAAGCAATCGAACGGCAGGAAGAGATCGGAGGTAACTGCGGGCAGATATTCGCAGGCAGCCCACGGACATGGAGTGTCTCAGAGTATACCGACGAAGAAGGTCAGAGCTTCCAGGATCTACGGGATGAAAAAGACCAGAACCCGTATGTAATCCACTCAACCTATCTTGTGAACCTTGCTACTCCTAAAGACGACTTGTTCGAAAAATCCTTGAACTGCCTTCAGGCCGAACTGGATGCGGCCGGAAAGCTCGGAGTGGAGTTCGTCGTCTTCCACCCTGGCGCACACACCGGAAGCGGACGTGAAAACGGCATCGAGCGAATCGCTGAGGGAATCGACGAACTGGATATTCCCGGAAACGTAACCTTGCTACTGGAAAACACGGCCGGTAAAGGAACCACGCTCGGACGCTCCATGGGAGAGCTACGTCAGATGATCGATCACGCGGACACGCCGAATGAGAAGATCGGAGTGTGTATCGATACCTGCCACGCACACGCAGCCGGATACGAGCTTAGAGAACAGGAAGGATTCGAAGACTTCCTCCAGGAGATCAAAGAAGACGTAGGGCTTGAAAGAATCAAGGTTCTACATTTAAACGATTCAAAGGACGAGAAGGGAAGCGAAAAGGACAACCACGAACACATCGGCGATGGAAACATAGGCGAAGACGGATTCCGAAATGTTGTCAACGCTGAAGAGTTCGAAAAGCTTCCAATGGTTCTGGAAACTCCTACAAGCAACGGAAAGAGCTACAAGGAGAATCTGGAGAAAATTAAAGAGCTGAAGAGGTAAAACCTCTCTCATTATTTTTTCTATCTGAAGGCAACTCCTTTTTAAAACTCGCAGCGGTTTTAATGTATTATAGGCCTATCACAGGCTTTTTCTCCAGTAACTGGAGGTTTGACATTAATGACAGAAATTCACAGTTCACAGAGAGTTGGCGTCTTCGTAGACGTCCAAAACTTATACTACAGCGCAAAAAATCTATATGAAGCAAAGGTAGACTTTGAGAAGCTCTTAAACGCAGCGGTTATGAACCGCGATTTGGTAAGGGCCTCAGCCTACGTTATCAAGGGCGATACCCCGGGGGAAAATGATTTCTTCGAAGCACTTCGCGGTATTGGTTACGAAGTCCACGTTAAGGAGCTAAAGGAGTTCTACGGTGGAGCCAAGAAAGGCGACTGGGATCTCGGCATGACTGTTGATATGATCCAGCAGGCCAAGAACTTGGATACCGTTGTTCTTGTAACTGGAGACGGAGACTTCGCAGTGCTTGTCGACCACTTGAAGTCGATGGGATGCCGAGTCGAAGTCATGAGCTTCGGAAAGTCCAGTGCCAAGGAGCTACGGGAGGCATCGGACAACTTCATCGACATGGACGATAAACCTAACAAGTTTCTGGTAGATAAATAAACCATGAAATCAGCATCAGAGCTTTCGGCCAGCGAAGTCATGGAAAAAGACTTTATCGCAGCCGAGGAAGACAGTTCCCTGGCAAGCATCAAAAACACGATGGAGGAAAACGATCTCCGAGCTATCCCGGTTGTAGACGAGAAAAACAACCTGGAAGGTGCCATAGGGTACAGAGACCTGGTGAGACAGATCCAGTTCAACCCGGATTCGGCGAAAATCGAGAAGGTGATGCATCAGCCACCTGAGTTCGAGGCTGAAGACTCACTTATCGAGTTAGCCGAGCTGAGGATCAACTCGGGACGGAAACTGATGGTTCACACTGAAGGCAACAAGCTGAAGGGAGTGATATCTGATTTAGAGTTCCTGAATGCGTTCAAAGGCCTTGATCAGTTCGATGATGTAACAACAATGGATCTCGGACCGATCGAGCTGGTTACAACCTTCGAGGAAGATTCAATCGAGGAAGCACGTCACAAGATGCTGGATAACAATGTCTCAAGGCTTCCGGTACTTGACAAGGACGGGAACCTCACAGGGATTGTTACAAGTACGGACATGCTAAAGGTTCTTATCCCAAGAGAGTCTCCGGACTCGGGAGGAACCAAGGGCGGACGAACCGGTGGAGAGGTATTTATCGCCGGCGGAGACGAAAAGGACTCGCTCAACGACATCACGGTAAACGAGATCATGAACCGGATGGTTACCACGAGCGAAGGCCATATCTCAGGTGACGAGGCTATCGAGAAAATGGCTGAAAACGACACCCGTGAAATGCTCGTAGTCGATGGAAACTACCCGCAGACCATTGTCACAGTCAAGGACTTCATCGACTATCTCAGCGAGTTCGCAGAGGACGAAACAGTTTTAGTCTCACTCGTAGGTCTGGATGTAGCCGAGGAAAAGGCCGCGGTACATCAGAAAGTTAGAAAGCAGATCAGAGGATCGCTTGGCCGGAAGCTTGATAGACCGGAAGAACTCAAGTTACGGTTCAAAAAGGCTGAGAAAGACGGAAAGAAACACCGATACGAGGTATCCGTCCAGCTAGTAACCGATGACTATGTCATCAACGTTGATGAGGAAGACTGGGATCTGCTCGATGTAGTGGATCAGGCTCTCTCCGAGCTAGATACGCTTGTCAAAAAGGAGACCGGAAGGGACTAACGCCCTTCCTGATTTTTCATTTTTTCCAGTTTCTCATTTGTCGAAATCCCATACTTCTCAGCCACTCTCTCAAACGCTACAGCCGCATAAATCATGTAAATGAATACAGCGACAAGCAGCAGGTAGAGCGGAAGACTGGCGTACTGTACTCCGGATAAAATCGAGTTATACATCATGAAGTACGAGACGTAGAGAAGTAAAAGGGAGATCGCCATCATAAACCTCTTAGAAAACTCCTGGATCGCTTGCTCTTCAATACCTTTGAAGGTAGTGTACACGATGAAAAAGCAGATCGCTCCAATCGCAAGCGTTCCTGAGGTATTTATCGCGAATACTATCTCTCCAACTGTCATAAACATGAAATTTTCAATCCTTTTTTAAATAACTTCTAAATAAGCCAGGCCAGTACCGCAATCAAAACAAGCACCGCTCCGGCCACAGGAATCAAACTATTCATCTTCTTGGCTTTAACCTGCTTGTAGTACGTCTCCGGTTTCAATCCCAGTGTCTTGAAGGTTAAAGTTCCTGCTACAAGTATTCCCAGCATGTTAGCAAATGCTATGGCTGCTGCGGATAGCGCCGCTGAGAAAGCAGTGTTTGCGACCGATAGACCGGCTGCGGCTAGTGGAGGCACAAGCGCTATCGCAACAGCTACACCGGCTACCTGATCCTGCCGACCCGTCGCAGATGTCAATGATGCTGCGGCTCCTACCAGAAACGCCAGGAAAACGTTCAAAACGGTGAACTCGGTGAAAAGCCCGAGCAAACCGCTTGGCTCGAAAAACAGTCCGGGAACTGTCGAAGCCAGTAGAACAACTCCCGCGCTTAAAAGAGAAGTTCTAATAGATTTTTTCATCAAAGAAACATCGCCGACCGTCAAAGATATTGATGCGGCTACAAGAGGTGATAAGAGCGGTGCGAACATCATCGCGCCTATAACAACTATCGTGTTGTCCATGGTGACCCCAAGCGCTGCTACCAGACCAGAGATAACTGTTAGGCCCCATTCAGCCCGGCTGAAACCTGAAAACTCCTGTGCTTGTGAGTATATCTCTTGCTGAGATAGATCGGTTGAGCCTCCTTTGGTCTCCCGACCTTTCTCGATCAAGGATTCCTGTTCAAGTATTCTTATGTAGAGATCTCCGCTTTTCAGCGATGAAATGGACTTTAGATCCTCAGTTATGCTATCTACTTTGTCCTCTTCAGTTGTCAGGGAAAACTCTTTGAACTCTCTGTCCTTTTTCTCTACCTGTTTGGAGGAAACATCGTTTGAGTAGCCTTCAAGTACTTCGGCGACTCTTTCGGTTTCTTTCTCCGGTACGGTTACCTGTAGCTGTCGCACACTGAGTGTTCCGGCTCGGAGTTTAAATCTTCAGGCCTTGATGTTCAGCTTTCCGGACTCGTAGGCACCTAGCAGCTGGGAGGCCATCCCTGACTGTTTTGTCAATGAGATCTCTCCTTTCTTCCCAACGGTTGCGGTAAACAGGAACTCGCTGCCATCGTAGACATCTACTTCCTCGCCGGCATGCTTTTTGCCGATGCTGATGATAACCGAGTTACCTCTTTCCTCGACGCCGTCGTAGCTTAACTCGTCTTTCAAGGTAGCGGTCCGTGGCTCTACGGTTATATCAAGCCCTAGCTCGTCTTCCAAGCTGTGGATGCGCTCTCCGTTCTTCCCGATAATCTTTGAGATCTCTCCTTCCTCAACGATTAACTTGATGTGGTTGTCCGAGATGAACTCGACTTCAGGATCACCGGGCAGGTCATCTAGTTTGTACTCTAGCTGTTCTTTGGCCAAGCGTTCGGCACTTGACTGTTTTTCGTGTTCGCCGATCGGGATTACAACCGTTTCCTCTCCGTACGTGTAGATCTCATAGACTGGTTTGTCATCTTCAAGCCTGGAGATAAGAACGACCGGTCGGGCAAGATCCTCTTCCTGCATTCCATCCGGTACCTTTACGGTTAACTCGAGTTTGTAGACTTCTGCGACCCCCGCGTTTTTGATGTGTACAACAGTATCGACTATCTGAGGTATCATACCTAGCTCGACACGTCCGATCAAACGCTGGACGGCATCGACCGGTGCTGCGGCATGGACCACGCCAAGCATTCCGACTCCAGCCATACGCATGTCGCTGTAGACCTCGAAGTCCGATGTCTTACGCACCTCGTCGTAGACAGTATAATCAGGTCGGACAAGCAACAGGAAGTCTCCGGTGTTTTCCATCGACTCATCTAACTCGGTGTACTGAGTGATATCCGGGCCGACATCCAGGTCCCGAGGTTTCTCCATTGTTTTCACGATCTTCCCAGCTTCTTCGTAGTGTTCGGCCAGTGCCTGTGCGAAAGTGGATTTTCCATGTCCCGGCGCTCCTGCGATAAGCACTCCCTCGGCTTTCTCGTCCAGTCGTGTTAGAAGCTTTTCCGACAAATCATAGTCTTCCAGTGATACCTTTGCGACAGGACGCACGGCAGTTATTTCCGGTTTCTCGGAGAAAGGAGGCCGTGAGATCGCGATACGGTACTTTCCGATCTGTACAACGGTCGCACCTTCTTCCTGTATTTCGACAAGTCCTTCGTCCGATATCTCAGCCTTCTCGATAGTTTCCTCTATTAGTTTATTGATTTCGTCCCGTGAAAGTGGCTTGTCTCCAATTGTCTCAAGCTGGAACTGTCCTGGAAGCCCTCTTTTGGCTTTAGGCAGGCTGTCCTGTTTGAGGTGGACGCTCATCGTCTTATCATCGAAGTAGTTTTGTAGTGAGAACTTCTCTACGTGTTCTTTTTCGAAAAACCGTACTTTGATTCCCTTGGCTTCCGCTACCTTGGCCTGAACCCGGTCTCCGGTGTAAAGCGTTCCATCGATCTCTTCTGCTACATCCCGGATCAGTGCGTCGATCCGTCCGTTTTTAGCAAGTCTGATCTCCTCGGTTGTAGGCTTACGTCCTGTGAACTCGACTTTGAATCCTTTCTCTTCACCGAGCTTACGGAGCTTTTCGATCTCCTCGATGGCTTTGTATCCGATTTCCAGGCCTTTGTTGGCCTGTGATTCTATCTCATCGACCACTAGCTCGGGTATAACTACATCTGATTTTACTTCGCCGTTTTCAGCTAGATCCGATAGTTTTCCGTCGACAAGAACGGAGGTATCGGGTATAATTTTGTCCGTCATACAGGGTTTATCGCTGCTAATCTTCAAAAGCCTGTAGTCGCTCAGACATATTGTTTTTACTCCATGTAGCTTTCGATAAGCTCTCTGTGACCTGAGATGTTAACTGAGTCCGGCTCAAGGACAGGGTGATCGCTGTGCTTTGAGATTTCCTGCTTAACTTTCTGGTAGCTGCTGGCCCGATCCTTTGCCACAGACGCCATCACTTCGTAGGATTCATCGAGGAAGTGTTTGAGAGTCTGTCCTCTGGAAGTTGTGGTCACTCCTGTCTTCGTAAACTCGAGACAGTTGTACTGGTCCAGCTCATGAGTCAGCTCTCTCATGTCCGCTCCTGTCAAGTCTTCGATTGCCTCGGGATCCGACTGTTTGAGATCCATGAACCGCAAAGCTTCAATTCTTCTGCCGTCTTCTACGTCCGAAATCACAGTATCTACTACGTCGTTTACTCTTCGGTCGTTGGCCGTTATCCAGTCGTACTTTCCGCCCTCATGTTCGAGTACTCCCGGGATTCTTTTCTCCGAGAGAGGAGTGGCTTCGTATCCATCGTCTTTTTCCTGTAGAAGTCCTAGTTCCTCGAGCTGCTCTTTGTTTTCCGCATCCTCTATGTTTTCAAGTCCTTCTGCCTCGATAATAGCTCCGAAAAACTCATCCAGCAGACGGTCTCTTTTCCGCGGGAACAGAACCTCTGTGCTTGAAGGAGTTATGTCATCGTAGCTAATATTCCTACTCTCCGTTTTTCCCAGATTGCTGACAGCATCTGCGATATGACCTTTCGATACTTCCTGACCTTCATATGTCGGGACAGGTCCTTCGCTGTCCTGGGAGTTTCTCATCGCCCTGTCCATTCTCTCCGCTGTCTTTGTGTTCATTGTTTGTGCTGCGTCTGAGTTCTCGGGACCCTGCTTTGTCATATATTTCGGAACGAATACTTACACTTATTTACTTTGCCGCAATCGTTGTCCTTGAGTAGTAAGAAACGCTTGTTCGGGTTATTCGCTCAAACCCAACAGGCAAGAGTATATAAGCAGTAGGCCTCAAAGTTTGAGACAAAGGGAACAACATGTTGTGGGGGGAAGGCGAAGGTTCTACACAACATGTTGTAAAAGCTCAGTGAAACAGAATCAACTAGAGGCAGCTATATCCAAATGAAATGTCCGTACTGTGAAAACGAAACAACGAAGGTAAAAGACTCCAGAGAAACGGAGGGAAAGGTACGGCGCCGCAGAGAGTGCGCTGAGTGTGAAAGACGGTTTACAACCTATGAAACCGCGGAAAAACTTGACATCCAGGTCACGAAGAGAGACGGAGCCAAAGAGCCATTCAAGGAATCGAAGATCCGTGAAGGAATCCAGAGAGCAGTACAGAAAACAGCGATCACAGCCGAAGAAGTCGATGAAGCCGTAGAAAACGTAAAGAAACAGGTCATGGGCAAACAGGAACTTACTTCCGAAGAGATCGGCAACACGGTCAAAAAAGAGCTTCAGGAAATGGATGAGGTCGCTTACATCCGGTTCGCATCAGTATACGAATCCTTTGACGATGCCGAATCGTTCGAGGAAGAGATCAAGGAATTAAAAGAAAAGCAGGGCTAGAAATCATAACTTAACTTGTATTTCAAGGGAAACCTATCAATGGTAGAGACACAAACAACAGAGGAATCTGTCGAAACCGAAAACCAGTTTGAACTACCTGTCAAAAGGACAACGGGGGAAACAGTCGAAGAGCGTCTAACAGAGAACGCTTACGAGCGCATACTGCCGGCACGTTACCTTCTCAAGGATGAGGACGGTAACGTAGTCGAGACACCGGAGGAAATGTTCGAACGTGTTGCGAAAAACGTAGCACAGCCGGACAAAGAGTACGACGATGTCGACTTCGAGGATGCCTGGAAGGAGTTCTTCGAGCTAATGACTCACCAGAAGTTCATGCCGAACTCTCCTACGCTGATGAACGCAGGCGCACCGCTACAGCAGCTAAGTGCTTGTTTCGTTGTTCATCCACAGGACGATATGGACAGTATTTTCAACAAAGTCCATGATGCGGCAAAGATCTTCCAGTCCGGAGGAGGAATGGGATATCCTTTCCACCTAATGCGTCCGAAAGGAGATACAGTCTCCTCGACAGGAGGAATCGCAAGCGGACCCCTATCTTTCCAGCAAGTATTTGATACAATGTGTGGTACGATCAAGCAGGGAGGCAAACGCCGTGGCGCACAGATGGGAATCATGCGCGTCGACCATCCTGACGTACTAAGGTTCATTGTCTCAAAGCGGAAGGAAGGAAACCTATCGAACTTCAACATCTCCGTAGGTCTAACCGAGGAGTTCATGGAGGCAGTCAAAAACAACGATACTTACAAGCTGATCAACCCGCGAACCGATGAACCTTTCGAAGTACCTAAGGAGACAGCCCAGTTCTACAACTCGGATGAAGAATGGTACCCGCAGGCAGCAGGAAGTGATCAAGGCAAAGACGATAACTTCTGGAGAGACCACGCCTCCTCATTTGGAGAGGAGATCGATGAGTTCGACATTGATCTAACTCCTGGCGAGGAAATGGAGCTTCCAGCCCGTTTCATCTGGGAAACACTTATCGATGGCGCATGGAGAAACGGAGAGCCAGGTCTATTCATGTACGATGAGACCAACGACAAACACTCATTCGACGTCGAAAAACATCCAGAACACCGTATCGAGGCCACAAACCCTTGTGGAGAACAGCCGCTTGAAAACTACGAGGCATGTAACCTGGGCCACGTCAACCTAAGTCTAATGGTAGAGGACAAAGGCGACGGTGCGGCACTACAGTTCCACGACTGGAAACAGGACAACGGAGTAACGTATGAAACCGACGAAGAGCTTGACCAGGCAATGCGAAACTACATGCAGAAAGCATTGAAGATGGACGAGCTTGAACGCGTCGCGAAGGTCGGAACCCGCTTCCTAGACAACGTTGTTACCATGTCCGATTTCCCACTGGAAGAGATCGAAGAAAAGGTCTCGTCCCTACGTAAGGTCGGATTAGGACTGATGGGCTTCCACCAGATGCTGATCCAGCTAGGAGTACGTTACGGAAGCGAAGAATCCCAGGCAGCAGCCCGCGAGATCCAGAGACTTCTAACCAAGTTCTCAATTGAGGAAAGTCATCGACTCGCAGAAGTACGTGGAGAGTTCTCCGAATGGGAAAAATCCAAGTGGGCGAACCCGACAGAACACGCTGAATGGTTCAAGGCCTACACCGGCGGATACGACCCAGAAGAGTTCGAAGACGGACTGAAGCTGCGGAACCACAACACCGTCACGATCGCACCGACCGGAACCACATCCATGATCGGAAACACCTCCGGAGGATGTGAGCCAATCTACCAGCTAGCGTACTTCAAGAACGTCGCAAAGGACATCCAGGGAGAGGACATGCTCGTCGAGTTCGACGATTACTTCCTGAAAGCACTTGAAGCAAACGACGTAGACGTAGAAAAGGTCAAGGCAGAAGTCGAAGAACTGATGGAGAACAACGAATGGGACGGAGTACACTCGTTGCCTGACAGCGTTCTACCGCCAGCGATGAAGGAGGTCTTCATCACCTCCGACCGTGTAAAAGCCAAGGAACACGTCGACATTCAGGCAGCATTCCAGAAGTTCAACCACTCAGGAATCAGTAAGACCTGTAACTTCCCGCACGAAGCCACCAAGGAAGACGTCCGAGAAGCCTACATGCGAGCCTACGATAAAGGCATCAAAGGCATGACAGTCTACCGTGACGGAACAAGAGACGTCCAGGTCATGCAGACCAACAAGGAAAACACCTTGACAGACATGGACAAAGTCGACGCACTCGCAGAGATCGCCTCAGAGTACGAATCCAAACAGGAGCTACTTCAGAGCGAGGAGCTGAAAGAAGCACTGGGAGTAGAAGGCCAGGTCAAAGTCGTATCAGAAGACGAAGACCTTTCCACAGAAGTCACACAGGAAGGAGTGGAAGCCGACTCCGAAGGCAACGGAGGCCACACATCGATGAGCGACGATAAAGGGGTTCGGAAACGACCTAAATCCATCACCGGAACCACCCAAGAGATCGAGACTGCTTACGGAGACCTCTATGTCACAATCAACGAAGACGAACACGGACCGTTCGAAGTCTTCTCCCAGATCGGGAAAGCCGGAGGCTACACCCAAAGCTTTACCGAAGGACTCTCCCGAATGGTCTCACTCGCCCTACGTTCAGGTGCTGGCGCCGACCAAGTCATCAAACAGCTAGATGACATCAGAAGCCCGCAGATCGCATGGGACAGCGGCGAACAGATCCACTCCGTACCGGATGCGATCGCAGAAGCATTCAAACGACACCGGAACGGAGGGAACGCACCGCAGCAAACCGTCGACAACTACGACACCAGCTCCGAAAGCAAGACAGCAGGCAAAACTGAGACAGAGAAAACCGCAGATGCAGCAGACATCGTAGCAGAAGGAGGCAACCCGGAATGCCCTGAATGCGGAGGCATGCTCGAACTAAGCGAAGGATGCCAGAAATGCCCAAGCTGTGGATGGAGCAAGTGCTAAGGTCGCTGAGATGACAACAGACAACGGCGACTACGAGCTACACGACCTTCTGGAAATGAAGAAGGTGCCGGAAGTAAAGAGAGCTGAAGGCTCTCTTGAAACCTCTTCTTCCTCATCCAGGTCCTTACAACAGACCTTCGGCCCATCATACGGAGAGAGCAGTCCAGAAGTCTACAGTGAAGAACGAGAAACTGTCACCTTGGACGATCTACAGGAAACCAAACTTGATCAGTACGACTAAAGGGCTGTTTAGCCCCTTAATTCAGCATTTCTTCAATCTAGACGGTTAGAGGTGCTATTGTGAGCTATCATGGCTACTTACTGCGGAAATTCAAAATGCGGCTATAAAGGCACAGTTGATGCTGTGAAATGCCCTTGTTGTGGGTCTAGGAAGAAAATAGTCTTAGATTCAAGACCGATAAAATGCCCGAGTTGTGGGACTCAAAATATGCCTAACAGCACTTCATGCTCAAATTCGTCATGCTCCCAAACCTTCAACTGATTTCTGACCTAGTTCAGAATAACATTTGGCTGCTTCCGATAGCAGGACTGTCTTTAGAGATTGTTTTTCTTGCGTTCAAAGAATCTCTTAGATCTCCGCCTGACCATCCCTCGACTGCAGCAGAAGCAAGCGACAAGCTAGCAAGTCATGCATTGACAATACTAGGCCTAGTGTTCACAGGCACTACCTTTCTTCTTTCAAACAACAGCGATTATTCCAACGGCACAGCACTCCTTTTCTTTGTTTCCATGGGACTCATGTTTTTCTCGTTCCAGTTCAGAAATCTGACGAATCAGAAAAACCTTTACTATTTTATACAGGATAAGTCTGTCTCATGGGGCATAATATCGTTAATAATGGGTGTAACGCTTCTTGCTGTGGATAAGAATCTTTTGAAGGTTAGTTTTTGATGTGGGCTATTTTATCAGGAGTAGTACTGATCTATGTTGCCGAAGCATATATCCTCCAAGATGCCATAGAAGGAAATGAATAAAGAAAGAAAAAGAGTAGAAGGGTTTACTGTCCGTCTGTTACGTTCTGTCTTCCTGTTGTCCTGTTTGCGTCTCTGTTCTCAGTTCGGTTTCCGGATGTCTGGTTGCCTGATTCGGTCTGGTTGTCGTCGGCTTCCTGTTCTTCTGTCATGTTCCTTGGTCTTCTATCAGGTCGGTTCGGTCTGTTCTCGGAAATGTTCTCAGGTCTCTGAGAATCAGCTTGGTTGCCTCTCTGTCTGGCCTGTTCCATGTTCTGGAGTGCGTCTCTCATGTTTTCCAGTGCAGTCTCCATTCCTTCTCGGGCGTTCTCATTCGGTGCGTTATCGATACGCCCTTCCATTTCCGTGATCGTGTTCTGGAAGGAGTTCATCGCTGTCCAGATGCTTTCTGATTCGTTTTCTCCTGCTCTTTGCGCAATGTTTTCGAGCTGCTTTCCTGCCTTGGCTGCCGCAGTGTTGTTGTTATCCGCTGCCTTCTGTGCTTCTGCGGCTCTCTCCTTGGCGATCTCGCCTGCTTTAGCAAGTCCTATAGACACGGCGGCGTTGTCCATCGCGACCTCCAGTCCGTAGACCGGCGAACCCGGACCTACCATTCCGGGTCCTCTATCTAGTTGGTTTGACTGTGCTGTGACTGTTTGAACTCCGAGCAGCATTAACGCTGTCAGAACAATTGTGTGTTTTTTCATGGTACAAATCTTTGTTTTCTATTCAGGTTTTAACCAGTTGTCCGTCAAACCTGAGTTATGGACGAGCTGATTGAAAACCTGCTTGGGATTGATTCGATTAAAGCGGTCAAACGCCAGAGCGACGATGTTTTGAAAATAGAGCTTTTCAGCCGGGAGATCCCGAACTCGGAGCTGGTTGAGATCCGCGGCGATCTACGGACGGTTACGCCTACGGTTCGCTCGAAGCTGGAAAATGCCAGGGAGTCTGGAGAGATAAATGGCTGGAGCTGGATTGTCCGACCCGAGAAAAAGTATCAAAGCACCTCGCTAGGAAGAGATAAGGTTTCGGATCGGAAGGCTAAAGGCTACCGTCCCGGGCATTACAGAGTGAATGTCAAGTAAGGTCCGAAACAAATATTGGCAGGGAATGTAGAATGCTTGTGTATGCCTGATCCCGGAGAAATCGAAGACATGGAGTTTATGATTGACAGTGACCGTCTTAACCTGATACTTACAGTTCTTAAGGTCAAGAAAGGAACTGACTTGGAGCTTTTCTTCAAGGATAGAGATCAAATTGAAGGTTTTAAACAGTATTTAGATGAATGGAGTGGCTTAAACTATAAGATAGAGGAAAACATCGGCTCAACTAACTTAGCATCGCTTTACTCTCTTTTCACACAACGTGATCATCATATCGAAGATATGCTTAACAGAGACTTTATTTGTAGAGGCTATATCAGTTATGATAAGAAGGCTCTTGATAGATATGTCCGTGTGAAGTTTCTTAGGCGTTTTACGGGTTCTGGAGGCATCTTGAGTTCTTTGTTCCACCGGAGAGCCGGAGAGTTCTATGGCTTCCCCGAACAAGACATCAATGCTTTCATTTACTCGAACGCAGAGGGTTTAAATCGGAAAATAATGGAGCTTAGGGATCAAGATATCAGACGTATTTCCTCTGAAGAGTCTTTCGATAAATACAGCGGTAGCGGTCTAGATGCTAATGATAAATCGGTTTTTGTACGTCTCACACACCATGTTCTGGCTGATAGGCAGGATTCATTTGAAAAGCAGCTGGATCTCGTTAAAAAACGAGAGAAAGCAGCTGAGGAAATCGGTGTAAAAACAGAAGACTATCTTTAACTCTCTAAAAAACCGCTGTAAAGGTGAAGACGCCGTAGCTACATACCGCTGCGATTATAGGCGTGAGTATCCACATGGTCACTACCTGGCTGATAGTATCCGGATCGAAAAGTTTCTTATCCGGTATATCGCTTTTGGATTCCTCTCCTATCTTTTTGCCCTCATCAGCTTTCAGGGCTGCGGTCTTCATCTTCGGTTTCTCTCCTTTAACCGCGTCTTTGACCTTTACCGTTCTCGAGGCACGTCCCCAGCCAAGACCGGTAATACACATAGTGGCTGATATTGCCAGACTGGCAGGTATACCCATTAAAGACAGCACTGTGATGATCGAGGCGGAAACTGTTGAGACAATCAAAGCCGCGAGTAAAGGCATGTCAGTGATTCCCTCTCCCACCGTATCAAGGGTTTTCCGGGCAATTGTGAAACCTCCTACGCTCATTGCTCCGATAGCTATGATAACTCCTGTTTCAACGTTCATGTTTGCCGCCGGGCTTCCGATTAAAGGCGCTACAGCGTTCGCTACGTTTGATGCGCCGGCGGAAAAAGCCATGTAACAGGCTATTGAAAGAACAAGTGTGCTGCTGAAAAGCTCCTTGATGCTTGTACCTTCTCCAAGCCGTATAGGTCTCTTTGAAAGGCTTAGCTCGAGGAGTTTCCCGTCCGACTGATCTATACTGAACTTCCTGTCCAGATGTACGTAAAGGTAACGTCCGATAAGCCCTCCAACCAGAAATGCCACAGCCGGTGCTACAAGCCACCAGGACAGAATTTTCCCCATAACCTCCCAGCGAAGCGTACCGGTAGCTATACCAAGCCCTGCGATCGATCCAACCGCAGTCATCGATGTCGAGGCCGGTACGCCGGAAAGATTCGATATCAGAAGACTGAGTCCTATGAAAAACAGTATTAATACGGAAGCAGTCAGGCTGAACTGGGATGCCGGCACGATCTGCCCTCCCATTGTTTCAATAACTTTTCTTCCAAGAGTCCATCCGCCGATTAAGGCAAAGACCGTCATCAGAGCGGCAGCTCCATGCTTTGATACGAGTTTGCTGCCTACGGAAGGTCCGAAAGCGACTCCGGTAGAAGAGCCTCCGATGTTTATGCCGACAAATACTGCGGCCAGTATGCCAAGCCCTATCAGAATCTCGGACATTACTCGGCGATCGGCCCGTTTTCAAACATTCCGTGGTACATTAAACCCATTGAAACAGCTGCTCCCGCTCCGAACGTGTACTGGAGAGGGAAGCTGGTCAAAACTCCGGCCGTGGCGCCTGAAGCCAGGCTAAAAGTCATCCCTGCCAGAATTTTGTCGTAGTATCCTAAGTCTATCTCTATATCCATAGCAAAATTAAAACCTCCTAGTAAACCTTAACTCGCGGAATATATGTAAAGTTTTCGGACCCCCAGTTTTTCCGGCTGTTGACTCAGGAAAACTGTGTTAAATGCGTCCAGCCAGTCTGAGACGACACTTCTATAAGACTAAGTATGTAACAAATTACAAGGATGGATTTGGAATCGGATATAGAACACCTCTCTCAGTACAGAGCATCAGGAGATGAAAACTACAACGCCAAAGCTGTTTTCAGTGAAGTCGATGTAGGTTTCGAGATCAGAAGCTACGATGAGAAAAACGTGTATGACTGGAGGACGGAGATGGGTTTCGAGGATATAATTGAGGCGGTTGAACCCAAACATCCTCTCGTAGTTGACCCTGCTGTAGAAAAAGTTGATGAAGACGGCTATATACGGGCAGCAGGTTTCGGTAAAACTCTAGGAAATGATACAGTTTATGATCCAGTCAGAGTCTGGCGAGAAGGCCATGATTGGGACGAACACAGCATGTTACAGCTGAACGTCGGTGACGGCAACATATTCCTTGAGAGAAAGCCTGGCAAGAAAAACAGGGTGACTGTACACACAGTCAGAGACAATTCCGACTTGTTTGAAACGTTGTTTCCAAAATCCGTTGACTCTGAGAAAGCCCAAGTGCTTCTGGAAGATGCTGAAAAGTACACTGAAAGTTTGTGAAAATAGAAAAATAATTTAGTTGGAAGCCTTCCGGCTTCGCTTAAGCGGTTTAAAGAACCTTGACGTTTGTCGCTTTTGGTCCTTTATCGCCTTCTTCCTGATCGAATTCGACTTCTGTTCCTTCTTCGATTGAGTCTCCTTCAATCTCTGAAACGTGGAAGAAAATATCGTCGTCTGCTTCGTCAGATTCGATGAATCCGAAGTTCTTCTGGCTCTTGAAAAGAGCAACTTTACCTTTCATAAAAAATCAACACCTCCTCTTAATCAACAATTGCTACCGTACCTTTATATGGTCATTACGTCTGCGCTTCAATGTTTGAGGTTCGGCGAACAGAAGGTATCTGGCTTAAAAACAAGCAAACGGATATTTAGAGTTATGAAAAGAACTTTAGCACTTCTCACAGCCATATCTATTCTGATAGGCTCTACTGCCGGATTAGTCGGCAGCGGGAACTCCGGAGACATGAGTATAACGGCCGCATCCAGTTCTTCAACGTCCGTAGCTACAGACGGGAATGGAACCTCTTACCGTGTCGATATAACACAGGTCAACCAGTCAGCTACCTTGACGAACGAATCCGTATCGATGACGAACAGGACTGAGAACTCGGTCAGTTTCGAGGGTTTCATCCAGTCCCCGACGCCTTGTCACACCTTGACACAGGATGTATCTAAGAACCAGAGCTTACTGGAGATCGACATAGATCTTGAAGATTCTGGTGAGGTTTGTACTCAGCAAGTCGTTATGAAAGAGTATGAAGGCCGTGCCGAGATGGATGACCTCTCAGAAGTCGTTGTAAAACACAGAGGAGAGACGATGGCTGTCTTTGAGACCGAGGAAAGTTCTACGGAAAACAACGAAGAGGATGAAACACAAGGCAGCTTCAGAAAGCTCATGAGCTGGCTTTCCAGCCTTTTCTAATTTATTTTACGTTCGCCAATTCGAGGGCGAACGGGTTCTTAGTAGGATCTTTGAGATCGAACAGGTCTTCTTCCGGGCCGTATGTAATCCCCATCTGATCTCCGCCCCATACTGATGTTCCTCTGAAACGTTTGTGTTTTTTGTCGACACGGAAATTGTAGCCAGAGATGTCAGGATTTTCCTTGCCTATATAATCTTCTGCCCTATTTACCTCCCGAGCGTTTTCCGGGTCAATGTGTTTTTCCATGTATGTGTCTTTGTTTTGAGCCATATGTAGTGCTACAAGGCCTTCTATTGAGCCTATATCTATTTTATCGCCGTGTTTATCTCGATGTGCGGGAAGTCTCTGAGTCCTGACGTAAAGAGAGCCATTGGTTAGATCAACAGTGTCTGCTCTGATCTCTGAAAGATTGTTTTCTATCAGCTCGTTCTTGTGAGCAGGATATTTCTGGGAAATGTTTCCTTTTAGCGCATCCGGGTCGATACCGAACATTACAGGCTCTAACTCCTCCTCGGATCGGAGAGAATCCCACCTTTTCAGAAGAGAACGGTACATACGCCCTGTTCGTTGTGCGTAGTTTATGGCTTCTTCCTCAGAGAACCTTCCTTCTTCATAAAGCTTTCCTACAGACACCCCTTTGTATCTCCATTCTGAAGGCTCTGCGTCCGTCAGTTGCTTCCCTATAATGTCGTGTAACTGAGTCTTAGATTTCTGTTCAGCTAGTTCCTTTCCTAGTATGTCGTTCTCTACAGATTCGTGGATATCTTCTATAGTAGGCGTACTTGTCTCGGCGTAGAAAAGACTTATTACCGGTGCCGCACTAACACTGACCTGCGGTAGAGAGCTATACTCGCCTGTATCTCTATTACCTGTCTCCCTCGAGCCTCTAAGAGCATTATCTTCCAGTATTGTCTCTAACGGGTTATCGGATTCGATCACGTTTGCTGTACCATGGAAGAACGTTGAGGCATATACCTCTGGCCTCTCAAGAACATCGGTTGCTACTGTGTCAAAAACTTCGAGGTTCTGCCTTCCTTCATCTGTCTCCGGTTCAAGACGGCGTCCCCAGTCCCTCCAGCTTTCAAGAGTCGTTAGCGCCCCATCAAATGTCGAAAGACCTCCTAATCCATACTGCCCGACTCCTCGGGATTCATCCCTCCACTCAAGGTCGCCTTCTTTTCTGTTCGACAGACCTGTTGAGTCATTGGGTTCTCCAAGACTGTTTGGGTCGTCATCTAATCTTTCTAAAATCTCATCTAACTTGCTCCAGTCCCGAGCCATGTATTACTATAGAGTCACAAATATATATTTGTTTCCTCCTCGGGAACTTTGGAAGAGATTAGTTCGTCGAAACGATCTCTATGACGTCCCTGTGGCTCAGTTTGTGGTCGGCGCCGATCTGGCGGTTGTCCCGGCAGTCAATTCCGTTGAGGAATCCTTCTCCCAGATCCGAGTGGATCGTGTATGCAAAGTCTTCTGCGGTCGCATTCTCCGGTACCAGAAAACAGTCCGGTAAGATGTTTCCGTGTTCGTCGCCGAGTCCGTCGGCTCCGCCGGGGAAAACCGCCATAACGCCGAGCTGGTCGAAGAGTGCGGATTCCAGTGCTTTCTGAACACCGGTTCCGTCAAACTCCTCGATGAAATCTCTGATCTTCTCCAGTCCTTTTTCCTGATCTTCAGAAATATCTGCTTTGATCTCGAAGCCGTCTTCTCCGGGTATGTACTCGATCGCGTCGTTTTCATCGGCGTTTTTCAGTGCTTTTTCTGCGTGGGCAGAACAAGGTATGAACTCGAGGTCCTCGTAGGCAGGGTCGTTGGTGATCTCCTCGAAGTTTTCCTGGGAGACTTCTTTGTCCATCTTGTTGGCTGCGATAATCATCGGCTTGGTTTCTTTCCGGATCGCACGCGCTAACTCGAGTTTGTCGTCTTCATCCCATGTATCGGGATCTAACTCGAGGTCTTCTCTAAGTATTATCTGTTTCAAACGGTTTTTGTTTATCTTGAAGGCGCTCATCTGCTCGGCTAGCTCTTCTTCGAGTTTCGCGTCTTTCTTGTTGTGTTTTCCGGCGAAACGTTCGATTCCTTTCTTCAAGATTCCAAGGTACCACTGGTCGAGTTCATCTGTCAGAAACTCTATGTCCTCCCGTGGGTCGTGGCCTTCGGTTGGCTCTCCTTCGATATCGGTTTCCCCTGAGAAATCTACTACATGGATCAAGACATCGGCTTCGTTCAAGTCTGTCAGGAACTTGTTTCCCAGTCCTTTTCCTTCATGCGCTCCGGGGATCAGCCCTGCGACATCGACGAGTTTTACGGGTACGAACCGCATTTCGTTCCGGCAGAAACCTGTGTTCGGATCACATGTCTCTCCGAAGTCGGGTGCGGCGCATTTGACACGTACGTATGCTTCGCCGACGGAAGGATCGATTGTTGTGAAAGGATAGTTTCCTTCCTTTACAGTGTTCATCGTTGCTGCGTTGAAAAACGTGGATTTTCCTACCGATGGCTTTCCGACAAGACCGATTTTGTAAGGCATAGGACAGTTTAACGAGTCAAGACTTAAAACCTCCAAACTGTTACCACTAACTCATATATACGTTTGTGAGTATGTGGTCATGTAGTCTTGTCTATGGATGAACTTGAACCTGGAGAAAACAGCGGCTATGAGCCGGTCGTAGAATCGCTTGAAAGCCACTGGAGTCAGGACAACACTCCCGGAGAGAGACATCTGAAATCCTGTATAACTTCCATCTCACAGTATAGGGATGAACTGTATGATGCCGTAGAAAAACTTGGGAACTGGAGTGATGAAGGAGAGTTCATGTACGGAGTATCAAATACGAAGGCTAAACGCCTAGTTGATAAAGCCGGTCTTCGGAAAGAAGACACGCAGAATATAGGCAGGGCGATGAAAGGCCTGACAATTCTAGACGGAACTGGTGTCTGTATATACGGAGATCGGGACAAGAATACCGGGCGTAACGGCACGCTTTACAACATAGAGGATGTTAACATAAACAGTTTTGAGAAGGTACTTTCCCAAATCGAGGAGTTCTGCCAGGATAAAAAATAGTATGTACCCACCACACAAGTTCATAAGTCAGTTGGGATTCAATCCTTAGGTTATGAGAAAGTTAAAACTCCCGGGAAGAGACCAGACGTTCCGTAGGCTGTCCGAACAGGACATCAGACTGATCGAGAAAGTTGGAATACCTGAAATACAGAATCAGGCCCGGAAGATAATTGAAAAGAAGCTGATGGTTCAGCCGGAAAACGACGGCAGGCAGACACCGAAAGCCGGACACCCGGTCTACAAGGCAATGCATGCGTGTAACGTCCAGTCCCGGAAAAGCCTCTCGCTTTCCCACAAGATACCGGCCGGTAAAGAACTGGAAGAAACCTACATCGAATCCACCACCAACCTTGTTATGCGCTGGATTGTAAGAGAGTACAACTTCTACCAGAAAGAACGGGAAGACCGGCAGAGAAACCTCAGCGAGTTCAACTAACGACAGACTTCTGACTAAAGAGTTGTTACTCGAAAGTATTAAAAAAGTTTGTGCGAAGACAGTTTTCCATGAACTTTAGAGACAACCGTCTAGGAGATCTGGCCAAAAAAGCCTATCAGACAGCTACGTCGTCCGGTGAAGACAGAGGCGAGCAAGAAACACTGCCTTTTTCGTTTATTGAAGACGAGGAGGTACAGAGTGAAGCCGTTGGATATGCTAAAAGAGGAAATTACGAAGGTCTAGCCGAAGTGGCGGAAGACAATGGTTTCGGTATCGGAGAGTTTGCCTCGGATTACATAAATGCTCTAGAAACTGTTGCGACTTCCCACTTGGATAGAGCGCACCGTAATGAAAAGATGGCTGATAAATTCTTGGAGAAAGCGGAAGATGCGGCAAGAAGGAAGGCGGATGCCTCCAGCGCCACAGATAGAGATATTTCGAGAGTGAAAGGAACAGCTGCGCTTAAACCTGCCAAAGCTTCTATAGAGTATCTATGTGAAAGCGATCCTGAGAAACCAGGCCAGGTACAGGACAGAAGAACTGCGTTCAAAACCATCACAATGGCGAAGAACTTCGCTTCTCATTATGGACTAGAGGAGAAAGTCGAGAGCTACGATTCTTTGCTTGATACAATGATGGAAAAGGATAGGCAAATGGGTATGAACTTCGGCCGTAAGAAAGCCGGGCAATTCAACCAGTTTAGTCAGTTTCTAAGCAGCGACGACTACTAGAAAATATGGTGGACAGGTTTTCCCGCCCTCTTTTTATTCCGTGAGTTTTTCAACCGCCTCATCCTTACCGATGTTTTCCTCTTCTCCGGAATCCATGTGCTTGATCGTTACCTCATCGTTTTCCAGGTCGCGTTCCCCTACAATCAAGACTCTTTTCGCGTTGATCGAATCAGCGTACTCCAGCTGGGAGCCGAATCCTCTTGAGGATAGATCGGTCTCAACCGTCAGATTTTTCTCTCTCAAGTCTTTAGCATACTCCATTCCTTTGTCCTTGACAGAGTCTGAAACTGTCAGTACGTACACATCTGTCTCAACTTCTTTCAGCGGCCAGCGATCTTCCTTTTTCAGCAGTTCGATTGTAGTCGAGTATCCGAAGGCGAATCCTACTGCCGGAACGTCTTGACCTCCGAACATGCCGACGAGATCATCGTAACGTCCTCCGCCGAAAAGTGCGCGTAGTTCTCCTTCCGAGTCAAATGCCTCGAAGACCAAACCGGTATAATAAGCCAGTCCGCGGACGATCGAGAGGTCAAGTTCAACCATCTCGGCGACTCCATAGGCCTCAAGGGTCTCAGAAAGAGCCTCCATTCTATCGACTGCCTCCTGTGCGTCTTCCGGTGCTTGCTCACGTAGCTCGGATATCTGTTCGTTGATCTGACCCGAGATACTGGTTATCTCATCGACCTGTTCGGCCTGATCGGCTTCAAGACCTACATCAGTCAGTTCGTCAATGAACTCCTCAGAACCCATTTTTTCCTTATCATCGATGACTTTCATCGCCTGCTCGGTTTTCTCGATTCCATGTGCCTCGAGAATTGATTCAAGCAGATTTCTGTCGTTTACCAAGAAGTTTACTCTATCATCCAGATCCAGCTTTTTGTAGATCGTTGCTCCGGCTGCAATTACCTCCGCATCAGCTTCTACGGAGTCGACTCCGAATACATCGAAGTCTGTCTGGAAGAACTCTCTGTCACGTCCGCGCTGAACGTTTTCATACCTCCATCTCTTCGAGGTATCGAACCATTTGATCGGAGACTTGAGATCTTTCCGTTGCTGGACGAGTCTGGCGCGGGTTGGTGTCTGTTCAGGTATTAACGAGATTTCCCGGCCGCCTTTGTCCTTGAAGTTGTACATCTGATCCATCAGCTCCTCTCCGGATTTTACCCGGTAAAGATCGGCTTTTTCGACGCTCGGTGCGTTGATTTCTCGGAATCCGAACTCCTTTGCCGTGTTTTCTACAGTATCAATTAGTTTTCTCCAGCTAGCCCAGTCTTCCGGGTACCGGTCGTAGAAACCCTTCAGGCCTTTGATCTCCTCTGTCATAAGTTCAAAATGTTTGAGCTATTTTTTTACAGGGTTCGATAAAGGGAACGTTCATTAACAAGCAGAGTAATACTAGGTATTATGGCATTCCTATGTGTCGATATCGGAGGCACCAACACGCTGATAGGAGTTGGAAACGGCGAGTTCCAGATCACTCGTAACGTAAAAACCGAGAACTTCCTGGAGAGAGTCGATGAAAATATTGAGGACGCGCTCTCGGAGGCTGGCTACAGACCGGAAGATGTTGGGAAAGTCGCAGCTGCGGTCGCAGGCCCTCTGGATAGAAAGGAAGGCGTTTTCAGGCCGCCTAATATAGATGATTTAGATGAGGTCCAGATCGTTGAACCTCTGGAAAACTTTGGAGAAGTAGTCTTCGTAAATGACTGTACATCAGCTGTTGCCGGAGAATACTACTACGGCGACGACGAGCTGGAAAACATCGCTTACATCACGATCTCCAGCGGAATCGGCATGGGCGCAGTAATCGACGGCGAGATAGTCGAAGGCTGGAACGGAAACCTAGGAGAGGTGGGTCACATGGTTGTGGGCAGCGAAGGCATCAAATGCGGATGCGGAGGAACAGACCACTGGGAAGCATACTGTAGCGGGAACGGAATGCCGAAGCTCGCGGAAAAGCTGTTCGGTGCGGAGTTCCAGGACTCACTGGAGATCTTCCAGAGCTGCGATCTAGGAGAGGAAAATGCCTGTAAAACAATAGAAAAAGTCCAGGAATACAACAAGAGAGGTTTCATGAACATAATCGATCTTTTCAACCCTGGCAAAGTCTATGTTGGCGGCGCAGTCGCGTTAAACCATTTCAATACTGTTGTCGAAGAGCCTGTAGACGAGATCGGCTCGGAGACTATCAATGAAGTACCGGAGTTCGAAAAATCCACCTTGGGAGACGAGGTCGTGCTTCACGGGCTGAGAGCTGTCTGTAACGGAGAGTTTGAACTCAGCTCCTGAGATAAGTGGTCTGTGAACGTCAGAACCAATGCGGAGAACTCCGCGGTGAGGAATTTAAACCGTCTTAAAGCATCTAAAGTATGGGCGATTTCCATGAACACGTAGTATTCGGTTTTCTCGCAGCCGCGGTAACCGCCTACTTCATGGCCGAGCAAATGGCGCTCACACAGCTAGAGCTTTTCTGTTCAGGTCTCGCAGTTGTAACCGGTTCTGTACTGCCCGACATAGATCATAAAAAAGCGTACGCACATCGTGCGGCAAAATCTTTCTGCGCAGTCGGGTCTGGCATAACAATAATAGTCTACCTTTCCTATCCTATCCACGTCAGGTTTATTCTGGCAGCTCTAGCATTTCTGCTGGTTTACATAGGGTTTTCCAGTATAAAGTTCAAACACCGAGGCTTTACACACTCTCTAAGCTTTATGTTCCTCTCAACCTTGGCAGGTATAGGACTGAGTGCTTACTTTTTCGCAAGTTTTCTGCCTGGCCTGGCGCTTGGAGTCGGCATACTTTCCCATTTGACGCTTGACCGGCATTTTAAGATAAGCTAGTCTTTGATGTCGGCGACGTCCTCTAAAGTTGCGTCCCTATCATCAGCGTTTGATACGTTGTAGTTAGAGACCTCTGAGTTGACGTATAGTGTTATGTCGAGAACTTTCTGGAGTTTCCGTCCTAGGTTCTCATCTGGTTTGAGGTTCTGTGTCTCTATCTTGCTGATACGTGACTGCTTTTCATTCAGCTTGTCAGCCAGTTCTTTGTGGGTCATTTCCTTTGCTTCACGGGCTTTCTTGACACGTGCGCCGTAATCAGTTGCCAAGGTCTTGTCTGCCGGCGTAGCAGTTCTTTTGATACGGGATTTTTTCTTTTTCCTGCTCTTCGAGCTTTTCTTGGTTCTCGTGGTGACTTTCTCTCCCATATCGGTACAACTGTCACATACCTTGAGAATTGTTCCTTCCATCTTGACTTTTGTAAGGTCTGAAACCTTTTCGCCGCAAAGTTCGCATGAAGCCATTTTTTGATCAAACTCCTGAGTGAGCTGTATAATACGTAGCTAGCTGAAACGTTTAATATCCACCGGAGAGAACTACCAGCACCTCTCAACACCCATGCTTATTCGGCTTTCAGCCGCATCATAACATAGCCGTACAGAAAGCTGATTATCGAAACCGAGAAAAACACGGCTCCAGCAGCAAGGAAAACCAGCTCAAGCTCCGGAACTCCTCCTGTATTCGATGTCTCCGCGGTGCCTCTGGCAGCTGTATCCATTGCCATCGCAGTCATCTCCCGGGACTGTACAGTGGCTTCAGCCGAGTTCGTACTCATCGGCTCGAAGTAGTTCCAGAAAGCAGCTCCTCCTGCGATAATAGCTGCGAATCCGGTGAGAAGTGAAAACTGCATCTTCTTCCTACGTCCCTTGATGATCGAGCGAGCCTTACGCGTAGGAGTGTAGTTTACCCGGCGACGTCCTTCCTCGGCGTCTTTCTCAAGTAACTGTGCTTCGGTAAGTTTTTCGATATGTGAGGAGACCGTTGACTTGGTTTTCTGTATCTCTTCGCTGATATCCGTGGTGGTTGATTCGCCTTCCAGCGCAGCCTTCAGGATTTCTATACGGGTCGGGGAGGCAAGAGCCTCAACGGTTTTCCTATCGATCTCCATACAACTAAACTGTTTGAACACAGTTTTTTAGACTCTATCCGAACGTTCGTGATAAACCGAACAAGTCTTATACACATTTTAACCTCGAGAACTCAAACCCTGATATGTTAGACAAAGCAAAGAGTTTCGGAAAAGAAAACAGCACAGTACTTTTAGCCGCCGCTGCGGTTTTAATCGTAGCAGTAGGCGGATTATCAACACATTTCATGGGAACGAACGGAAACATGGCCTATCAAGGCCAGCAACTCGCAGCAGGCACGCCGAATGCTTTAACCATGGACGCGCGGGAAAGTGTAACCGCAGCCAGCACCGCTGAGAGGAAAAGAATCGAGACCTACAGCCTTGACTTCGAGGCAGTCAACATCAGATCGGCGGTAGATGATTCTATAGGGATCGCCGAACAGTTCGGAGGATACTCGACCGGAGAGAACTTCTACAACAACGAAAACGGAGCGAACTCAGCATCCGTCACACTCCGTGTTCCAAGCGAAAACGTCTCCGAGTTCATGGATGAGCTTGATGCGAAAAACTGGAAGCTTGAATCCAAAAACAGGAACGTCAACGATGTAACAGAACGCTACACCGAACTAGAACTGGAACTAGAAAACAAACGCCAGGAACTTGAAAAACTCGAGGAGTTAATGGAGGATGCGAACCGCACTGAGGACCTGATCAAGATCCAGGAACGTATGGGTGAGCTTAGAAGCAGAATCCAGTACTTGGAGACCCAGCTTGAAGATATTGATCGCCGTGTCGATTATACACGGATTTCGCTTCAGTTCGAGGAGCCTGAACCTATTACCTCTGAGTTCGAGCTTAGAAACTCATTCACAGATGCGTACCGAGCGATCTTCACAACAATCAGCTGGACGATCGTAGGAATCGGCTACCTGCTACCGTTCGCAGTGCTTTACGGCGTTTACAGAGCTTTCAAACGAGTTCGGAGAGAGTAGTTTTTCTCTCCAGCTCCTTATTTTTCTCTTTCACCACGGTCTTATAACAACTTTTTCGATCTGAAGGGGTTGATGATGTACTTTTCGGGTAGTATTCCCCGTACCTATAAAAGAGAGGCTTGACAAGCTTTCGTTGGTGAATCAACTATGGTAGACGTACTTAAGAAGTCTGGCGTACGTGATGCAGCAGACGGAGTCAACGTAGGATCTGACTTCTATGATGCTCTAGACGAACAGGTCAAGGATATGATCGAAAGAGCTGTCGAAAGAGCAGAAGCAAACGGACGCAGAACAGTCAAAGCTCGCGACGTTTAAATCACGAGCTTTCTTCCCTCACGTGAGGGAAACCCTAACTTTTTCTCTTTTTATTTTCTCGAGAATATTACCTTAATTCGAATATTTTGGGAGATTCAGTGTCTTCTCTGTTAGACCATCTGTTGTAGTACGTTTTCCATCGACCTTCCAGATATTTTGCGGCGTCCCAAGCATTCATGGCTTCAAATAATCGAACCTTCTCTTTATTATTGCCGTAAAGCTTGTCAAGGTGAAGATAGCCGTGAGATCTGTCAATTCTGGCAAGCTGTACTCTTTCATGCTCCTTTCGCGGATGTGGAAATTCGACCTGGACAGCGAAATCTTTGAAAGGATATCCGTTATGCATTATGTGGGCAGTCACATCAATTATATTTTCCTTGGTACTGTCCTTGATCTTACCTATTGACGTCTCTAGTTTTTCATTCCATGACGACATTGAATATATTGGTCTTCAACACCAATTGTTTAAAACTTGAGGGTTCAAAGTATAATTACACAATGAGCTTGGACACCCCGCATAGTCTCAGCGACACCGAGACGCAATCAGGAGAGGAATCTCGAATCGACAAGTTGAGAAAGATCCATGATACTAAAGACAATAGATCAGAGGATATCTTGGTCTTAGACTCTGAATCCTATAGCAAGATAACAACTAAAGAAAGGTTAAAGATGATTAAGGCTCTTAGAGAAAAAGAATTTGATTCAAAAAAAGAACTAGCAGAGGAACTTGGGAGAGACGTCAAAAATATCCATGATGATCTAGATTTGCTAAGACGGAAGAACGTAGTTGAATTTGAGAGTAATGGCCGATCCCTAAGCCCAAGGTTACGACATCAGCATATTGCTGGAGAAATAATATAAGAGAACTTGTTAGAGTTCCTCTCCTCTCCGTTCTTTTTCCATTAGTTCCATTTCTACTTTTTCCAGGGCTTCTCTTAGCTGTTCGATGGTTTCCAGGTTCTCGATTGTTATTCGGCCGAGGTCGCCGCCGTTGACTTCGATCACTGCTTTCCCGTCTTCTTCCATTTTTGTTGTGTATTCCATTACTTCGTAAGGTCCGACTTCGAAGCTGTGAAGTTGTTCGCTCATACTGGTTAGTTCCGGCGGGAGAGTTTTATGCGTTCTCAATCATTTCTATGGCTTCATCAAGTGCTTTCTGTGCGGCTTGCTGTGAGTTCGCATCGGCGATCGCACGGATTTTCGGAGATGAGCCGGATGGGCGGATAAGAACGCGTGCGTCCTCTGTGCGGTAGCATACGCCGTCGGCCTCGGAGATTACTTCGAAAAGCTCGCTGGCTTCCTGTACGATTCCCTCCATCTTGCTGTTTTTCTCCTCGACCTGTATTGCTTTACGTAAGTTGTAGAACTCTGGTATGTCCGCTAGGCGTTTTTCCAGGTCGGTTCCGGCAAGTAGTAAGGCCGCCAGTGTCCCAGAGTTGTAAGGCACGAATTGTGTAAAACAGTAGTGTCCGTTCGGTTCTCCTGATAGAGCGGCCTCGAAGTTGATTGTCTCGTCGATGACGAACGGGTCGCCGACACGCGTGTAACGTATCTGGCCGTCGAAGCTGTCTTCAACTACCTGAGATGTATCGATTGAAGCCACCATCCTTTCCGGCCGGATTAGCTGTGTGAATAATGCGAACAACGTGTTTCCGTCAATCCATTCGCCGTCATAGTACAAGGCGACCCTGTCAGCGTCCATGTCGTTTGCGAGACCCATATCCGCGTCTGTCACCTCTACCTCTGTTTCTACATGGCGCAGTAGCTCTGGTTTCGGATTAGGTGGATCGATGTGCGGCCGAGAGTGTTCTTCGCTGAGTTCGTTTACCTCGAAACCAGCTTGACGTAGAAGATCCGGTACGAACACTGATCCGGCGCCGCCCATTGACTCGTAGACAATTTTGCCTTCTGATCGGTCTTTAATTTGTTCGAATAGCTCTAATGCCTCTGTAACGTACTCTTCTCTGTATGAGGTTTCGATAAGCTCGCCGTTACCTTCCTCGAAGTTTTTCTTTCTGAATATCTGTTTGATTCTGTTGAGGTCTTCGTTGATGAATCCGTTGCCTTCAGGGTACATCATCTTGAAGCCGTTGGTATCGAGCGGTAGGTGGGACGAAGTGACTTCGACGGCGTGAGACTGTTCTTTCACACCGGAGAAGGCCGCATAGTCCGCCGGTCCTACTCCGACATCTACAACGTCGATACCAGTCGATCTTACGGCTTCTATGAAAGCTGGTTTAAGCTCTTCCGAGCTTTCCTTGTTGTCCCGTGAGACCACGAGTTTCGTGGAGTCATTTTCCAGCAGGAAGCTGCCGATCGCCTTCCCGAAGTCAGCGGCAAAGCTCTCGTTTATCTGCTCCGGATAGTATCCTCTTACATCGTAACGGTTGAAAACTTCTTCAGCACGGATGAAATCGATGATATCTTCAGCATCATGGTTTTGACGGTCGAAGACAAATCCAGGGACTTCAGCTCTTTCAATCTCAGCTTCTCTATCATCTATGAGTACGTCTATCCCGGCCTCGTCTTTCGATCCGGATTCAATGTATTCTACGGAGTCAACTAGTTTTTTTGCGCCCGATGCTTCTACTTTCTTCTCCTGGAACCGTTCTCTGCCACGGGTTACTAAGACGAGCTGGTGGCCTTCAAGCTCGGAGAGGTTCCTTATATCTTCGTATAGGAAGTTGCTTAGATCTGAAAGCGCGTTGTAAACGGTTTCGACGTTGATACCGCATTTTTCCGCGTGTTTTTCCGGAGAGTAGTTTCCATTGCTGTCGTAAACACTTTCCTCGACGTGGTAAAGCCCTGTATTGTTTTTGAAGTATTCATCGAAGTTTTCCGTATCGAATATGACTCTGTCGAAATCTATGCCTATTCTCATTTTGTTTTAACCTCTTGGTCTACGTAGACGGTTTTCCCGTTCTCGACGTTTTCAGTGACTACTGTTCCCGGTCCTATCCTGGCATTGCTTCCGATCTGAACTCCAGGCATCAGCGAGACGTTGACTCCGATATCTACGTCCTCGCCTATGAAAGCTCCGAGAGACCGTCTACAGGTATCTTCGCTGTATTCTTTGGCTATCAGCTCCGAAGCTATCTGCGGTCGTTCTCCGTTCTCCCTGAACTTTCTGTTGGCAGTGATGGTTCCTGCTCCTATCTTCGAATCTCTGCCTATCACCGAGTCTCCTAGGAAACCAGAATGGAAGCTTGAACCTGGCTGGAGTAACGTGTTTTTAACCTCAGAGTTCGTACCGACCGCGACATTTTTCTCCAGACAACTGTTTTCTCTGATAAGTGCGTTGTTACCTACAACAGCGTTTTTCCCGATGTACGCCGGGCCTTTCACGACAGCGTTTTCGAATATCTTGGCGTTTTCCTCAACTATAACTTTGCCTTTAATCTCGGCCGAGTCTGCGATCTCTGCTGTGTCGGCAACCTGTTTTTCCCTTGTTTCCAGGAGTTCCTCTGTGACTGAGAACAGATCCCACGGGTATTTGATCGAGTTAGTTTCCTCCTGGATTTTCAGGACGGAAGCCGGAGTCTCACGCATCTGTTCACTCAGTGCGTCCTCGTACTGGTACTCCCATTTTTCGACTTCATCGAGATAGTCGAAAAAGCTCTCATGGAGAAGGTACATTCCCACTATTTTCTGATCGCTAGGTGCCTGGCTCGGTTCCGGTTTCTCCACCATGTCTGTAGCTTTACCGTCTTCAAGCTCCAGGATTCCGTACTTTTCCGGGTCCTGTGTAGGCGTTGAGACGAAAACGATCTCAGAGTTTTCATCCTCTGCTTTCTGTATCATAGGCTTGAAGAACTTCGCGGCGTTAGCCCGGTAAGGTGTTAAAACCATGAAGCGTCCTTTGAGAAGATGCTGTGCCTGTCTTAACGCGTTTCCCATTCCCTCCGGTTCTTCCTGGACTACGAAGTGATCGGCGATATGCTTTGCCTGTTTTTCAATTTCCCTGTCCGGGCCTTGTACAACTATTATTTCATCGACTCCGGCGTCTCTCAGCTCGTCGGCGGTGTGTTCGATTATGGGTTTGCCGAGAACTTCTGTAAGTCCTTTATGCTGGTTGTCGCTCAACGGTTTGAACCGGCTTGACCGGCCTGCTGCCAGGATCACTGCCTTCATAACTTAGTTACACGTATCCTGTTTTTATTACTCTGTCAGTTCCTGCGTTTAATGACTTCAGCTAGGCCTAAAGAGTAATCTGCTGCGGTGTCAGCTTTCGCATAACTCATATCACGTTCTTCGAGTTCTTCTTCAACAGGCATATCTCGCTGGCCTACGAAAACTGTTTGCTCGCCTTCAAGGATGTCGCCGGGTTTATCGCCCATGTTGACAAGTATGTAATCAGTTTCGTCTTCGGTGATCATATCGGCACGGTACTCTGCGCCATGCTCCTTCGAGACTGCCACATCCGTTCTCTGGAAGTCCGTGGAACAATCAGGGTTGTGATCTGTCTCAAAGTTAGTTCCGGCAGCAACACCGTCCATAAAGCTCTGGAACTCTTCGAGAAACTCTTCATCAGATAGCTCTGACTGTTCGAAGGAGTTTTCAGTTATCTTCACGGCTTGGTCTCCGACAGACTCCCATTTAAGCCCGACAAGTGGATATTCTTCTGTCAACGCATCTGATAGAGCAGCTACCGTGTTCATCGAGGAGAGATCGACCACCATTGAATCTCCTTGTTGGCTGTAGCTCCGATTATCGACTGTCTCCCGTCTTTCAAGGCACTCTGAAAGCAAGTCCATAGAGAATTTCTGCCGCGATGATTCGGCTATAGGGTTGTTGTAAAGATCTGAGCGGGCGCCTTCGCCGTACATACAGCCAGTTACAGCGCTAACGTTGCCCTGTTCCTGTAGAGTCATTTCTCTACTGGCAGCTTCCAGCCATGCGTTTTTTCTGAAATTAAGTATCTGTTCTCGGCCTACATCAACGGTGCTGTGTATCTCTCCGTCTATTTCAGTTACAGCCCCTAGCTCGCCGACATGATCCATGTTAACTCCAAGCTTCTCAGACGCGACATACTTCAGTGTGGAAATATCCCAGCCTGAAAGCAGTGAAGCGCCGGTTTCAGAGACGTTATGTAGGTATTTTACAGTCTCCGCAACTCCCTGATGTGTCTCATAGTTAGTAGATGCCTTATCGACCATAGGACCGTTCATGTCAACATAAGGGACAATTACTGCCGTTCCCAGTCCTTTATCGTTCATAACAGCGTCTATATCATCAGCCACCTGCTCTACTTTATACTCTGGTATACCTGCTTGACTGGCAACTTTTCTCGTAGAGCCATGTAAACTCATTTGTTATCCTAGGATGACAATAAGACGTTAGTGTTAATAATCTGGGTGTTTACTTGGTGATCTCGCCTAGATCGGTCCGGGCATCCGGGTAGAATGTCGCGCCTTTAACCGAGTTGTTCATCTCGATAAAGCTCTCATCACCTATGAAAGACTCATAGATAACAGTACCGGCCTTTATATCTGTTCCTCTGCCTAGAACTGACTGTTCTACGTGTGTATGCGGATCGATAACCTGGTTGTCGAATAAAAACGAGTTTTCAACCGAGGCTCCTCGTATCTGGCAGTCAGCTCCTACGGTCGAGTTAAATACAGAGCTGTTCGGACCCAGAACACTGTTTTCACCTACTATGACAGGGCCTTCAACAGTGGTGTTCTCCCGGATAACCACATTCTCCCCTATTCTAACATTTCCTTTGATTTCCACAAGCTCGTGGACCTGTGCTGAATCAGCTATTTCCTGTCCGGAGACTGCTTTATCACGTTTGAATCTATCGGCTTTCCAGACTTTTCTCAATGAATCAATCTCCATCCAGTAATCGTCGATTACACTCATCTTGACCTTTCGTCTCTGTGCTAGCTCGCCGACAGCCTCTGCGAGACTTGGGCTTGAAGAATCCTCGATTGCCTGGAAGATTGAGGTTCTGAATGCGTAAACGCCGGTGTTAACCAGTGAGTTTTCCGCTTGCTCCGGTTTCTCCTCTACGGTTTTTACCTCATCGTTTACTATAGATAAAACTCCGAATTTTTCCGGTCTATCCTCGTTGTCGCCCAGTACTGTTGCCTCCGGGCGTTCGTTCAGGTGTTTCTTTTTAAGATCTCTCAGATCATCTCTTGAGACTATTACATCGCCGTTTACCACGAAAAAATCGTCTTCAATAAAATCACAGTGTTTTACAGCATCTGCTGTGCCTGTGACCTCTTCTTGGTGTACTATTGATATGTCTTCCTCGTTTTTGAACTCGTCTTCGAACCGTTCTTCCAGGTGGTTGGTTACGAGGAATACTTCGTCTGTGCCGACTGCGCGAAGATCCTCTATGATGTGTCTTACCGCCGGTTTCCCTGCGATCGGGAGTAGTCCGGTTGGAGTGGTTTCGGTGAAGGGAAACAGGTTTTCTTTTTTCTTCGCACAGAGTATTAACGCTTTCATCTTTAGCCTGTTACAGATTCAGCTTCCGAATCTTCAATAGCGTTTGGTTCATACACCAGCCGGGAAACCCGCCGGTTAGCACCCTCCAGTTCCTCATAGAAACCGGAGCTATTCTCCCGTACAAGATCCAACGTGTCGAATACGGCATTCATGAAAACATCAATATCCTTGTCTGAGACAATTCCTACATCCCTTCCGGCAGCTCTGAGAACTGATTTGCGTAAAACCCTGTAAAGCTGGTCGTGCATCAGCTCCGGTACCTCGATCTCCTCTTCCGTTTGCAGGTCGAAGAGTCGGCCGTGAAGCATATCTCCGAACAGTTTTCTATCTCCCTCAGTTACGAAAAACCGGGCTTCCTCATTGAGAAATGCGGTATCGTTGGCAAGCTTGCTTTCAGTTACGATCGGAGAATGATCGACGAAATCCAGTCGAGAAGCCTGTTTGCGGGCTTTTTTCCCTGCGCCCAGCCAGCTTGAGTTAAGCTCTACGTTGACGTTTCCTGCCTTGAACGCCGCCCAGGTCTTTCCCGGCGCACTTTGTTCGATACTATCTGTTTTACCGCCTTCCGGCCGCATTAACTGATCGGAAACATTCCCGGCCGGCATAAAGTACTCCGATTCCGCATCCACCAGCTCAAGTTCCTTTTCATACCCAGCGGCCTGTAAAAAGTCCAGTACAAATATCTCATGAGTCATTTTATCGAGTATATCGCCGCCGAGTACACCCGAGCGTTCGATCGGATCCAGGATTTTCTGTACACCCATTGAACTCTGACGGAATACCTTGATTGATTCAATATCGACATCCTGTAGTTCCTTTAAAGCCTGTTTTACCACAGGGCTTTCTCTCTCGATGAAATCTGCCTTCCAGACCACATCGTCGCCTGCCGCCAGTTTACGTTCCTTAATATGCTCGTCGCGGGTCATGCTCGGTGGTTTCTCCGCTACATGGTAGAATCCATGGTTCATCGACCGGTAGATATGGTTTGCGTGAGTGGCCGTAGGCCCGGCATCGTAGATTAGGACCTCGCCCTCTACATTCGAGGCCGCTCTGTAGAGTTCATCGACAGACTTGAAAGTATCTATCTCGACGTTGTTTCTGGCTGCGAACTTCTCGGCCGCCTGTCTCTTCTCAAAGTCCCGTTCGGCCAGTCCGTGGAACTCCATGTCCGCACGGTTCAGGTGGTTGTGCATCTCTATGAACTTCTCGAAGCCGTGACGGCCGAAGTTCCCGAGACCGATCTGGAAGACATTTACCTGTTTCACAGTTTAAATCATGTTTCAGCTACATTATAATCTTTCGCAGCAACTACGTAACTCTCCGGAACCCAGGCAAACAGATTTAAGTTTTTGCTACGCCCAGGTAATATATGTCGGACAGCGCAGGACCTTCTGGCGATGAGGCGGTAGATGAAATCGTCTCAGTCCGTATGTCGGACGACCAGGATATCAAGGCTCTCGAAATAATAGAAGGTGTCGCAGAGACTTCTGAAGACAACTCCACGTATACGAAGAGCCATATTTTCCGGTATGCCATAGATCGGATGCTGGCAGGTCGAGAGAACTACGAACCTGATCTAACCAGAGACCGCAAGTTAGAATCTTTACTACAGGAGAAGGCTAAAGAGACCGGTTATGCCCTAGAGTTCGCGGAAGAGAGATCGGAGGCTGAGAAACAGATGGATCTTTACGATGCCGCAGTTTCCGCACATAGAAGATCGGAGAAACAAGGAAAGTCCCGTATAGCTGCCAACGCCAGAGACCACATACTGGAAAACTTTGAGAACACTATGTATGCCGGCGTTCTCAGGGAAGAGATGGAACAATAGACAACCTCTTTATAAATTTTAACTCGGAGAGTACGCATATAGGCGATTAAAATGGGAGATAGACCTGCAAGCATCTACAGAGAACATCCTGGCCAGCCATACACACGGCAGAGCCAGAAGAAAAACGATAACTACATCAAAGGAGCGCCAGCTCCACGAGTAACTCAGTACGTACAGGGAGCCAAGAAAGGCGACCACGAGTTCGATTCAGCGGTAATTCTAACACTGGACGAAGACTGTACGGTAAGAAGCGAGGCACTTGAATCCGGGAGAATCGCAGCGAACTCCCACCTCTCAAAGGTACTTGACCCTGAAGAGGATTACATTCTAAGGATCAAGCCATACCCACACCACGTACTAAGATACCACCCGCTAGCAGGTATCGCACAGGCAGACCGTTACTATGAAGGTATGCGTAAGCCTTTCGGACGTCCTATCGGACGAGCAGCAATCGTCGATGAAGGACAGATTGTTTTCAAGGTAGAAGTCGATGAAGGCGATCTACCGGAAGCGAAGAAAGCTCTTGAACGAGCATCCCACAAGATGCCGGTTCCAACAAGAGTCAAACTCGAGAAGTAAACCTTCTCGAACCTCCTCATTTCACTTATTCATTTACTCAACAAGTCTTTCTCTCCAATTTGCTCCAGCGCAAGATTTTAACCCGGCCGGCTCCAACTAGTCTGTATGGTAGTCTGGAAAGGAGAAACTAGTAGAGAAAAATGCGGGGAGAAGGCGGTAAGACTTGATTCGGCTGACGACCTGAATATACCTAACTTTTTCGTAATAACTAAACAGGAAATCCAGCAACTGGTAGGGGACAGCGCTAACTCACGTGAAGTTCTTAACAAACAGTTTTCCAGTGATTTTTCGAATCAGTTAAGAGAAGCATACAAGGAGGTTGATATGAGTTCGGCGGTGAGAAACGCTTCCGGACCGGCCAGAAATCTTGTTGGCGGGCAGAGAAGCGGAAGCCGTGTCTCGGTGAGAATCTCCGATGACTCGGTCAGCGAGTACAAACTAAACGTCGGAGAATCCGATCTCGGGGACGCGGTAAAAGAGGTTCTGGCCTCTTACTTCGAGGAAAACAGCGAGATGCCCGCGGTTATTGTACAGAGAATGATCGAACCGGAGGCAAGCGGAGCTGTAATACTAAACTATACTGAAGACCACGCCCTGGTCGAGGCCGTAAAGGGGCTGGGAACCTCGATCGAAGAAGGGGTTACCGTACCCGAGTTTTACCTCGTCAATGATTCAGTTGAGGATCGTAGAATCCCGGACTCCCAGCTCGAAGACTCACTGAACCTGATGACTGGCGAGATCAAAAGAAGGAAGACTGACCGGAACCATTTCATCTTCTCAGAATCCGAGCTTGTCAGCTTTGTAAACCGGCTGCGGGCGGAAGGATACAGCGGGAAGTTCGTCTACAAACGCGGAACGTTTTACGTCACCGATTTGTTCGAAAAATCCGATGGCTCAGCTCCAGCCGACCTGGACGGAATAACTGTTACCAAACAGAAAGTTCAGAACCGCGGTTTCCGAAAAACAGAAGATACCGTGCCGCCGGAAGAGTACGAGCGCTCGCTGATATCGGAGAAAGGAGGATACACCTCGACCGATGCGGAAAAAGCCCGTCGAGCAGGTAAACGCGCAGTATTCAGCTTCAAAGGGGAGATCGAAGAGGAGAACAAAGAGTACCAGAGTATGGAAAGACAGAAAAAGCAAAGCTCTACGTCCCAAGATCATTCTCGAAGAGAAACCGCCGGACAGGAGAAATCAGTTTTACAGGTCACTGGCACAGAGTCAGTTCCGCTGAACGCTGAAGGCGGTCTCTCGCTTTCACCGCCTTTCGATGGCAAGTACGCAGTTACATCCCGAAATGTCAGGGGCCGGGCTATTGACCCGGAATCCTATGTTTCAAGCTGCGAGCAGCTGCTTACATACGAGGGCGATCAGCTAGTGTTGGATGCGAGAAACATTAGCTCCCAGGCGGCGGAAAAAGCACTAGGGCTTGTTGAAGCCGATTTCAAGATACTGATTGTAAACCCTTCGGAGACTGGTTTGATCGGCCAGGCGGTACGTAAAGGCTTCGATGCCATAGCCTCGAACAGCCCTGAGACAGTTAGAAGCCAGGTTTTGCGGGAGGAAAAGAAGCTGCTGTTGGATCATGCCAGGAAAGAGCTGGAATAAAAAACTTCTCTAGCCATTTCCTTTCATGACTGAACGAGAAAAATTTAACTACGAGGAGTTCGATGAAGTCCTTGAAGAACTAAAACAGCAGGAATACGAAAAGGTTGCTCTCCAGGGCCCTGACGGCATCAAGCCCCAGATAATTGATTTCGCCGACGAGATGAGAGAACACGGAATCGAGCCTGTTATCATCGGAGCATCCACTTTCGGAGCCTGCGGTATCGCAGACGATAAAGCCGAGACCATGGGCGCTGAAGCACTTGTCCACGTAGGCCACACCCGTTTCCTTCACCCGGAAAGAGCCGACATGGACGATATGAACGTATACTACCTTCCTTACCGGGAAGACCGTGACCTGATGGGTGTTCTGAGAGAACATTACGAGGAGATCGAAGCCGATACAGTCGGTCTTATCGGCGTCACACAGTACATGGATCGAGCTGAACCTGCCAGAGAGTTCCTCGAGTCGAAAGGATACGAGGTCGTCGAGGGAAAGACAGGTCTACGTACAACAGAGCCAGGCCAGGTGCTTGGATGTGATGCCGGAGCAGCACACAACATCTCCCACAAGGTAGATGCGTTCGTATTCCTAGGTTCCGGACATTTCCATCCTTCACAGGTATCGGAGGCCGGAAAAGACGTCTACGTTGTCGATCCTTACGAGAAACATATCTGGGTTGAGCCAGCTAACTCACTTGACGATGAGATGCGAGCCGAGTACGCACGCGTTCTGAAACACAAGGACAAGCAAAAATGGGGTATCGTTACCTCGAGTAAGAAAGGTCAGAACTACATGCGTGCCGTGGAGATCGCGAAGGAGAAGCTGGAAAAACACGGCAAGGACGTCTACGTGTTCGTAGAGGATAGAATCTTCGAGCCGGACTATAAAGGCTTTGGAATCGATATCTTCGTTAACTGCGCCTGTCCGCGTATGACAAAGGACTGGCAGGATATGGCTTATGTTTCACCGAAGGCACTGGAGATGCTGGATAAGGCAGAGGAAGAAAGCACACAGTAAACACCAGTAAATTTATTATCTTTCGGTAACAAACAAGCTGTGTGAGTCTCGGAGTAAGAAGATTCCACGGCGCCCAGGCAAGCGGAAAGGTAATAGATGCCGACTTGAATGAGAGATTTGCCTATAGAGAAAACTGTGATGCTATAGAGGCCTACAAGATAATTTATGAACCTCTAGAAAAGATCATAGAAACTCCTATGGAGGAAAGAACAGTAACTACAGGAAATGGCGCCTACGATTCCGGTAAAAAGCAAACTGTGGAAGAAATAAAGGATCTCTCAGTAGCTTACAAGGAAAACGTCAGGAATATGGAAATATTCTTCAATTTAACTCTGGAAGACGGTCACCGCTACCAGTTTGAAGCCGTACCAAGGACTGATTTCGACCCTGCGACACGTGTAAAACCTCCGGCATTCATGGAGCTACAGCACCAGCCTCACAAACATGAAAGCACCAACGGCAACTCTGAACATATTCGTTTCTCGCTGCGTTATGCTATGTCCTTCGAAGACGATTACCTTGACAGCATAGAAGGGCTGCCGGAAGATACGATAGATGAGATCGATCTCCTGACAGCATTCTACAGAGAAGACGGAATCCACGACCAGTTAGAAGAATCCTCTCTGGATTTCAGCCCGCTCATAAGAGAAGACATGAAGATTCTACAGGCAGATGGTAAAACAGTCTCCAAACATGTGGCCGATGAGACAGTCCCTTACCTGACAGAGTATCTGACCGATGACTTCAAGGATGGAGGATACTCACAGGAAGAGCAAGAACTCGCAGGAAAACATATAGGAACTGCCAACGCATTAGGGTTGAACTTCCGGCATGAACGGGAAGCAGAAGAACTTTTCGGCGCCTACAGCAAAAGATTCGGCAGAAACATGGTACACATCGACCCAGAAGGCGGTATACACACAACAGATGAAACTGCTTTGAGAAACGACAGAGCGCTTTTCGTCCAGCAGGTAGTTCCTCCTGGAGACCGCGAATCACACCATGAAATAGAAAAACAGGCAGATGAACTGACAAAACAGGTAGAAAACGCCGATAAAAACTGGAAACAAGTCCTACCCGAAGAACTACCGCGAAACTGGAGAGACGAACTCCCGGAAAAATTTATCCTTTGAAAAACAGGTTTTAGTTGAAAAAACAACTTCAAATCCTAACGAAGTTTCTGCTGAAACTATCAGAAAACTTCGATGCAATAATATTCCTACCAGAAGTCACAGCCTCAGAACTACTAAGTGGCTGAAAACTCAAGTCTCACTGTAAATTTCGTTCCCTGCTTCGACTACATCTTCTTTTTCGAGTTCTGGGAAGTCTTCAAGGCTGTGGTCTTGGAGTAGCTGTTCCCCTATCTGGTATGATAATGTGTAGCCGAGCCAGTTAGGGTATTCGCCGTCTCCTTTGTTGATGAAGATAGGATCGTATTGATCTGTTGAGAATTCTTGGTCAAGTTCTTCATCTCTGATTTTTGACCAGTGTTCGGCTATGTCTTCACGACCGATTTTGGTTCTCCACGGAGATTCATACTCGGCATTCTGTTCAGCGAAGTGCTGTGTAAGTGCTTCTCCAAGTATGTATTCCCATCTTGTATCCCACTGCTGACCTCGTTTCTCATAGTCCCAAGTATGGGCGTATTCGTGGAAAGCTTGAGCTCTCAATGATTCCTTCCACTTATCTGCTGAATTATTGAAGCTCAAGTCAATAACATTCGGGTATTTAGCAAACCCACTTGAACCATCCATTTCTTCGATTGTGAAGTCGCTTTCTGTCCAGCCGAGTTCTACGATTACTTCTTGTTCCATCGGCAGTTTTTCTTCTGCTTCAGATAGAGCTACATCTACTATCTCTTTCGCTTCTTCTAATTCTTCTGTTGAGGGTTTGATTTGGTGCGACATTCTGGCGACCTCTAACTATACTTGAACTACTGCTACCTTAAAATAATAAACACTTTGACAGGAGAAATGTTTTTGTTTTAAATTCTGAACTACTGGCCTCATCCAAAAAACTTATATTGTAGCTACCATAAAGTAACATATGGTAGCTGGGAATGTAACTCCAAAGAAACGGAAGACTATTTTCGGAGACCGGAAAAACGCAGATTTTTACAGTTCGGAGTTAGAGGATGAAGAAAAAGGAGAGATTTTCAATCTGCTGCTGGAGGAAAGCAAGGAGGACGCACAAGCATTTGCTAGAGCGTTAAACACAGAGGACGATGAGATGCTCGGAGAAATGTGGGAGTCAGTCAGGTCTGTGGGAAAAAAGAAGATTACAAACAGGAATCAGCCGGATTGGGGATGGACGCTTTTCGGAGCGGAGACGGAACACAGTACCACAAAACTGCTTGATATTCCAAGCGAGGGAGAAAGCAAAGGTTTAATTCTAGATAGAGACAGAGACAAGGCATATCTATACCCAAAGAAAGCTAACGGCAAAAGCGATATTGAACACGTCGAAAGATGGCATCTTAACATACAGAACGCACAGGCAATCGGATATGATTTCGCCTCTGAAACAGCAGAAAGAGCGGCTTTAGAACTAGACGGCCAAGTTGTCCCCGTTCTTGAAGTAGACTATAACTCGGAGATGGTTTTGACGAGCGATGCCAAAGAAGCTTTAACTCAGAAACACGGCGAAAAACGCGGGAAGGAAATTTACAGCGGACTAAGAGAGGACCTACAGGAAAAATGGGTGAAAGACGCAGATTACGATCGTAAGCTCCCAGAAGACAGTAGAGAAGACTGGCTGACAGGCATAGAGTTCCTGATAGAAAACGGTTATTTCAAATCAGAAGGTGTCGAAGAGTACAGATGGACTGACACCGACAACCAGGCCATAGAGCTTGAAGAGGACGGCTATGAACTCCTCATGGTTGATGCCGGGGAATACCCACAGAGAGAACTTGGAGAGGAAAACGAAAACTCGGACTATGAGTTCAAGAGATGGAACCGGTCAGGACACGATATATGCTGACCTATTCAAACAACTCTTCTTTATTTTCAACAGGCGAGCCTTCCTTAATCAACTTCCTTAACTCTTCTTGGCCGTCAGTCTTGCCGATCATCACCGCGCCGACCAGTCGGTCGTCTTCGAAGAAAAGTCTTCGGTACTCATCTTCCGAATACTTCTTTGAGACGGACTGTCCGAAAGTTGCGCCGATGGAAAGGAACTGAACGTTGAAATGACCTACGCCGTAAGTGTTTACAAACTCGAATTCTCCTTTTTCCCCTGTCATTTTCCTACCTGCGAACTCTCCCATCGCCTCCGAGTGATCCCATGCTCCGTTCACAATTTTGCGCTGGAAAACCGGTGAAACGTACTCTACCATGTTCCCGGCCGCATAAACGTCTTTTTCCGACGTTCTCAGCTCTTCATCGGTCTCGATCATACCGGATTCGTTTTTCTCGACGTCGATAATCCCGGAGTTCGGTTTCTGACCGATAGCGGCTGCTACAGCATCGACCTCGTATCTTTCGCCGTTCTCATCGACGACAGCTGTTATCTCATCGCCCTCGGTCTCAAAACTTTCTAGAGCCGAGTTAGTGACTACGTTTACGCCCAGTTCTTCTAGTTTCCGGTGGATGATCTCCGCGCCTTCCTCATCCAGTCCGCGGGACCACCAGTTTTCACCTCTAATCAGATAATGGGTTTCACAGTCGTTTTCCGCATACGCTACCGCTAGATCGATTCCTAGCAAGCCGCCGCCGATCACAGCTGCTTTCTCCGCATCCTCAGCCGACTCTTTAACTGTCTCGGCGTTTTCCATTGTCCACATGTACTTCAGGTTATCGTAGCCTTCGTCCTGCGGAAGCTTCCGCGGAGAGCCGCCGGTTGCTACCAGACATTTATCGTAGCCGTAGGTTCCATCGGCCTCGATCTGTTTGTTTTCAGTGTCAATGTTTTCGACTCTGGTATCGAGATGTAACTCGATGTCGCGTTTTTCATACCAGTTTTCATCGTGGAGCCTGGTGTACTGTTTGGGCAGAGAGCCTTTCATGTAAGTCTTCAACATGATACGGTTGTACAGTGGCTCGGTCTCATCGGTGAAGACATGTATCTCCGCCTCATCGTCTCTGTCCCGTATGTTTTCCGCCGCCGTCGCTCCGGCTGCTCCATCCCCGATTATAATGTATTTGGATTCGCTCATAGGAAAGCTGTTGGCACAGAGTGTTTTTAATCAAAGCCCTCTGAGAATCAGACACAACCCCTCTACTAGTAAGTGTTTAAAAGAATTTAGGCCATGTGTAGTATTACAGAGCGGAGCTGGTGTAGTCCGGCCCATCATATCACCCTGTCACGGTGATGACCCGGGTTCAAATCCCGGGCTCCGCGCTCTACGTTTCAACTACTTTCCAACCAGTTTTCTGATTTCTGAACACGAGACTTACCGACGAAGCCAACGCAACAGCTCCGCATAGACCCGTGTAGATCCACAACATTTCTGGCCGGTAGATAATCGTAAAGATAAGTAAGGGAACTACCACCAAGGAGTTTACCAGGGTGAACTTCAGGAAGATCCAGGAGTTAAACAGTTTCTCGTTAGGCTCCAGTCCTGTCAAACCAGCTGCGACGGCCAGAGTAAAGACCGTTGTTGTAACCGCCGAGATGATCGAAACCGCCAAGTTCTGCGGATACAGAACGTAAGATGCCAGCACAACGAATAATGTCAGCGGCACCGCTATAAACAGGTAAGCCTCTTTTTTAGCGTCTAATAGACTGTTTTCCTCTACCGGCAGGTAACTGTATTCGTCTATTGTATCGTACCTGTTGATCCAGTTGTAGATACTCAGGTTGATTGTGCCGATTACAACGCTGAAGGAAAGCAACGGGTTCGACAGCAGACCTCTGGTAGCCGGGAAGTTCAAAACGGCAAACCAGTAAAAACCTGTAAGCAGACCCGCTGAAAACAGTATCTTGATGAGACCTCCCGAGCTGCGGGAAAGATCCAGAACCGATTTTTTCGAAAGTGGACTAAGAAAAGAAAGCCTTCTGTAACTGAGAAGACTTGTAGACGGCAGCGTCACCGTGGTTCTGGAAACAACCAGACTCAAAAGCAAACCTGCGGAAAACAGTCCGAACATCGTAGCTACATCGGCAAGCAAAGCTGTCCCCGCAAATACTAACGGCCCTACAGCTATCGGAACAAGGAACAAGCCTGTATAGTATATTACATCCTTCACCAAGAAGTCAAAGACCAGTCTTCGCTCGGAGATCGGAAGCGTACGAGAAGAGTATATCAGAAGGTTCATAGGCCCTAACACGTTTTCCATAGCGTCCTTACTGGAGAAACCGATCGAGCCAACCATTAAACCCAGAAAGCCTCCGAGAGCTGTGATAGCTGTGCCAAGAGCATCGGGTCCTAGACTTGAGTAGGTTAAGGTCAGCCAGCTGAACGCCAGGCTGAAAGCCGCCACTACAAGAGGAAACGTAGCAAATGAAGCCCCTCTGTAAAGAGTGGAATGGGTTCTCCACTCTTCTTTTACCATTCTACGTATCATTCTTCTTCAAGAAACCTCTCTTTGAGATTTTCCATCTCCTCAACCACATCGATTACCTCTCCATCCTTCAAAAATATTATGCGATCACAGAGTTCTTCGGCAAGAGAAATAACGTGAGTGGAAAGAACAATGGTGCCGCCGTCTTCCCTGTAGTCCTTGAAAAGCTCTTTTACCCGTTCCTGGACGAGCGGATCCAGATTAATCAGCGGTTCATCGACGAAAACCAGTTCTGGTTCATGGAAAAACGCCTGTACAACCATCAGCTTCTGTCTTTCACCTTTAGAAAGATCACGGGTCAGAGAACCCATCTTACCTTCAAGATTCAGGCGTTCGACCCATTCATCTTGATCGATACCAGTGTCTCTTACCTCCGAGATCATCTCCATGTACTCAGTTCCCGTCAGAAAGCTCGGAGGATCCTCTCGCTCCGGTAAGACACCTATCCGTTTTTTCAGCTCCAAAGGTTTTTCACCAGGATCGATTCCCAGCGCTTGAACCTCCCCTGAATCTCTTTCAATCCGGCCTGTTAGTATCTTCATTAAAGTTGATTTTCCGGCGCCGTTCGGCCCCAAGATACCTATTATCTCGGATTCTTCAGCTTTAATTCCCGCCTGTTTTAACGCCTCTATTTTCCCGAAGCTTTTCGAGACGTTTTTTGCTTCCAGCTTAGACATCAGCCATTAATTACCGGCGATCCAAGTTAAATCTTTCAGTCACTGTCTGAAGCCATTCAATCGAAAGAGTTAGATAATCCTCCAGAAGATGCACTGCCGCGAACGCTGTAAGCGAGACAAGTACGCCTCCCAGTATGTCTATTGGGAAGTGAAGTCCAGTATAAACCCTTCCGATACCGGTCAGAACAGCTCCTGCCGTAAGTACGCTGGCAACTCTCTGTTTACCCAGGTAAAGGGCTGGCCAGATCGCTGCGAAAGTTCCAGCAGCATGCTGACTTGGGAACGCATTCTCCAAGTCCTTGGTTAAAATCGTCTCAAAGCCCTGGTACTGAGGTGGCTGATGGTAGTAAAGCAGCCCGAAAACGTATGTTAAGCCGATGCTCAAACAGACGGTAGCGCCCATAAACGAGGCTTTCTCGAAACCGTTTTCCTCATTAAACCAGAGGTAGAGTCCGGCTAAAGGCACTAAAACCAGAAGATACTCGGCGGAAAAAACCATTATCTGGTCCAAGAACTCGTTGCCCGCAAACGACTGGACGAACCTGTAACCAGTCTGTCCTAGCTCCATAACACCGCTATAGTTGAAACCCATTTAAAACTACAGCCCGTCTCCGTTTACAGGTGAGATAAAAAATGGCACAGAGATTTGAAGAAGCCGAAGCAAGGCTTTTCGGAGACATCTACATCTGTAGAAAATGTAACGCAAGAAACCGGACGAAGAACCCGGAAAAGACTTCATGTAGAAAATGTGGATACGACGACCTCCGAAAGAAGAACGACCAGTTCGCAGGATAGATGAAACACTCTATCCACCACAACTAACTTGGAAACACGCACAGTCCAAGCTTTATCCACTTATTAAGCCCCATTGGCTCAGCGGTAGAGCGCGTCCTTGGTAAGGACGAGATCCCGGGTTCAAATCTCGGATGGGGCTTCACACCCAATACGTTTTTATGGGCGTAGCTACCACTCTCTGTCTGGAAACTTATTTTTGACTAGTTTCTGCCTTACCTAGTACTGATCTAGATCCAGCCATTTGCCGTAATGTGCTGCGACGGCGCTTAGTTCGCTCTCAGAAATATCTTCTCTCGCCATTCTCAGCTTCATCACGGTATCTACATCCGCATCACTGTACTGGCTCCAGTCTTCTTCCAGGTACTCTCTGACCCAGAAATCGAATACTTCGTCTTCTCTTTCACCTGCCATCCGTCCACGTCCTTGTATAGTCACGGGTTCGGCGTGTACTCCTGTACGCGCTCTTAGTTCCGGAAGCCGGCTTCTTTCCCGGAAACTTATTTTGTTGTAAAGCTCGTCGTTTGAAGGCGGCCTGCTTTCAAGTTCTAGGAAATCATGTTCCAGACCTCTGATCCTGTCCTCGAGGTTTTCCCCGTCGTCTCCGTAGAATTTTCCTCCGACGTAGTGTTCGAATCCTTGGTTAGGTTCTAAACCGAGTTTTTCTCTTGCCTGGTTGTGCGTAAGGTCTTTGTTTCTGTGCTTGGATAGGCTTCCAATCGGCGCGTTCTGCTCGAAAGCCTTTTTCGTGATTTTACCGCCAGCCTCATCCAGCTCGCTGTAGACTGCCATGTAATCACCTGCGTTAAGGTTTTTGTTGGGGATCAGACCCGCTGTCCTGACGGCATGATTGTAGCTTCCACCCGACCATTTAGAGACCGTTGTATCTGATACTCCTAGCTCCTCTGCGATTTCATCTAAGGTAGGTGCCTGTAAATAACCTTCCTCCACCATCCCTTCAATTGTCTCAACTACCTTACGTAAATTCTCAAATTCTTCGATTTCAAAGCCTTCCATGAACTCATCTCCTTGCCGACAACAGTTTTAAACATGCCTTAAACACGCATAAACGTATACAAAGAAAGCTGCGATCATCGAGATCTGTTTAGTAAAACCCAGTAGTCGATTTTAAGACGGTTGTCGGACAGTTGTATCATATAATGAAATCAGCAGTTCACTACGGCGAAGGCGATATAAGAGTCGAAGAAGTCGAAGACCCTGAAATTGAAAACCCTGAGGACGTAATCATCCGGATCACACATACCTGTATCTGCGGTTCCGATCTCTGGCATTACCGAGGATACGAGAACCCGGAGGAAGGGTTACCAACCGGACACGAGCCTATGGGTATCGTAGAGGAAGTAGGCGATGATGTGGTTTCTCTGGAGGAAGGAGACCGGGTTATCTCACCGTTTTCCACCAGTTGCGGAGAATGCGAGTTCTGCCGGAAAGGAATTCACACGGCATGTAAGGAAATGCAGTTTTACAGTCCGAACGGCGAGCTAGGAGGAGCGCAGGCAGAAAAACTCAGAGTTCCTCACGCAGACGGAACCCTAGTCAAAGTCCCTGAACGGTACAAGGACAACGAAGAAGTTCTGAAAAAGCTCTTGCCTTTGACCGATGTAATGGGAACCGGTCACCACGCAGCAGTATGTGCTGATGTAAGCGCAGGTGATACTGCGGTAGTTATCGGTGACGGAGCAGTAGGTCTCTGTGCGGTAGCAGCATCCAAGCGGCTTGGCGCAGAACAGATCATCGCAGTCGGACACCACGAAGACCGACTGGAAGTCGCGAAAGAAATGGGAGCGACCGATGTAGTCTCCAGCCGAGGCGAAAAAGCAATCAAGGAAGTTATGGAGCTTACAAACGGCGGAGCAAACCACGTGCTTGAATGCGTTGGAAACGAATCCGCACTTGAGACAGCAGCTCAGATCGTCCGGCCCGGCGGAAACATCGGATACGTAGGAGTCCCTCACGTCGAGGACCCAAGCTTCGTCAACCAGATGTTTTTCAAAAACGTCAGCTTCGAAGGCGGACCGGCACCGGTCAGAGAGTACCTTGAAGAGCTGATGGAAGACGTTCTACAGGGAACACTTGATCCTTCACCAATCCTGAACAAGACCGTTGATCTTGAGGGCGTACCGGAAGGTTACGAGGCAATGGACAACCGTGAAGCAATCAAGGTAATGGTAAAGGTAGGAGAGTAAAGATGAAGGTAGCAAGCACATCCGAGAAACAGGAACTGGAACATCCTGTTCAGGTAGGAACACCGCTGATCTCCGAACCGGTCTCCGATGAGTTCGAGAACACCGGAGTTGATGCCGCAGAAGTAACTTTCCGGCCAGGGGAGCGCACAAAGTTCCACACTCATGCCGGAGTCCAAATTCTGTATATCACGGAAGGCGTAGGGATTGTAGCGACACGTGATGAAGAGCAGGAGGTTTCTGAGGGCGACCTCGTGATTTTCCCGGAAGGAGAGGAACACTGGCACGGAAACACGGATGAGGCCGAGGAAAATTTCAGCCATATCCATTTCCTCGCGGAATCCAAGGATGGGGAGCTGGAGATCCAGGAAGCTCCTTAAACCCCTCCTTTTCTTCTTACTTCTTTTTTCAGGTCATCGAGTCTTTGCTTGCCGCACAGTTGTTAGGCCCCAGCTCAAGTTCGAATGCTTGTTCATCGCTCTGTTGTTTTACACCCAGATTGGTCTCGATTATCTCCTCGTAGTTCGCAGGTCTAGGCGGCATATCCGAGACGACAAACCGGACGAACTCTTGTTTTTCCATCTCAAGGGCCTCCATTGAATGCTTGAGATCTCCGAGTTCTCGGATGTACGCGTTGTTCTCTCCGACCTCAGCTGCGGCACTGAAATGCGCTGGCGCTACAACCGTCTGATCTTCTAATCCGAGGATTTTATCGTGGAGGCTGCTGTAGAGAAGTTTCGCTGCTTTCTCGGCTCCGGCCTCGCCTTCTTCAAGATCAGGTCGGGCAACTGATTCCGTAAACAGTCCGTCCCCGGTAAAGACCACTTTATCTACTTTGTAGGAAACCATGCCGGTTGTGTGGCCGGGTGTCTCGATTACCTCGATCTCTGTTTCTCCAATGGCCAATCTGTCTCCGTCCTGGACGGTTTCTAGTTTGTTGCTGTAAGTTACTCCTCGTTCTACGGCTTTTTCCGACATTACTGGTTCTGCGTCCGTGTTTTCAGCGAGTTCTCTGAGACCTGAGATGTGATCTGCGTGTACATGGGTGTCCAGAACGTATTTGATCTGTGCGCCATGTTTTTCTGCGTCCTGGCTATAACGTTCCGTGAATGCTCTAAGCGGATCGATAACCGCTGCTTGACCCTCACTTATTACCATGTAGCCTAGGCATCCGCTTGAAGGACGCTGATACTGGAATATCAAAGGTTCTTCGTTTATCCGGTGTTTTTCGTATATACCTGCCCAGCCATACATCCCGTCTTCGAGGTGTTTTGCGTCGATCCCGTTTTGCTTTAGTAGGGCTGCGATGTACTCACTTGACTCTCCTTTCGCACACAGAACCACGGGGTTTTCAGGTACTTTTTCCACCAGTTCCTCGATCTCGCCGTCAAGGAACTCAAAGTACGGTATGTTGACCGCTTCCAAATTTTCTCCCTCTAACCTCCACTGTTCGAAATCGTTTTGGTTTCTGACATCGAGGATCGCAGTTTTGTCCCCACTGTCAATTCTCCGCTTAAGCTGCGTTGGTTTTACAGATTCAACGTCTTGGTCTGTATCCGGAAGTTCGGATTTCATATCGGAGGCTTTATCCCTAAATACTTTTATACCAGACGATTATCTTGTATTGTTTGAACAATTCTATCCGGTTAAAGTTCTTCAAAATCCGTTTTGAGTTCGTGAAGGTTTTAAAGTATTGTAGTTTAGATACAAGATAAAGGTTTCAGAAAAATGAGTTACGATATTACAAAAACAGTGGATGTCAAAGGCAAGAGCTGTCCAATGCCTATAGTTAAAACCCGGCAGGCAATCAACGATCTTGAGTCCGGTCAGGTGCTTGAGACCCTTTCAACAGATTCAGGAAGTGAAAACGATTTCCAGGGATGGGTCGGTGGCTCAAGCGATGTCAAACTACTTGAGATGAAAACCGAAGACGGAGTCTACAAGTTCTACATTGAGAAAAAATGAGTGAACCGCAGATGGACAAAATAGAGAAACTAGAGCAGAGAATCGAGGAGCTTGAAGCCAAACAGTCCGAGGACGATGAAGAGAGGAAAAAGCTATCCATCATAGCCACGAAAGGAACTCTTGATATGGCATACCCTCCGCTGATCCTTGCGACCACCGCAGCCTCGTTCGGATGGGACGTACAGGTATTTTACACATTCTGGGGGCTGGATGTTCTTCACGAGGAAAAATCAGATAATCTAGAGATGAGTGCGGTCGGGAACCCGAGTATGCCAATGCCTAACTCTATCGCAGCGCTTCCATTCGGAGATAAAGCAGTAACGAAGATGATGGAACACAGAATGAGTGAAAACGGCACGCCTTCTGTCAGAGAGCTTATCGATACCGCACTGGACATGGATGTCGAACTGCTCGCCTGCCAGATGACAATGGAGCTAATGGATTATACCGACGACGAACTAATTGATGGGGTGAAATCCGGCGTAGGTGCGGCAACCGCGCTGAACTTTATGGGCGAGGCCGACGTCCAGCTAATGCTCTAAAACTCTTCGGTGACAAGTACTTATTCAGAGAAGATGCCGGAATCAATAGCACAGTATCTGAAGGAAGATATGAGCTGTGAGAGTCTCTTGGACTGTATCCACGGCTCAAAAGAGCTGGACAAGAAGATCTACTTCAGACTGGTTGATGTGGAAAAAGCGCTGTCGGTCGATGAAATCGCCGAACAAGTGGACCGTGAAAGATCAACTGCTTACCGCTCGGTACAGAGACTTCTGGAAAATAAGTTCCTCGAGCAAAAACAGGTCAATCAGGAAAACGGCGGCTACCACCACGTTTACAAGGCCAAAGACCCTGAAGAAGTAGCAGACCGGACGCAGAGAAAGCTAAATGACTGGTACGCACAGATGGGCGGCCTAATCCATGAATTCCGCCAAAAATACTCCAGAGACGAGTAACTGAACCCCTCTTATCTAGAGCTGGGTTCTCTTCATCAACTGTGCGTTCACCGCCACTATAACCGTTGAAAGCGACATTATAACCGCTCCTGCTGCCGGTGAAAGCATCACTCCGATCGGAGCGAGTACTCCGGCTGCCAAAGGCAGAGCCAATGCGTTATAGCCCGTTGCCCAAAACAGGTTCTGTACCATCTTCCTGTAGCTGGCATCACTCAGCTTCAACAGCTTTACAATATCCAAAGGATTGTTCTGAACGAGTATAATGTCCGCTGATTCGACAGCCACGTCAGTCCCAGATCCTATCGCGATCCCGATGTCCGCTCTTGTAAGCGCTGGAGCATCGTTGACTCCGTCTCCAACCATCGCAACCAGTTTGCCTTCATCCTGTAGCTCCTGGATCTTCTTGTCTTTGTCCTCTGGTAGGACTTCGGCAAAGTAAGTATCGATTTCAAGCTCCCTGGCTACGGCCCGGGCTACCTCCTTTGAGTCTCCTGTCAGCATCGCGACCTCGATGCCTTTCTCGTGTAGTTGCTCGATTGCTTCCTGGCTTTCATCCCGGATTATGTCTGCGAGACCGACAGCTGCGATGGCTTTTCCATCGCGGAACAGGTATATGGCTGTCTCGGCGTTTTCTGCGGCCTTTTCCGCGAACTCTTCGAGTTGCTGAGGTATCTCAAAACCTTCTGATTTGGCTAGGTTCGGACCTCCAACGAAGACTTCATCACCTTCGATCTCTGCTCTCACGCCCTTGCCTTTGATTGCCTCGAAACCTTTTGCCTCAGGTATATCCAAGTCTTTTTCCTCGGCCGAGTTTCTGATTGCCTCCGCGATGCTGTGTTCCGAGTCCTTTTCTACACCAGCCATCAATGAAAGGGCTTTATCCTCCGAGATACTGGTGGCTTCGATGTCCGCAACTCCCATCTCTCCTTTAGTCAACGTACCTGTCTTGTCAAACACTATGGTATCGAGTTTTCTGGCTTGCTCCATAGCTATACGGTCCCTGACCAGTATGCCGTTTTGTGCGGCCATGGAAGTGTTGATAGCTACTACGAGCGGAACAGCTAAACCTAGCGCGTGCGGACAAGCGATTACTAAAACAGTTACTACTCGTTCGATCACCGTTACGTTAAAGCCAACGGCTAGCGTCCAAGCTATCGCGGTTGCGGCTCCTGAGCCGAGCGCTATGTAGAAAAGCCAGCCCGCTGCTTTATCGGCTAGCATCTGTGTCTTTGATTCGCTTCCCTGTGCCTGTTCGACCAGACCCATTATGCCGGAAAGTGCGGTCTCGTCTCCTGTCGCGGTGATCTCAACCCTTAGACTGCCGTCGTTGTTTACGGTTCCGCCGATCACCTCATCGCCGGGTTGTTTGTCCACCGGCTGGGATTCTCCGGTTATCATCGATTCATCGACACTGGATTCGCCCTCGAATACTTTCCCATCGGCAGGCACCGAGGCACCAGGCCGGATCAAGACCTTATCGCCTTCTTCTAGCTCCGAGACCTTGATTTCTTCTATCGTTCCGTCTTCAAGTATTTTTTCCGCGGTATCAGGCATTAACTGGGCGAGTTCGTCCAGCGCTCCCGATGCCTGGCGCACAGACCTCATCTCTATCCAGTGGCCGAGAAGCATGATATCGATAAGTGTTACAAGCTCCCAGAAGAAGCTGGACTGTGTGTTCAAAGTCAAGGAAGCCATACTGTAGACGAAAGCGACTGTTATGGCAAGGGAGATCAGCATCATCATACCTGGCTGTCTGTCCTCGAACTCTGATTTAGCCATCTTCAGGAAAGGCAAGCCACCGTAGGCGAAAATTATAACTGAGAATACCGGTACTATTAGCTGGCTTCCGGGAAAGCTCGGCGGTGTGTATCCCAGCATTCCGGAGACAAACTGGCTGAAGTAAAGAACAGGTAAGGAAAGCAAAGTGGAGATGAAAAACTTTCGTTTGAACATCTCTTCGTGGTGTTTGTGTCCGTGTCCCGAGCCGCTGTCTTCGGAGTGTTCTTCGCCGTGGTCGTGGTCATGTTCGTGTTCCATTAGTTATCTTCTTTCTCTGCGCTCTGTTCTGTTATTTTCTGAACGAGGTAGATAATTCCTAGGATTACAAGTATCCAGAAGGCAAGTCCGAACAAGAGTCCGTACCAGCCCATTCCCCACATGTTGTACCCGGCCATATGACCCATGTTGTGGGTCCAGGCCCCGCTATCCATCATGCCTGGCCCGTAGTGTCCTGATTCGTTGTGGGCTAGCACAGTGCCTACAGTTGTTAGAGTGGTTGCTAGTAAGACCGGTATTTTTCGTAACACTTTTGGCTCACCTATCAGCATATGATACGTCAGTGTTTATATCTTATAATGTCCTCGACTAGCTACTACCTGTCCATTCGTCTCTCCAGGACTCCATTCTCCGGATTTCCTCTGTCTGGGCCTCTACCATTTCTTGGGCCAGATCCACTAGCTTCTCCGATCTGCCGTTTTGAACCTCGGCTCTCGCCATCTGTATCCCTCCGCGGTGATGTTCGATCATCAACTTGGAAAACAATAGATCGTACTCCCTGCCGCTGCTCTGTCTCAGCTGCTCCATTTCCTGAGCTGTTGCCATTCCTGCCATCCGGTGGCCGCGCGTAGGCCGGTTGAAACCAGCATCTCTCAGCCATTCAGCCATCAAACGGTTTTCCTCTTGCTGGGCTTCGGATATATTCTGAGATATTTCAAGTATGTTAGAGTTGTTCGTCCTGTTTTCCGATAGCTCTGCCATCTCTACGGCCTGATCGTGGTGTATTATCATCATGTTCATGAACATGATGTCGTTCCTGTTGAACTCTGTGGGTTGATCCGAGCCGCTGGAAAGCTGGAACACTCCGGCCGCAGCTAACGCAACCATTAAAACCGTTAGTAATGCTACCGAGGTTTTTCTATCGGTCCTCAACTTATCTGTAAACTTCTTCATCCGACCTGACATATCATATAATGAAACGTCGGTTAGGTTTAAACATTCATCCACACTATCGTAGCATATGTCCGATCCAAACTTGAATCATATCTACCGTATGTACACGCTCTTGCTGTTGAAGACCGGTTCGCGGCATGGTTACGAGATAATTGATAAGATCGAAGAGATGACTGGCGACGAACCTAGTACGTCTCATATCTACCCTTTTCTATCAGAACTCGAGGAAAACGGATACGTAAGCGTGGAGAAAGGCACCCGGGGAAAAAAGACATACTCATTGACGGATGAAGGCAAGACTCTGGTATCTGAACAGCTTGACTCGTTCGGAGAGATGCTTTACGCCGCAATACAGGATAAGGTAAGGGAATGCGCTCACTGTGACTGTCGGATATACGACAACGGGTACGAGAAAGACGGAGAGATCTACTGCTGTAAGCACTGTGCCTCCGCCGAATAACCTGTTAAAACACAGAAACCTATAAGGCTCTAAGCCGCCATAAAGTAAGTATGTCAAAGAAACTTCTGAAGACTGAAACAGTTATGAGCCGGCAGAATGCGGCGGAAAAACTCCATGGTATTGCCGATAAGATCGCCGACGGCCGGCTAGAGTTAACTACAGGGAACGACTCAGTCACTTTAGAGCCTGCCGACAGGGTCGAATTCGAGATCCAAGTTGAAGAAGAGATGGACGGAGATATGTCACTTGAGGTCGAGATAGAGTGGTCTCCGAACGATTCTGAGGATATAGAGATAGGATAGAAGCTCTTGGAGAAGGCTGTTGCCGGAGTACGTACAGCAAAAACATTTTTCTCCATTCTCTTTTTCCATGGCGCCTAAGAATGTAGCGAGCCATTAATGAGCATAGAAGGCGTTGGCGGAGACATACAAGGATTTTACATCGAAAGAGTTTCTGTAGAGAGGCTGGAAGAACCTTCGAGAAATCAAAGCAGAAATTAGAAGACATATTTGAGTTAAAAGACAGGACAGCATCTGAAATGCTGGAAGAAGATCCAAGATGCTTTAAGACCGATTAAACTTAGGTCTTCCCTGTCAGAGTCTGTTCTAAGATCATCTTTGCGAACGTATCAAAAAGCATTTATATGTTATTTCTCAGTGACAAATTATAAGGTGTAATTTTGATGACAGGAGAAAGAACGTCGAAGAAGGAAGGCATGCTAGACCACTTAAGTACTCAAAAGCCAGATGATTTCTCTGAAGTAGACTACAGAGATTTCCTAGATAGAAATGTGCTGGATGATCTCGGTATAAACGTAGAGACCGATGAATCCTACGACATGAGGATGAGAGCTGACAAAGAGGAGCTAGCCAAGGATCTCCACCGTATGGAAGATGAGTTCTACAAGATCGCTTGGGAAAGCAAACAGGTTAAAGCTCAGAGACAAATTAGCAGAAGATCGGGAGGAGACTGTATGCTCCCGCAGTGGATGGCAGAGGACATGACCGAGGAGATAGAATCAAGTGTCTACAACAGATTACTGGAGATCAGCGGCTCTGTAAGACATGTTGGCCAATCCGAGCTGGAGACTGCTTTCTCAGAAGTAGCTGAAGAATACACTTCAGGCCCTGACAACTTAGCAGTTGAGATTGAAGACAATATTATCGATATGGAAAGATACTCAGATAGTCTCGAAAGTTATCTCGAGTCTGGGTCCGGAGGCTTGAGCGAACCGGACGATTCTCCAAGTTACAGAGATCTGTAAAATGAGAGAATAGGCGAGAGGATTTTTACTCCTCTTGTTCTCTTGCTTCTTTTTCCTTCTCGAACATTTCAGGTAGCTTCTCTATGATGTGATCGACTGCTTTCTCGTCGGTTGGTACGGTAAACCGTTTTTTGTAGGCAGCTGTTTCCTCGTCCTTGTAGTATCCTGTTGCGATCTGGATGAACGAGTTTTCCGTTCCATCGTCCTGGATAGCCTTGTTCCTGCTTACCTCAACGAATTTTTCCCCTGGGAAGTTTCCATAGTCTCTACGTTCTTTCTCAATTGTCTCGAATTGTACCATAAAACCAGTTTTTTCATACAGACTTTACTATACTTGCGGAACCTACAGGGTTTTTTGTATACTGTTTTCAAGAGACATCGATATATCTAAAGACGGCTAAAACTGTTTTTGAAGGCGAAAACACCTTCTAAAGAGTTTTTTATGAAAGAATACGAGATCGATAAGCTGCTGACCGACGGAGAAAACATAGAGTTCGACCTTCTCAAGGACGAGAATGGCTACCGGATAGACACTTCTATGAGTTATGAAGGCGAGCGACTGGAACTCGCTATCCGCAGCATCCAGACAGACCAGGAACTGGAAAGTTTCTACAGGAAATACGTTGAAGGCAGGTCTGGAGATAGATCCGTCGGCATCTACGGCAATTCAGATAGACTTGAAAAGGAGAATGCGAGAACCGATTCATGGGCTTTAACTAGCAACGGAGAGTGGAGCGTAGACATCTACCGCGCACTGAAAAAGTACATGAAAGATTCAGATAACCCTTACAGAGCCGCTGATCATATAGCAGCCACGACCTCCGCAGCCATCAGCTTCTCAGAGAGCAGTAGCGAAAGAAGAAACGAAGACTACAGTTTCTACATGAGCCTTGTCGCCGATCCGATTGAAAGACAGAAACCTGCGGGTTTCACGGACCGTATGAAGGCACGGGCAGCTGAAAGAGCGAAAAAAGAGGCGGTTTCAGCGGCATTAAGTGCGAAAGAAGATCTTGAAGCCGAATGGAGGCGTATGAAACGTGAAGGAGAAATAGAGGAGTTAAAGCGAAAAGCACGGGAGACTGCTAAGGATAAAGCAAAGGAACTGGCCGTACAGACCAAGAACTCGGCGAAAAACAGGACCAGGAGTGCTTTAGACAGCAAGATAGATCAGTTGAGACAAAGCCTTAGAAGCTCTCAAACCCGCGAGGATGAAGGCCCCGAACCCCGACTGACAGTCAGGAAAGACAACGGCATCACTATCTATGATTACAGGGACGCGGATAACCGGTACGAGGAAAAGTAGTTCCGGTTAGTTTTCTCTCAGGTTAATGGCTTGCCCGCGGTTTTTGTCTACGAACTCTAGTTTGCCTTCCTTTGCCAGCCAACCGATCGCCATATCCACCTTGGCTTTAGGGGCTTCAAAGCTGTTTGATACCTGTGTCAGCGATGTTTCGCCCTCCTCTTCGAGATGGTTCCATACTTTTCCTGCTAGTTCTCCGATACGTTTATTCAAAGTTTCTCACCTTGTCTAAGAACTTCTCAACCGTGTAAATAAAGATTTCCGGGCGCCAGGACAAGGTGTTATACCGCGGTGAAACATGCTCCGATTATAAGGCTTGGTATTGAAACCCTTGTTATAGAGGAGGTGTTAGATTTTGAAAGGTACAGTAGATTTTTTCCACGATCAGAACCATTACGGTTTCATCGCAACTGACGAGATGGACGACGACGTCTATTTCAACTTGGACGAGCAGGACGACGGACTTGAAGTCGAAGAAGGCGACGAAGTTGAATTCGACCAAGAGGACGCGGACAGAGGTCCAAAGGCTACAAACATGACTCTAGTTTAATCGGGTTCAACCGATTAAATGGAGCAAGCCACCTACACATTATTTTTTCTTATTATTTTTATCGAGCTTATAATCTTGATCTAATACTTGAACCTGAGACAGCTCTTTCCTAACTCAGCGAATCCATAAACTCCTGGAACTCCTGTTCAGTCATAAGTGTAAGACGGTAACCGCCTTCCATCGGCCTTATGTCCTCTGTTTTACGCGGCACAACTCCGAGGGACAGTGCTTTCTTGATAGCTTGTTTCTGGGTTTTTGCCGCACCGATCTTCAGTTTATCGGTTTCCCGGTCGTAAAGCATCCAGTCCGTGTAAGGTTGTTTCTGTAGAATCCTCGGCTTCGTCACGGACGCGTTACCTTGTAAAGAGTGAGTTGGCCGTCATCCGTTCTACCGGCGTCATCGCTGTAGCTAAAGTAAAGCCCGTAGCTTTCCTCGCCTAACGTAACCGTCCTCGAGATATTGTGGCGTTCTCCGTCGCTTTCAACATCTATCTGGTGATCGAAGGAGCCATCTCTATCGTAGTCAAGGTACATCTTTGCGGCCGCGCGATCCTCATACATTAGATCGATTGACTGGTTGTAAAAAGAGGCTGTCGCAACGTTGTTCTCACTGTCGGCAGTGACTGACTCAAAGCCGTTTGCCTGCTCAGGACTTCGATTCTGATCAGACTGGATTATACCTGCCTGTAAACCGGTTAGTCCTACAAGTACTGTCAAAGTTGTCGCTAGTATCACTGTCTGCCGATCCATAAATCTGGGATACTCCAGAAATGTTTTAAGAATCTTCTATATCGAAAGTCACTCTATCCTCTTCAGAGATTTCAACCGCTTGAAGCTCTGGTTCAACAGTTTTCTCATCAAGATCCAGGTTCTCGTAGAACGGAGACTCCTTGCCTTCCTCAGCCGAGAAAAACAAGTGATTTTCCGCACGGGTCATCGCAACGTACATCAAACGCCGCTCTTCATCATAATCCCCGGCCATACATTTGGAGAGTATCTCGTACCGCCAGTTATCGAAGCTGAAACCGTATTCAGAGTCAAACTTCTTTCTCTGACGCAGACCCACAGGATCCTGGTACTTTAGAACCGAGAAACCGGAGTTCTGACTTGGAAACACTCCTTTGTTTACGTCGGCGATGAAAACCGCCGGGTACTCCAATCCTTTTGCTGCGTGAACGGTTTGGACTGTAACACTGTTTTCCGATCCCCGGGTTTCCACCTGGTAGATCTCTCCTTCCTCAATATTGTCTTCTATAAAGCTGATCAGGCTGCCGGTGTTCATGAACGTCGAGCGGAACGCATCCTGTATAACCTCGATTATCCGATCGGAAACCTCGTTTTCGTACCCGTAATGTTCGAAAACAGTGTTCGCAACCGCTTTGACGGTATCGAAGGACTCAAGCTTTTCGCGGAATGCCTTCATGTCCGGAGGATAGCTTTTGTTCTCCTCGTCCAGAATGGCTTTGGCTTCATCAAGACTGTAACCGGCGTGTTCAAGCACGACAGCCCAGCCTCTCAGGGAATCGGAGTTAAGTATACGCAGCCATGCCAGCAGTAATAGTGCCTGAGGTGTTTTGAACAGTTCAACCCCGCCCTCGTACTCGACAGGTATGCCGTAGGTACTCGCCAGCTCCTGTAACTCCAGTCCGAACCGCCGGGTGCGGGTGAGAACCGCGATATCCCCGTACTCAAGTATCTCACCTTCTTCCTTGAGGTATTTTTCGTTATCGATTATTTCCTGGATACGGGATAGAACTGCTTTAGGTTCGTTTTCGCTTGTAAACCGCTCGATCTTCGAGCTTTCGAAACCGGTCTTTGATTCAAGGCTGACCAGTTCTGGTTCAGGAACGTTTTCCCGTCTATGGGCGGGCAGCTCAAGTGCATGTTCTGAAAAATCAAGTATTTTCTGTCCGGACCTGTAGTTTTGCTTTAACTCGATTCTCTCGACCTCACCTATGTCCAGGGTTTTTTCCGCCTCCTGAAGCTCTTCTAGGTATTTTTCAAGTCGTTTCTGGAACCGCTGTATGTTCTCAACTGATGCGTGCTGGAAGCTGTAAATACTTTGTTTCCAGTCCCCGACTGCCGCAATATTCGGTTCCTCGGAGAGTAAAAGTGCGAGTTTCAACTGGATCTCGTTGGTGTCCTGGAACTCATCGATCATGACATACTCGAAGCTTTCTTTCTCTCGTATCTCCGGGCGCTCATGTAACAGTACGTAGGAAAGTGCCATGATGAACGGGAAGTTCAGGTAGTTCCGGGAAAGACAGTGTTCAAGGTACTCGTAGTACAGATCGTGTACGAAGGATTTGAGCTGGTCTCTGTTTTCCTCGAAGGACCGTCGCATGAAATCCTGGCGTACGCTTTTGGTTCCACGACCACCTCTTATCTCGGCTACATCCGGAGCGTCTTCCGGGAAGTCCTTCCAGCGGTAGCTGTAAAGCCTGTCTCTTAACTCGCTTTGTCTTTGACCGTTCGAGGTCTCCCGTGGCTTGTTCATCTCCTTGAAGACATCCTTGAAACGCTCGTAGTCCCCATCCAGGTATTTTTCAGCCTCTCCGAACCAGGAACTTTCTGTCGGGAAGATTCCCTTCGAGGCCAAGGTCTTTAACAGTCCGAGAACTCCGGAAGCCTCGGTTATACGGTAGAAATCGTTGTACTCGGTGTTTTCTGCTTTGAACCCGCTGTAAAACTCTTTGAACTCCTGGCGTTCCCTGACTTGGCTTTCCATCACATCGACTTCCTCGGTTATCTTTTCCTCTATCCCAAGAAGCTCCGGTGCGTTAAACCCGTGGCGCTCCAGTATTTTCTGACAGTGGCTGTGGAAAGTTGAGATCGGCGCCTCGAAGATACGGCCAGGCTCGAACTCCGTCAGCTCGACAATTCGCTCGCTCATCTCCTCGGCCGCGTTCCGCGTGAAGGTCGCGAGGAAAACATCTTCCGGCTCGACCCCTTTCTTACCGACGATCCGGGCGTACCTGCGGGTTATAGTGAACGTCTTTCCTGTGCCTGCTCCGGCATCGACTAGGTAGGTTCCTTCCGTGTTCTCGATTAACTGTTTTTGCTGTTTGTTCGGATCAGTCATTTTCTAGCCTCTATCAGAAGATCTCTTTCCGGCAGGTCATCCGGGTTGCCATCGATCGGGAAACCGTTTTCCTTACAACGGTTTAACTCCTCAATCTGCTCGCCTAGGAACTCCTCGAACCTGTCAAGGTCTTTTTTGAAGTAGTTTGCGTTCCGGATCTTAACCAGTTTTTTAACCGCGCTTTTTACCCCTTTCTCGACGTACTTGTAGTCTCCGACCCTTTCTTTACCTAGCTTGATGAAATCCTCGAAGAAACGTGATTCAAGGAACTCACTGGTCTCATGGGTATCAGGTACCTCGGTATTTTCTATGAAGTCTTTATACCGTTCTTTACCTATTTTCTCCAGTGTTTTCCGTCTATCATTTGACTTGGCTACGCCGTCCGTTAGGTACTCGAAGACTTCATCCGTCCCAATGTGTTCTTGGAAGCTCTTCGGTATGTACTCGACGGTTACAAGGGTTTCGTCTAGATCGCCATCGCCTTTGATGTGATCGCCTATCTCGTGGAGGAAATGGAAAAACGTAAACTTCAGGCGCTCGTCGGGGTTTATTTTCCGGTGTTCCGCTAAATACATTATCGGCTGGAAGTTCGGGAAACGGGCGTCCTCGTACATATCGACCTTTGAGGCCTCTATTATCTTGTTTTCGGTCTTTTTCCTCCCGGACTTGTAATCTATCAGGTGCGCCCGGTTTTTCACGAAATCGATCTTCCCGGTTGCTCCCATCTCCTCGTCGGTAAACTCAAGTTCGGTTACCTCGAAACGCAGCTCCTTGCCGTACTTTTTGGCAAACTTGTTGCCGGATTCAGCCTCATACTCTTCTATCTCCTTGGAGCTTATCTCCTCTCTGCGTACGTATTTTTTGATGTTCCTTGTACCTATCTCGAATTCGGTCCGGATCTCATCCAGTTCGATCTCATCCAAGTAAGGCTTTATCTCCTCGACCATGAACTCGATGTAGTCCTGTTCTTCGGTAAAATCCGGGTAGTTAACGTAGAACTCGGCGAAATCGTGGAACAACCTTCCTTTCTTCATAACCTTCTTATCGGCGCTCGGGATCAGCCTATCGAAGTAGTATACTCTTGGAGACAGTGCGAACGAGTTCAACCGGGACTGGCTCAGCATCTCAACCCTCTCTGTTTCTATGTTGGTCTGTTTTTTAGCGAACCCTCCCTGTCCTTCACGCTGGGAAGGTGCGGTTCTAACAGCTTCCAGCTCCTCGAAGTCGGTCGGAGATACCCCAAGTATCTGCGTTAGATTAAAGCAGAGTCTTTGTTCGGACTCATCGACCAAGTACCTCTGGTTAGTCCCGGACTGTAACATCAACTCGAACTCATCACGGATCACGTCCCTCTGTTTTCTCTCATCCGTCCAAGGTTTTTCATCCGGCTCACGGTTCCACTCGGTTGTAAAACCAGCGAAGACAACGTAGTCTCTGTCGATAAACGTCCCGTTTTCCGGAGTTACAAGCAACACCCCGTTTTCCTCGTTTTCCGATGGATCAAACCTCTGTATGTAGTATTCAAGTTTCGATAGGTTGGCTCTGTTTACCTCCCGGTTTTCGAGTCCAAGCCGGTCAAGTACCGCCTTTATCTTATGTGTTTCAGCTCCCAGCTCATCGAGTTTCTCTAAGGCCTCACCGAAGTTCATGTGCTGTAAAACATTCAACAGTTCTTTGAGGTCTCTGGCATCGGCATGTTCCAGTCTGGAAAGCAGTTTCGGATCGTGGCGCCTTGAAACACTGATTTTCAGCTGGCTTATCACCGGACGGATATCCTCTACCCGTAAAGGATTGTTCGAGACAGCCGCTCTCATCAAACCAATGTAGGTCCGGAGATTCTCCGATTCCGATAAAGCCAGGCTTCTAGTGAACTCGATGCCCTCCGATTCAAGACGTGATTCGATAAGCGAACGATGACGTGAGTTAGAAGGTGATACAACCGCTATATCATCCGCTCCTATCTTTTCCGCACTTTCAACGACCGCCTGTGCTAGCTCTCCCGCTGATCTAAACGAGTAAAACTTCCCGAGTTCCCTGCTCTCGTCTTTGAAGCTGCTGATCGAATCATATTCTTCAGGCAGTATCCTCTTTTCGATTTCGTTGAACCGGTCTTCATCCAAGACAAGCACTGGTCGTTCGATATCCACCGATTCCGAGTTGTAAGGGTTCTCAACCTTTTCCATAAGCTCTCTGATGTTTTCTATCTCGGAGTTGTCCAATCCTTTCTCTTTCAGACCTTCCAGCTTGCCGGTTGACTGTAGGCAGCTTTCCGCGTTTTTCAAAAAGTAAGAGGCCTGTTTCCAGCTCATCTCTTCAGCGAATTTGAGGAAAAGCTTCTGTCGGTACTCGCCGTCGAACCCGAGTTTCATAGGTGTCGATACCTTTCCTTCTATTCTTTCGTTTAACGGTTCTACAAGCGAGCTATCCGGTACTATAACCGTGGCGTATTCTTCGGCTTTTTCCGCCAGTTGTTCTATACTATGAGTTTTTCTAACCGAGAAAGGCATTCAATTCAGTTAATGTTTCGATAAGATTTTAACCGCTCCGATTACAGCCTTTACTATGATCGAAATAGTTCTCGGCGGAGCAGTCATAATTCTCTCAGGCGCGGTATTCTACCTTGTAACCCAACAGGAAGAACCGGATATCGACGTGGAAGTCGACCCGGATAAGGTCCGTGGGGCAGTATCTGAATCCTGGCAGAACCTTAAACTCGATGAGAAGATAGGGTCGGTCGAAAAGCAGATGGAGAACGTACAGAGCGAAGCCGAGAAAATCCAGGATCTACACCGAGATATTGAAACAATGCTGGCGAACCCTCAGGAACGCGGAGAGTTCGGGGAACGAAAACTGGAGGACTTGCTGGCCCGCCATCTGCCGAGCGATATGTATGGCACACAGGAGACGGTTGTAGGCCGGAAAAAACCGGATGCCTACATTCAGTCAAGTGCCGGTAAGATCTGTATAGACTCGAAGTTCCCACTGGAGAGCTTCCGACGGATGCAGGAGGCTGAAGACGAGAAGGAAAAACAGAAGCATTCGAACAAGTTCCGGCGTGCTGTCAAAAAACAGCTACAAGAGGTAAAGAAAAAGTACGTTAAACCGGAGAAAGGAACCACGGACTATGCCTTCGAGTTCGTTCCATCCGAGACCGTCTACTACTATCTTGTGAGAGAGGAATATGAGCTTCTAAACGAGTACACACGTGAAGGCGTACAGGTAGTCTCTCCTTTAACACTAGGTCACAAGCTTGAACTGGTTAAAAGCGATGTGAAGACAGCACAGCTCTCGAAGGAAGCTGAGAAGGTTAAAAGTCAGTTACAGTCGTTTGAAAACAGCTTCAGAGACGTCTTCGATGAGTGGTCGACGTTTTACAAGCACGTCAGGAACTCGAAGAAGAAAGCCGATGACGTTGAATCAAGCCTTGAGCGACTGGAAGACGAGTTCGAGTCAGTGAACCGTCTGGAAAACTAACGTTTTTCAGGTACAGACCTACTTTAACTATATTATATTCTACAATAGTTGTTATTATCTACAGAAATTGTGTTGATTGTTCTAAAACCAAGTATGGTTATGGAAGAACAGACGGGACCACGTTATGTGCTTTTCAGGAACGGAAGTTCGATGAAAGAGTTCGAGGATGTAAAACAGATTCTAGACGGCGTGAGCTACGAGGAAGTCGAATCAGATGAGATATTCGACAACGCGTTTACGAAAGGAGACCCTATACTGGGCGTGAAAACCGCTATCGGCTATGTGACCCATAGAGGCTATGATAGCATCGATGAAGCTATGAGCGTTCTCGAAGGAGAGTGAAAAGCGATCAGGCGCTAGAAAGATTTACTGGGAGTCTTTAGGCTCTACGTCCTGAACATCTCCCATGTTATCCGGCATGTCGAAGTCGCCTTCTCCTATTTTCTCCGCTGAATCCATCAGCAGATCCATCTGCTCTTCCATCATACCGAGCTGTGTTTTCATCTTGTGTTTAATCAGGAAAACTCCTAGAAGCGCTGTTGTGACAGAGCCAACGATGAAACCTGCTCCAAAGTAGATCAAGCTCATAACCGAAATTAGTCTTCAACGAGTTAAAAACCGACCGCATGGAAGAAAAGAAAGTAGGAAAGATATGTAGAGTTTTTTGAGCGGTTTCCTAAGCCGCTTTTGAGACATCACCTCGTCGAACAAATCAAGGTTTTTGGCGTTTCAATCTGTTTTAGTGTTTTTTCGTTTTGTTTGTTGGCGATTGTGTGTTAGACCTTCTTGGCGTTCCGTGTTTAGTGTCGGAAATGTTTGCTCCGAATTTTTTCGGCCGAGGTCTGCCCACCGGAGCCTCCTGAGTTGAAAGCTCCGTCAGATCGTCTCAGCCTACTTATCCTGTACTACATATACAGGATGTTCGGAATATTAGATTGAATAGTGTTTTTGCTCCTATAGCTGGAACTTACGGCGTTGTTGCGATACCTGAACCGGTGTGCTTCCAGGAGCATATACTAACTCTGTTGACGAGGGTTTATAAAAGTTTTTGCCTAAGGAGAATTGAGCTAGAATTTGTATCTAGAGCGGTTTCTGAGGCCAGTCCTGCTGACTTGAGCTATAGCTCTGTCTCGATTAGTTTCTGTTTGATCTGCTCGACTGTATCCGTGAGATAGACCTCCCCGAATAGTGCGACCACCAGCCCTCCGGATATATCGAATATGAGATCCTTCATCGTATCCTCCAGACCGTACTGAGTTAAGACAGTCTCTCCTCCAAGTATCTCGGCAGCGCCGGATATCCCGAACTCCAGAAGCTCCCAGACAACTCCGAAAGCAACCACGAACAGAAGTATGAAGATGAAAAACAGCTTTGAAGGTAGATGTATCTGTTCGTAGTGTTCATCGATCGCTCTAATAGTTGCGTAGCCAGCTCCAGCCACCACTGATGAAGAAAGAGTATGTGTTAGATGATCCCACCACCAAACAGTTCCGTAAGGACCTAAAGTACCGGCAGCATGTAGGAATACCGCAGAGGTAAGCCAGAGGACGAGCAACGGATTCATCTCTATGCCGTAATCTCTTTCAATCAACGCAGGAACGAATGTGACGGAAAAGGAAACCAGCGAGTTCACAATTATCCCTGTATCGCCCGTATAGAATCCTATTCCAAGCCCTAGGAGCATGAAGACGCGCATAAACCGAGCTAACCGATTCTGATTCCGTTCAGAAAGCCTCATTTTTCAGCCTCCGATCTCTGCGTTTGAAATAGATGTTGAAAGCAAATCCTGCTATAATACCGGCTAGAAGCGCCGAGGCAAACTCCCACATTAAAGCATGCTCCGAGACAATGAGAGACGTCTGTAAGTAAATATCGGAAAGCCAGCGCGCCACTGCCCATATACCGGAGACTGCTACCGTTGTAACTGATACAAGCGGCACAGCAAACGCCGGCGTGGTTTTAAACGAAGTGAATGTATCGAGTTCTGTGACAACAAGGAGTGCGATACCTGCTGCCGTAATATAGTTAAGAGTATTCGATGCCACAAAGCCTAGCTCCATACCTTTGATTGTGAAAGGTACAGCCAGTAAAGCCAGTATTTCAAACGGTACAAGAGCCTTAGGTTCAAGGAAAACCACGGGCGGCACGAATACGAGTACGAGTACTGTAAAACCGTACAGAGACCAGGTTAAAGCTCCATCGAAAAGAATGTTAAACGAGTTAGCTAGAAGATAAAGTGCGAAAACAGCTGATAGAGCCGTGTTAGCCTTCTTGCCGAACACATTCGAGGTCTGTAGGTAGTCTTTCACCGGCAAAGCTCCGTGTTAAACGTGCCACGACCAGAGTTAAATTTGTTCACAAAAGAAGGTATGCGGCCAGATAGCTGATTGATGCTAGGGCGGCCGCAGAGACCAGGTTGACGGCGAAAAAGTAGTTTCTCTCCACGCCGGTTCTTCCTGAAAGAGAAGTCGCAGTTCCCGACCCTAGAAGACTGAAACCTACCAGGCTGTAGACAAACTGGTAAGAGGATTCATGAGTAGGAGCCTGGATTAGAAACGCGGTGAGGCCGAAAAAACAGGAAAATAGAATTTTCCCGTCTAGTTGATCACGGAACGAAAAGCCTTTGAGATATCCGAAGCAGAAGACTGCGGCGATCACAGTCGAGAGTTCGATGAAAAACACCGCTAGAAGATTCAAGACAGGTTGACCGATCAGCACAATTCTTTCCGTCAAGAAATTCAGGCTCAAAGGATAGAAAAACCGGGGAGGCGTCCCCGTAAATAGATCTCCGAACGGGTGGCTGATTAAGCCGATGAAAGCCGCGATAAAGAACCATTTTACAGTCAGACGGTCAGAAGTAAAACGAGCCAGAAAAAGAGCTGAAAAAACGTATAAAACAAGTACAAAACCCGTAACAAAACCTCCTAAAGTTATACCGACAGCAAAACTAGTGAATACGGTAAAAATCTCCAGATCTAAGTTCTTTGTCTTGAAGCAGAGTGTTGAGGTCGCAGCTCCTATAATACCTGTTATGAGGCTATGGGTTATCCCTCTGTGTATTTGACTTGAAGACTTCCAGAAAGTTTCGACAAACACCGAGGTACCCTCCATGAACATAGAAACCGCGGTTAAGGCATAGACGATATCTATATCGGGAACTATGCTGAAAGCTGCTGCGGTGAAAGCGATTGCCAGCGCCTTCCCTACATCCAAGCCTGCTTTTAACGCAACTAAAGCCGCTAAGGTAAACGCTAGAAAGAAGTGACCGACAATCATCAGTTCATAGGTTATATATTAATGTTATATCTTTTACCGGTAGCTCGTGTTTTCCAGTCCTATCTCCGCGAGAAACAGGTGTGCGGCGATCTGGTGAGAGCAGGTATCTCCCTGGAAGGCGCACGGACAGAAAGTCTCCCCTGTATCGATATCGACCCCCAAGGTGTAATCCGAGGTGTTTCCCTCAACCTTGAACTGGTAACGGTCATCGGAGCCGAAAAGCAGCTTTATCCGCTCCTCATCCACTATTTTCCGTGCCTTACCCCATTTGTGTAGATTCTCCCGTTGAGGTCTCGAGATGTTTTCAAAGTCCATAGACAGTGTTTTGTCACCGAAGCTTCAAAACCTGTTGCCGACAGTTCAACCAAAACTATTCCTGTTCTCTATCGATCAGAACAGCTCTCATCGGAGCGCCATCAGCAGCTATCTTCAACGGCATACCGGAGAAAACATACCTGCCTGGCTCTGCTTTCGATAGATCCAGTCCTTCGATCACAGTCATTCTTTCATTAGCCCTGAGATGAGCTTCCTCCGCTTTCCGCCCTCCATCGAACTTTACAAGACTCAGATGATCTATTCCAACAGTACGGACGTTTTGATCCACTAAATACTCAGCTGCGTCTAAAGTAAGGTATGTAAAATCTTTACGGAATTTTTCGAGACCTTCCAGAGAGTTTTCGGTTTTCAAAAGCACTATACCGGTTTTAATTTCTTTTTCCTCTAAGTCTGCTCTCTCAACGTTTTCATCACACCCGGTGAGATCCAGTACCTGGCAGTCGCCGTAGAAGTTTTCCAGGTCGATCTGTTTTACAGTCTCACCGTCTTCCTTGACGTGTTGGAGGGCATCGACGTGTGTGCCGGTATGGCTTCCAATACAGATCCTCGATTCGGTGGTAGAATCCTCCGGGATCTGCCTGTACCTTTCTATCTCCGGTGAAGGATTTCCAGGGTAAACCGGCATGTCCTCGGAGACCTCCATCGAGATATCTATTATTCGCATAGGAAAAATTAGTCTCAGGAGACTTTAACATTTGACGAAGAGAGCTAGACTTCGATATATCCGTCCTTAATGTCTTGGAGAACCGTTCCTGTGTGAAGAGCCACTGCCAGCATCAGGAAAATCACCAGCAACGAGAGATCAACTCCGAACTCAAGGAAACCTACGGCCTCAAAATTCCTTGTGGAACCATAAAAGGCAGATAAACCTCCTACCAGACCTCCGAAAGCGCCTCCCCAGTAGTTCAGCCCATCCCTTCTAACAAATGCCAAAGGCAGGTCGAACTCATCGCTCAGCTTTTTCATCGAGTAAACTACCGCAGATATCCCCAGAACCGAAACCAGGAACCTGATCGGCGTATGAGCAAAGTAGCTAAGAACGCCGACAACCAGTACTGCGGCAAAACCTGCGACTCCAAGCTTCTGATCCGATGTAACGTTTTCTAAAACCATAACAGAAGTTTTCCAGCCGGGTTTTTAACGTTTTTTGGCATAAGCCTAGCTTTGAGACTCTTTAAGAAAACTTTCTCTGCCGCTGGCTTTCTTGTACCGTTTGTAACGACCTGGGTTTTTCTTCGAGTAGTCTTGGTGTTTCTCCTCGGCCGGGAAAAACGTTGTAAACTCTTCGATAACTGTTGCTATCGGTTTTTCGAACCTCCCTGAGTTTTCAAGCCGTTGTCGGGATTCTTCCGCCTGTTTTCTCTGTTTTTCGTTGTGGAAATAGATGGCTGTGGTGTACTGGAAGCCTTTATCGGCGAACTGGCCGTCCGGGTCAGTCGGATCGATGTTTTTCCAGAAGATATCCAGTAGTTCGGAGTAAGATACAGTCTCAGGGTTAAACTTGAGCTGTACGGCCTCTCTGTGATCTGTTTTACCCGTGGAGACTTCAGAGTATTTTGCGTTTTTCTCTTCGCCGCCGGCATAGCCGCTTGTCGCTTCCAATACGCCCTCTGTCTCTTTGAGTACTGCTTCGATACACCAGAAACATCCTCCTGCGAAAGTCGCAGTCTTCAGATCCTTACCGACCTCCTAATCTGACTCGGATGGCATACAGTATTAACGGGTTTTCAGAGTCTAAAAATGTGTGAACTGTGTGAAATCGTTACGTTCAATAAGATTCAACAACCAGGCTACGGTATGTCGAAGAAAATACTGATCACAGGCGCGAGCGGAACTGTCGGTACCGCAGCAGCAAAGCATCTAGCAAGCGAAGGACATTACGTTATAGGAGTGAGCAGATCGGTCGATGAAAACTGTTACTCCGAGTGCCATCAGCTGGATTTACTGGACGGAAAAGACCTTGAGAGACTGGAGGACGTTCTTGAAGACGTTGACGTGGTCTTCCACTTGGCTTGGAACGTCGGAGTTGAAAACTTCGATACCGGTGAAAAATGGCCTGGAAACATGGAGATGTATGAAAACGTGTTGAATGCGGCCGCAAAAGCAGAGGTATCAACCTTCATCAACGGATCTTCGATACACGCAGGCACAGGCTCGATACCGGCTTATACGGTCGAGGCGAGTCTGGAAGATACCCCGGAACCGTATCGTAGTAGCATTGATCCGGAAACCGACTTTGATCTCCGAAAAGAGGAACCTGAAAAACTGCTTTCAGCGCTTGAAGACGATCCCGACAGTCCCTACGGAGAGTCAAAGGTTGAGACCGAACACGTACTCAGAGAGAAAGTTGAAGACGGCGTCTTCGAACTCGGAGTCAGCATAAGAATCGGAGGAGTCAACCCAGAAGACAAAAACGAGATAGAAGGAGAGCCTTACTACCCAAGTCTCTACTGGAGCCACGCAGATCTAGGCCGAACAGTCGAAAGAATCGCAGACTCAAAGGAGAAAGGTTACTTCCAGTTCTACGGAGTCTCCGATAACCCGGGACGGATTTTCTCGATCGAGACCGTTTTCCACCCGGAAAACTGAGATCTAGGTAGTGGCCGATTCCAACGCGGAGTCGGTCCCTACAGCGGCTTTATCTTCTTTAAGCTCAGTTACCGAGTCTATGCCTTCCGCTATTTCGCCGAGATAATCTGCCACATCCTGCTCCAGAGAAGAGCCAGAGGATTCAATTGAGGAAAGTTTTTCGTAAGCATCCTGTGCCTCCCGGTAGTTTTCCCGAGCGCTCTGAATATGATTTTTCGCCTCCGTGGCGGTTGCGTTGTCCAAAAGGTGACGTGCATTCCTTAGATCTTCATCGATAGACTCCAGGGCAGAACATAGCTTTTCCGCGTTCTCTGAGAAACAGCAGTAAGGATTCTCGGAAAATTCATTTCCCGGCCTATAGCTGCCGACAATCGCATCAAGGTGCTGTTCGTAAGCATCCGTTTTCCGTACCAATCCCGGTAAGTCTTCTCTAACATCTATCTGGTGAGTCCTGCCATCAAGATCTGTGGACTTTATCATATGTGAAGTTGTTCACTCGTTTTAAAAAAGTTTTTCGGCGGGTAGAAGAATCTCTGAGAGAAAATCAAACCTAGATTTGATCTTTCTCTTCTTTCCCGCCGGTTTAGGCTATGCCCAGTAACCTTCTGGATATGTTGGAAGCAGGTATGGACAGCAGTAGGTAATAGCCCAGCCAGTTGATAGCGCTACCTGCTAGCGGCAAACTGAAGGGTAGATCAAGGAAGTCAGCGTTTAAGCTGAGTTTTGCTTGGCGCCCATCTGTCTTAAACTTCTGAAGCTGCCACCTACTGCCTACGGCGTAAAAGGATTCTCCTACCTCTGCTTTCTGATCCCGAAGCTCCAAAACAGGTTTGGAAACATTTCTTACTATCAACTGATCTTCTCTCCCGGCATAGTTCAAACTTCCTCTGTAAGTATGGTTTGAGGTCCGGTTCATATTTACAGTCGGAGAGTAAGTAGCCCTCAGCCATGGGAAAAAGAGTATGCTAACCAACATGATTACGAGTATCGGTTTGAAGTTCACAACCATCATTTTCTGCTGGAGAGACATTGCCTTTTTCTGATGGCGCGCTGTTTTCTGCTCGTCTTCGGCAGCCTGGGCCTTGGACTGATGTTCGTTCATACGCTCTTCAATTCTTTTAATTTTCTCGTGATCGCCGATATACCAATGAATCACAGAATAAAATCCTGCCAGAGTTACCGCAAATATTCCAAGCCCTATATGATGTTCTAGAGCCAAAAGCGGCTGAAAAACTGTGCTATAGGCTGCGTAAAGATTTGAGACCATCGTTGATATCATTCTAGCTGAAAAACTCCTTCATAGATGGATGTAGTTCTTCCATGTGCTTTTGAGCCAGCTGTTCATACATCTGATACATTATCATGACTGTCAGCAGGATTCCCGTACCGCTTATAGACGGATTTGTTTCATTCGCGAAGGCCGCAATTAGACCTACCGTAGCTCCCGACATCACAGTTAGAGCAGGTATGTACCGGTTTAACACCTTCTTGATTACACGGGTGTCTCTACGGAATCCTGGGACCTTCATACCCGTGTTTTGGATCTGCTGAGCTACAGTTTCCGCATCCTGCCCCGAAGTCCTCATCCAGAAAACCGAGAAAACTGCTCCGCCCACCATGTAAAACGTATCATAGACCAAGAAATGGATAATATCTTTGAAACCTACTGCTTCAAGCCCTACACCTATTAGGTTTGATACCACGTTTGTCGGCGCAGTCAGATACCAGTCTATACCTGATATGGCGTGGCCGTTTGAGAAACATCCAAGGACCGAGCATCCGTTAGGACCGGCGAGCGTAGAACCCAGGATCTGGAAATTTGATATTAGAGCTGCTAAGAGTATTACAGGCATGTTTGAGGTGTAGAGGAATTTCAGAGGCCATTTCTGCCCGAAACCCCTTACATTTCCAAGCGTTAACGGTATTTCCACTCTCATAGACTGAAGATATACTGCCGCTGAGAAAACTATCAGAACAGAGGCCACAGGTATCAGAGTAGTAATTTCAAGCGTTGTGGCAAACTTGAACAGCTGTCCTACAGGTGTGCCGCCAACAACCCAGAAAAGACGGCCTGTAGATGCCAGAGGAGATATTAGAGAGACGTAAAGCGATTTCGCGACCCCTGCGGCAATAAGAAGGCTTACGCCGGATCCGAAACCCCATTTTTGGACAAGATCATCCATCAAGATGATCAGCCAGGCTCCAAGAGTTATCTGCCCCGCGAGTAAAACCACTAGGAAAGGATCTCCTGCTATATTTCCAAAGGTACCGGCAAGAACATAGCCTAAGGCTTCTATAACGGCAAGCGAGTAAGCAAGCACTTTCTGACTTGCCTGGAATATCGCTTTTCCTTCACCTGTGTTTGTATTCCAGCCTAGTAGCTCGGATCCTACAAGCATCTGTAGTATAATACTTGAGGTGACGATCGGACCGATACCCAATGTCAGTATAGTTCCTATTTGAGCGCCTAGAAGTGTTTGGTATGTCTGGAACTGCTGTATTGCCTGTTGTACCGAGGCCGAATTAGCGCCGTAGAGAGGTATGGCTCCCATCAGGAAATAGAGTGCGATTACAACACCTGTCCAAGTCATCATTTCTTTCAAAGACTGTTCTTGTTCCGGCTCTCTGACACTAGGTAAAAAACCGGCTACCTTCAACACTGTGGAATCTGACGTTTTTAACCACCGGAAAAACCATCAACCGAAAATGCTTTTATCCTCCTGCTGAACAAATTTTGGGGTAAATTGGGTGTGGAAATAAGAAGTTATGAATACTTTCCAACTTACTTTTATTGTATCTGGCTGAAACTGACTAAATCAGGAAACCCAGAGAAAAACCCCGGTTAACACTCGATGGAAAAATGGACGATTTTGAAAAAATGCTACGATGGCTCGTTGAAGGCACCAAAGGAGGAGAAAACAGGCTGAGAATAATCATAGCTCTTTCAAATGGACCGATGAACACCAACAGGCTGTCAGACTATCTGAATCTAGACTACAAGACCGTATCCCACCATCTTGAACGACTAGAGAAGAATAACATAGTTGAGATAATGGGAAAAGGTTACGGCAAAAACTACTTTCTTACCCGGGAAACAGAGAAGAACATGGATATAATCAAAGAAGTTAGAGAAAAAACAGGTGTACAACTGTGAAATCAAGAAACTACCTCCACACCCTAGTGATCGGCGCATTAATAGCCGCCGGCCTAGCTACATTAACAGCTAGAACAGTCATGGCAAACACTATGGAAGCAGTTGAAACTGTTTTACTAGCCGAAGTTTTTCTTTCAACTTTCAACATAGTCCTGCTCTCTGCGCTAACCGCGAACTACCTTAAAATGACTAGAAAACTTTCCACGCCAATGACAAGAAGCCTTCTAATCTTCAGCTCAGCACTTACACTCTATGCGGTCACATCCAGCCCCATAATCCACTACATGCTTAATATAAATCCTATAAACATCGGGCCGTTAACCTACATCCCCGAAATCTTTGTGACAATCGCATCACTGACCCTTCTCTATCAAAACTACCGTTGAACAAGGAACGACGGTACGGACAGGGTTAGAAAATCGGGTGTACAAAAACCGACCGACACGTATCATGAGACAAGCCAAACTATGAAACGTCATTAAAAATAAGCGGTTCGCAGTTAATCCTGTGAGAAAATTCTTGTTGGCCGGCTTAATCCTTCTCCTTGTGTCAGTTGTTACAGGTTTAATCGCTGCCGGAGGACACAATCCTGAAGACGCAGCACAAAAATCCGATGCCGTAATTTACGGAGCGGTATCCAGCATCTCTGAATCCGGAGAAGTTACAGAGCATCATCCTGTCAAGATAGACGTGATAGATGCTTTCAAAGGGAACAAAACCGAACTACTCGGGAGGGATCTGTCAAACACAGTAACAGTTCAAGTCAAAGGAACAGAAAGAATGGATGTTTCCACCGCCGCGGATTTTACTGAAGGAGAAGAAGTCGTAGTAATGCTGGAAGAACAGAGCGGCCGCTACTATATGACTACAGGTTACGCTACCAAGTACGAAGTCTCCAATAACAACACCCTCCAGCTCGTAGCACCTGAACGCAAAAACATTACTGTGGCCCAAATGGAGAGCATGGTGGAGAATTCTACCACTGTTTCTCATCATCGACGCCAGGAAAACAACAGTTCTGGAAACTCTGTAACAGATGAAGACATGGAACTTCCTTGGACCGCCCACCTCAATAATTTCCTCGAAGACGTGTACAGCCTCTTCAAAAACCTTTAAACACTCAAAACTAGCTTAACCTTCTCAAACACCCGAAACCAATTACCAAAGATAAAGTGCGGCGTCCGGGATTTGAACCCGGGTTGCTGGCTTGGAAGGCCAGAGTCTTAGCCACTGGACCAACACCGCGAAACTGCTGTCAGTTTCAGCAACAGAAGCCACAAAGAGTGGCTTTCTCAATATGCTGTATATGGAAAAATAGGCGCTAGGGTTAAAAAGGGATGGTATTCTAGTTTCCCGGAAGAAACTTGTTTCTAATAAGACTAGTCTGATATAGAGTTAACGTGACAGAAGACGTTGAAGATCTGGTTATTGTCGGTGGGTCGGCGGCAGCGCTGACAGCAGCAATCTATGCGAAAAGAAGCGGAGTGAGTGTAACGGTCGTTACCGATGGTTACGGTGGACAGATAAACAATACTGATGTAGTTGAAAACTACTTAGGGTTTAAATCGATCTCCGGTCCAGATCTAGCGGAAAAGTACGTCGAACACATGCGTGAATACGATATTAACGAAGAAGTCGGAGACAAGGTAACCGACATCAGAAAGAAAGACGGCATTTTCGAAGTTGAGACCGAGGGAGGGAAAGTGATTGAAGGAAACTCTGTTATTGTCTGTACAGGAGGCTCTCGCAGACACCTGAATGTGCCGGGCGAAGACGAGTTCAACAACCGCGGAGTTGCCTACTGTGCGGTATGTGACGGCCCTCTGTATGAAGGCGAGGAGGTCGCGGTTATCGGCGGCGGATACGCTGGCACGGAAGCAGCGGATTACCTATCCGATGTCGCATCGAAGGTTTATCTGCTTTCCAGAAGCGGTGAGCTGAAAGGAGAGGAAATCACAATCCAGAAAGTTTTGAACGATGAGAACGTTGAGATCATCCGCGGAGCCGACACCAAGGAATTTTACGGAGAGAACCTATTAGATGGCGTTCGTTACGAGCAGGACGGAGAACTCAAGGAACTGGAGGTTACCGGCGCCTTCATCGAGATCGGTACGGTGCCAAACAGTCAGATAACAGACCTAGTTGAGACCGACGATTCCGGGTACATCAAAGTCGATGAAGAGTTCGAGACCTCTACCGCCGGTCTTTTCGCCGCCGGGGACGTAACGGATAAAGGAATCCAGCAGCTCTCAGTTTCCTCCGGACAGGGATGTATGGCAGGTTTAAACGCAGCAGACTACATCAAACAACAGAGGCACTCGGAATGATAGAAGAACACAGCAACATGAAAAATTCCTGGACTTCTCCAACCAACCCGGAGATCGCGGACAAGGAATACAGCCCATGGGAAGACAGCCGCTACAGTCTAGAAGAGCTTGAAGAAGACGTATACAACGAGTTCAACAACCCGGCTGGAAGCCCGGAGCTAGCCGCAAACGTCTACCGGGAGATCACCGCCCGTCTAACCGAGGAAGAGTACGTTACCGGAGAAGACATCTTAGAGGAGAAAACACCGAGGCGGTTCGTCGAGGACTGGAGCTAATGGCACGGGAAACCAAGATGACTAAATGCGTTTTCTGCGGGGAAAACGCGACCAAGCAAAACAGCGCCGGCCAACCGGTATGTAAAGAATGTAGAGAAAAAGAACCGAGAGACGTTGCCTGCCCGGACTGTGGAATGCCGATGAAGATTAAAGAAGGACGGTACGGATACTTCTGGGGCTGTGAAGGCTACCCTCAATGTCAGAAAACCTACCAGATCGAAGCACTGGTAGAGGAAGAGGACTAGGAAGTAATGGCGATCTCAGAGAGTTTCTTCTAAATCTACAGCAACCTCGAGATCCGCTGTTAACCATGTTGTAGTGAGGTTATCAGCATCAGGATCATAAATAGTCACTTCGCTCGGATCGTCTGGATCATCAAGCCTGCGCTCTAATTCATAAGGTTCTGAAGGTTCTAGGTTATAATCTCCGTTATTGTTGTAGTCCATACACATCCAAGCACATCCAAGTTTTAATTACTTTTTGGTAACACTGTACATGCTTCGTTCTCGTGACCAGCGATGTTACAATAGCAGAACTTCCAAACCCTTATTTAAGACTCCTCACCGAGAATTGGTTTACAGGGCCCGTAGCTCAGCCCGGACAGAGCGAGCGGCTTCGGTTGGCTATTCGTTCAGGACTTTCAAGGACTCGAGCCGTTAGGCGAGAGTGGATCGCAGGTGACCTTGAGGTCGGAACGATCCGTCATAAGATACCGCTAGGTCCAGGGTTCAAATCCCTGCGGGCTCGTATTTTCTAAATTTTAATTTACGCAGAATTTGATTTGAGAACCAGTCTTTCTCTGAAAAGGGTTTTTAAGAAAAAACGATCTTTGATAGCTTATGGATTTTGAAAAGCTAAGAGAGTTCGCAGACGAACACAGGTTCGCTGTAACATACTTTCTGGCAGTAACGACTCTTTTACTCTACCAGCACAGTCTTGGATGGAGCTGGGATTTTTCCGTCTACTCGATGAACGGCCAGTACTTTTTCCATCAAAGCGTCTACGCGGAGTGGATGAGGGCGCCGATCGCTTCGTTTACAATGGGTCTTTTACAGTTCGTTTTCCCTCGCAGAGTCTCAGAGTATGTTTTCATACTAATGGTCTCAACCCTGTTTTTCTACGCATCTTACAGGGCTGCTGAGAAACTACAAGTGGATTTCGATAAGTTCTACGTTGTTTTGATGACGCCGGCAGCGATTCTTTTCGCAACGGCTGTTGGAACGGAGATGCTGAGCTTGGCGTTTGTAATGCTGTTTTTCGCCGACATGGATCGGACTAAATCTGGTTTTTGGATCGCAGGGGCTTTTCTAACACGTTATACAATGGCTGCTGTGATACCATTGGTTCTGATTCAGAGAAAGTTCAAAAAGATTGCTTTGACCCTGGGAGTGTCCGCTGTACCGGTTATTGGCTGGTTAGGTTTCAACTACCTGAAAACCGGGGATCCGTTCACAAGCTTTGCGAACTTCCTTGCTTTGAACCTTGTTTTCCGAGGACTGGACACACCGATTCCTTTCGAGAACTTCGCTCTAATTACACTGCCAGCCTCACTTTTGCTAGCAGGCTACCTGAGACCGGAGCTTAGAGAAAAGTTTACTTTGAGATCGAAAGAATCATACTTTTTGCTTGGACTAACGGCAGTCATCTCTCTGATCTACTTTAAAGCAGACCCTAACCCGATGAGATATCTCTACCCTCTGATCTTCCCAGTCGCAGCTTTCGCAGTACCAGTACTCGAAAGTTTGACTGAGAGATACGGTGAGAGACCTCTCTACGTTCTCGCAGTTTTCAACCTAATTGTAGGTTTCGCAGCGATTCTACAGATGGGGATGGCGAACCCTGGTGGTTACGAGAGAGCTGTCGAAGAGATAGACAACCAGTGTATGACTGAATCAAACCAGTGGGTGTACATGAGCTATGCCGGAGTCCCAACCCTTCCACAGACCAACAGAGAGACCACATTTGATAGATTGAACAGAGGCTACAACACTGTTTACTTCGGAGAGTTTTTCGAAAACGAGAGCAAACCAGATTACCTAGACATGGTTGGAAGCGGCTATCCCGAGATCTATACAGTTGACGATGTCTGTGAGGAACGTCAGGTGGCCGATCAGACCTACTTGGAGGAGTTAAGAGAGCAGGGGCGGACGAATATAACGCCGACAGAGTTTATGGTTGGACTGGCTAAAGGCGAGTATCACTGAGTTTGTATCTATATTTTTGTCCTCCAAGTAATTCTGTTCGTTTTATAAAACTGAATTGAGAAGGTTTAGCGTGTTAACTAGATGCCATGGCACAGATTCCGACGGTTTCTGAAACGCATGGTTTCAAAGGTGAAGAAGATGACTGAAGACGAGAATACTGAAGGCAAGCAGGAAGAGGAGAAATCCGGAAAGAAGCAGCGAGTACAGTTCCCACAGTACTTTAACAAGAACCAGGGAACGGACAATCCGAACGGAACAGCTCTGAAAACACCTGTTCTACGAGGAGTTGTTGTCTCCGAGTTCGACGGAGACCGGATCTGGGTGGAGGCAAGCGGAAACATGAAAGGCCGCTACGGAGTCGAAGTACCGAACGGATACGATCCAGAGGACTTTACAGCAGGCACCGAAGTAGCACTTGACCCTAACACGTTCACAGTAACGGATGTAGTGGATAAATCAAAGGATGCTGTTTTCAACGCTGTAGATACCAAGGTAACCTTCCAGGATATCGGAGGGCTTGATAACATAATTAAGGCAATGAAATCGAACGTCGGAGCGCAGCTTGACTCCGATAAGAAGCAAAAGATCGAAGACTGGGGTCTGGAGATGGATAAATCCATTTTACTTGTCGGACGGCCGGGTACAGGTAAAACACACCTTGTCAAGGCAGTTTCAAACGAGTACGATGCGGAAATGTTTATGATCAACGGACCGCAGCTAGTCGAGAAATTCATCGGAGAAGGCGCAAAGAAGGTCAAGAGACTTTACGAACAGGCACGAGCCTCCGATAAGCCCTCAATTATCTTTATCGACGAGATCGATGCGATCGCAAAGAAACGGCTAGATGATCGTAGACACGGCGGCGAGGAAGTTGAACGTACAATGTCTCAGCTGCTCTCCGAGCTTGACGGACTGGACACCGAGGAGGGTGGAAACGTTATCAGCATCTTCGCATCCAACAAGCCGGATATCATGGATCCAGCGCTCTTGAACCGCTGTAACGCTCTTGAAGTACCGGTACCTACCAAGGAAGCTAAAAGAGAGATTCTACAGGTTCACACCCGGTCACTTGATCTTGACGACAGCGTTGATCTTGAGATCATCGCAGATGAGATGGAAGATGATTACACCGGAAGAGACATCAAACAGATCGTAAAACAGGCAGCGGTTAACGCACTTGAAAGATACGAAGATGTCTCGGAAGCCGAGATCAGTATGCAGGACTTCCAGGAAGCAGTAGAGGACCTGAGAGAAGGAAATCTAGGAGCTGAAAAGGACTTCCTTGCAGATGATAAGATGACTCCGGAAGAGATGTTTGCGTAAGCGGATCGGAGAGTTATTCTCCGATTTTCCTTCCAATCTATATCAGTGATACAATGAGCAACGAAGAGTTCCACAAAGAACTGCGTTTGAAAAAGAAGGATGCCGCAGATTTCCTGAGAGAGCTAGCCGACTCGATTGAGGACGAAGAACAGGTTAACCTTAAAGGCGATGACTGGCAGGTCTACCAGCCTTACGAAGACATTGTTCCCTTCCGATTAGTCAAGGACGATGAAGGTCTGGAAGTTGATCTGAAGCTGATTAACCCGGAAGAGTAGACCGTCTACTCTTCTTCCGGAAGCTTCTTTCCGACGAAGTCCGCGATTTTCTCAAGTTTCTGGCGTTTGACATAGTTCTGTGATGAAGAAAGAAAATCCTGTGTGAGCTTGTACATATATCCTTCCTCTTCCCGTAACCGTTCGACAGGCTGTTTTACCTCTTCCTCGAAGTAAGTTTCTACCAGTATCTCGAAGACCTTAAACATTCCGTAACGTTGTCTTGCTACATCATTCGAGTTTAACTGTTCGCTGTAGTCTTCAATTTTCATAACCTTTCAATCAGTTTCCGCCGTGTCTGTCCGCCATCTGCCTTACCGCTCGTTCTGCTCATAACCTGGCCTAGGAGATAGTTTAGCGCAGAATCCGTACCGGAACGGTAGTCTTCAACCGCATCCGGGCTATCCTCAATTACCTGGCTGATGACTTCATCAAGTTCAAAGTCATCTCCCGAATCGATTTCCCCGGTTTCCGCAAAACGTTCCACTGTTTTCTGCATGTGCGTCTGGTTTTCTGAAGCAGCCAGGATATTCTCAAGATCGGACTGTTCACATTCTAGGTCATTCCGCTCGAACTCTCTGATGGCATCAACTACGCGGTCAGGTTCGAAGACGTCCGATAGATGGAGGAAGACCGAGCGGTGGCCGTTTTCCGACAGAAAACGCGTTTGTTCCTCTCCGGCACCTGCCTCCTCCAAGAGTTCGAAATCGTCTTCATCTGAGACAACAATATCTTTTTTCTCAAAGCTGAATTCCGCGGATTCAAACGCTTCCTCAAGCTGAACGGTTTCTATACCTACCGCCTCCATCTCCGTACCTACGGTGAAAGAGACTTTTTCTTTTTCAAAAACCCGTTCATCAACCACGTGATCAAGACCGGAGGCGAAAGGATGCACCGTACCTGATTTCTGACCGGTCAGCTGCTTCGATTTTTCCTTCTCAACCAGACGGTAATCTCCGAACTTACCTTCCGATACCTCACGGTCGCCGGGAAGGCACAGATGATACAGATCCCCGTCCTTTCTTACAATCAAAGATTTTACAATTTGAGATGTCTCCATCCCGCGCTCTTCAGCAGCTTGACTACATTTAAGCGTCGGCCTATCCTGTTCTATCAGTTCAAAGACTGCTCCAAGCTCTTCAAGCTTCCTATCAGCTCTCAAAGTTTCTCCACCACTTGTTCGAGTTCCTCAGGTCTCTGAGTTCCTATAACAATTTCTTTACCATCCTTTTTCTTTATCCGTAATCCTTGGTTTCCGCTTACGTTGTAAGCGCGTTTACCGGGTCGCCAGCGCAGACCCCAGCCACCGAACTCTCTTAGCGGCGAGTATCTCTCAACACTCAGATCCTCAATCTCATCGTAGCTCAGGGTTCTGCTGGAAATATGGAAAGGGAAAAGCCGTATGCTTATCTCGTCTTCATCAATCCTTGTATCAAGTCTGACGGCGTAGAGAAAGCCAGCAGTTAAAGCCATTACAGCCAATGCCATTAGACCGGAGATATACTGTCCGTCGAAGGCCAGAGCTAGAACCGTCATAACCGTTGTTCCAAGCACAATCGTCCAGAGCCATGGCTGGCGGAACCGCTGGGTTTCCTCAAACACGCTTAACCCTCCAGTCTGTCCAGAATTTTCTCCCTAGCAGTGTTTGGATCGGCCTTCCCACCGGACTGTCGCATTACCTGTCCGACCAGGAAGTTGATAGCGCCTTCTTCACCCGAGTTATAGTCTTCGACCGCATCAGGATTGTCCTCAATAACCTGTTCGACTACCTGATCGACTTCATCGTCCTCAGCTTTCAGAAGATCCTCTTGTTCAACAATCTCTTCCGGACCTCTAGGTTCTTCTACCAGATCACGTAAGAGCTGTTCGGCGTTTCTATCCGAGATCTTATCTTCTTCAAGAAGCTCAAGGACGTACTCAATCCATTCGGTTTTTACACCGGATTCTTCGTAGCTGACTTCGTTGTAGTTCAGTGTTTTCTTTAACTCTCCTGTCATCCAGGAGGCGACAAGCTCCGGTTCGTGTTCTTCGGCTAAATTCTCAAAGTCATCTGCCATCGCTGGCACGGAGATCAGTGACTCGATTAGTTTATCAGCGATTCCGTACTCTTCTTTGAACCGTGAGAACTTCTGACGTGGAAGCTCCGGGACCTTCTCGCTCGCAGCTGATTTCCGCTCTTCATCTAGTTCCTGACGTGTAAGATCCGGCTCGAAGATGTAACCATAGTCTTCCTCCGTCTCCTTCTTACGCATCGAGGTGGTCGACCCCATGTCGCTGTTGAAGCTGCGGGTTTCCTGTTCGACTTCTCCGCCTCTAGCCGTCATCTGTTTCTGACGGGAGATCTCGAAGCTCAATGCTTTCTCGACTTCCTTGGTTCCGGTAATGTTTTTGACTTCCACACGGTTTCCGCCGTCGATCGAGACGTTCGCATCGGATTTGATGGAAAACTCGGTGTCGGAAAAGTAGATTTCCAGGTACTCGAGTACGCGTTCAAGCTGCTGTAGGTACTCGCGTGCTTCCTGCGGACTGGTAAAGTCCGGTTTGGTGACGATCTCCAGTAGAGGGGTTCCCGCACGGTTGTAATCAACCAAGGTGTAATCGGAGTTGGAGATGTCTCCTCCAACGTGGTCAAGTTTTGCCGGATCCTCTTCAATATGGATTCTCTTGATCCCGATATCGATGTCTTGATCTTCCAGGGAGATTTCGAAGTTCCCGTTTTCCGCTACCGGTAGCTCGAACTGCGTTGTCTGGAAGTTCTTCGACATGTCCGGGTAAAAGTAAGTCTTCCGGGAAAAGAAGACGTCTTCGTTTACATCACAGTCAAGTGCTTCGGCCAGTTTGAGTGCTTCTTCAATCACTTTCTCGTTCAGCCTTGGTTTTGCCCCTGGATGACCTAGACAGGTCGGACAGACGTTCGTGTTCGGATCCGAATCCTGTTCGTTTTCACATCCGCACAGTAGCTTGGTATCTGTATCAAGTTGGACGTGAGTCTCTAAACCAATCATTACCTCTGTTTCATCGCTCATTGGAAAACACCTCGTGTTTTCTGGATGTTCGAGAAAATCTTTGATTTTCGACTCATTGAGATTCACCTCTCTTTTCTTCGTATGTGTAAGCCAGGTCGAGAATCGTTTCCTCATCGAAGTGATCTCCTATAATATGTAAGCCGGTCGGCATTCCCTCCGATTTCCCGTTCGGCACTGAGATCATCGGAACTCCGGCAAGGTTCGGACCGACTGTCAAGGTATCCATCGCATAGACCTCGGATGGTTTCATTGATTCAGCCTCATCTATCTTCGGCGCGATATTCGGCATTGAAGGAGCGACTAAAACGTCGTACTCTTCAAATGCGTCTTTGAACTGGTTGATTATTTTCTGCCTTACTTCTGCGGCTTTGATGTAGTATTCGTCTCTGTAGCCCGCCATCCGGGTATAGGTTCCAAGGAGTACCCGTCTTTTGGCTTCTTCTCCGAATCCTTCCGTCCGGACCGCACTGAAGTACTCGTTGTACCCATCGAACTCTTCTGGGTCTTTTTCCATGCCGTAACGCATACCTGAGAACTTCGCTAGGTTGGTTGAGGCCTCGCTCATTGCCAGCACGTAGTATGCTGCGACCGAGTAATCCGCTGAAAGCAGCGGCATATCAACCCTCTCAATTTCAGCTCCCAGACCTTCCAATGTTTCGAGAGACTCTTCGAAGTTCTCTCTCACTCCTTCTTCGATTCCCTCTAGGTTTTCGTACTGTTTTGGGATTCCAATTTTCAGATTTTCTGTTTTTTCAAGATCTGAGAACTCAGGCACTTTCTTATCGACTGTCGTCTGATCTTTTCCGTCCTCTCCGGCAATTACTTCGAGTCCTTTGGCCGCTCCGTAAACGTTTTTCGATAGTACTCCGATCTTATCCAAGCTGTTTGCGTAACTTATCAGTCCGTAACGGGAGACTCTTCCATAGGTTGGAGTTAAACCGACCACTCCGTTGTAGCTAGCAGGGTTTGTGATCGATCCACCGGTTGATTCTCCTATCGAAATAATTGGAGAGTCCATTGCTGCTACTATAGCTCCTGCGCCTCCTGAAGATCCTCCAACAACCCGGGTTTCATCGTGCGGGTTTTTCGGGGTCTGGAACGCACAGTTTGTCGAGAAGGTTCCGAAACCGAACTCGTCTTGGTTTGTTTTACCGTAAATCTTTGCGCCAGCGTCTTTGAGTCTTTCAACAACTGTCGCATCGAATACCGGCGAGTAGTCTTCAATTATATTTGATCCTGCGCTTGTTGTAACGTTTTCAACGCAGATAGCGTCCTTTAATACGACAGGCACGCCGTTAAGCTCTCCGTTGCCGTTTTCCTCTGGTTCTACGATCTCTCGCATGAAACCGAGTTTTTCATCTGCGGCTTTGAGTTGTTGTAAAAAATCTTTTTCGTCGACTTCAGATTCTCCCTCGACTATTTTCTCTAGACTCACGGTTTAACGTCGGGAGCGATTCTTAAAAATTCATTCAGTCAAACAGTTGTCAATATGGAAAGTCTCATCACATTCTGTACATGTAAGGAACAGCATCCGGTATCCTTGGAAGCTCATTTCGCCGCCACAGTCCGGACAAAGATAGCTCATTGAACTCTGTGGAACTCTACTTCTCCTGTTTCCAGGTCAAGGGTTGCGACGTGAAGTTCTTCTTCCTGACCTGGAAGTTTGATCCCGCCAGGATTGATTTCTATACAGCCTCCGTAATCGTAGATCTTCTTTTCATGCGTGTGACCTCTTAGAACATAGTCATAGTTGAATGAGTGAACCAGACTATTCATGATAGCTTCTTCCGTGCCGTGATACGCTGCGATAAAGTTACCTTCTATCTCGAGTTCTGCGATGTTGTTATAGAAAGTTCCGAACCCCTCGATTGTTTCTTTCAGGTTCCACTCGCCGTCATTGTTCCCTCTAACATAATGGAACTCGAAGTCAGCATCGAACAGTCCGGCGGTGAAAGGTGAGACCATATCTCCGCAGTGAACCACAGTATCAACTTGTTCCTGCTCGAAGAAACTGACTGCTTCCTTAGTCTTTTCCAAGTTATCGTGAGTATCGGAGACTACTCCAAGTTTCATTTTTCCTCGCCGTAGAACTCCGAGGACTCTTTCTTTTCGATAACCCCTACTATGTAATCGATTGTTTTTTCCGGCAAGTTGTCTGGTTCGACCCAACGGATCTCACTACATTTTTCAGGTTCTTCGTTCGTGATCTCGCCTTCCCATTCAGTGGCTTTGAAGAACAGATCGACGTACGCAGAATCACCTGTGGTTCTATGTAATACATGTACTGGTTCGAGGTCTTCGGGTTTTACTTCGACCCCTACTTCTTCTTTGGCTTCTCTAATCATTGCTTCGCTAAAAGTCTCTCCTTCATCGACGTGACCAGCTACCAAGCTGTAGTGTCCGTCCTTGAAACCAGTATTTTTCCGTTTGTGGAGGAGAATCTCGCCGTCTTTTTCGAAAATTACATACGAGGCAGTCTTCGGTTCGTGGTCTTCAGGCATTAAGCGCTTGGACCTTTAAACTTCCCGTCTTCCTCGTTTTCGGTGTTCACAAAGACCTGTCCGCTGTCAAGAGAGTCTTCGAGTTCATCCTCTCTTGTCTTTGACTTTACCTCGATCGGATGAAATGCCGGTTCCACATCGGAAGTATCTACCTCCTCCAGTTTGTTGAATGTGTCTAGTATCTGTTCGAACTCCTCTGTGAACTTTTCAGCCTCTTCGTCCTGAAGGTTTATCCGTGCGTTTTTAGCCGCTCTCTGGACCGCCTGCTTTTCTACCATAGTATACCATTGGGCGGAAATTCTTTTGTATTCTAGTCTCGTGAACAGTCTACGGCGTAAATTAGCCAAACATTTATAAACTAGGTAAGAAAATGTAATCTTAAGATCAAAGTCTTATCACGCTTGGGCGCGTGTCGGACTTGACATGATCGAACTCGTTTGGGCGCGAGTTCAAAGGTCGATTCGAATTGGGCTTCGAATCGGAATCAGTATGTACGTGTTACGTTTGGGTATTGGGCTTACTTCTATGACAGCATTAGCTTTACCGCTTTAAAAAGGTGGTGGCTAGCGGCTGAGGTATGAATCCAAAATGGAATCCATAATCGACAACTCAACAGAAGGGGGCTCGCAAGAGCAGCACAAAGACGCAAATCTCGACGACGTAAAAGATGCTAAAATACTAGTAGTAGGAGTCGGAGGTGCCGGCAACAACCAGGTTACACGTATCCAGAACAAGGAAGTTGAGGGAGCAGAAACTATAGCGATAAACACAGACAAACAGCACCTAGAGATTTCCTCAGCTGACAGAAAGATTCTCGTAGGCCGAGACTTGACCAAGGGACTTGGAGCTGGAGGTAAGCCGGAAAGAGGCGCACGTTCAGCGGAGGAAAACCGCGCCGAGCTACGTGAACTGTTCAAGGAGGCCGACATGGTTTTCATCACCTGTGGACTCGGAGGAGGAACAGGAACCGGAGCAGCACCGGTGCTAGCGGAAATTGCCTCAAAAGAAGACTGTATCGTAATCGGCACAGTCACAATGCCTTTCGAGATCGAAGGCGCACGGATGAGCAAAGCCGAGGAAGGACTGTACCGGCTTCGACAGCACGTTGATACAGCAATTGTAATTGAAAACGACCGACTCTTGGATATCGCAGGCGACATGCCGCTCGATCAGGCGTTCGGAGTAGCAGACGAACTGATCACAACCATGATCAAGGGAGTCACAGAGACAATCAGTAAGCCTTCACTGGTCAACCTGGATTATGCGGACGTCCAAGCAATCATGAACGAGGGCGGCGTCGCAGTTGTTGGATACGGAGAGTCCGATACCAACAAGAAAGGGAAGGAAGCGATCAGCGAAGCACTTTCCAACCCGCTGCTTGACGTTGACTTCAGCGGCGCAGACGGCGCACTGATGCACGTGGCCGGAGGACAGGACCTAACACTGAACGAGATCAACGACGTCGGTCAGACAGTAAAGAACCGGCTTGATAAGAACGCACAGGTTATCTGGGGCGCCAGAGTCAAGGAAGAACTTGAAGGCAAGCTCCAGGTAATCTCGATCATCACCGGTGTAAGAAGCCCTTACATCCTCGGCGAAGTCGAAGACGAGAAGGAATCGGAAGTATCCGGTGACGTCAACGACCTCGGTCTCGAGGTTATGAACAGCTGACCTGAAGCGCAAGCTTCTGCGTCAGAAGAGAAAACCAGGGCTTGATGCTCTGGTTTTCGCGAAATTATGTTAGCAGGTGAGGCCTTCAACACAACTCCCTTCCCCCCTTCGAAGGCCTCCCTCCTAAAATATATTTTAGACAAGCAAGGAGAACCGTCGGGCAGTAGCATCAAAACGGTGCTGCGTTTAATTCACTCCCCTCCCCCCTTAGGTTTCAACCCCGGCTTTTCTCCCTGCTTTCTTAACCTACCTATTTAATTTTTCGACCACTCACTGTCTATATGAAGGCTCCAATTTGCAACGTATGCTTGAAGAGTGAGGGAGAACTCTGTAGCATGTGCGAGGAGAAATACGATGAAGGCGAGATTTCAGATGCCGACATCCGAGTTTCACGAATCCTACACACGCTAAGCGAAGAGTATGGCTCACTACAGGATTCAGAAATTAAGAAAATCTTCGATATGGAAAACGTAACTGTTATCGCAACCGCTGAAGGCGACGGCGCCAAAGTAGTTGGACGTCAGGGAGAGATCGTCAAGAAGATCGCTGACAGAATCGATAACTCGATCAGAGTTGTCGAGGCAGCACAGGACGACATGGAAGTAATCAAGGGATTGCTTTCACCTGCGGAAGTCGAATCGATCAACACAGTCTTCGCACCGGAAGGACAGTCCAAAAAGATTGTTGTAAGCGAAGAATACGAGGGAAAGATCAATCTTTCCATCGAAGAGTTCGAGGAGATCATCGACGAGATAACAGGAACGAACTACAAGCTGAGCTTCGAATAGCTCACCCACATTTTCTCTCTTTAATTTTCTACAGCCTAGAACTTGAGTATTAAGTAGCTTTTACACCAATCGAGTGTTATGAGCAGTAAAAAGAACTCGGATCGTTTCATCGTTGTAATCGATCAGGACAAGATTGAACCGGATCTAGCCCGTGAGACAGTGATCAACTTCGATCCTTTGAACAGAGCGGGAAAGGAAGGCGGGTTCTACATAGATGATAAAGAGGAGTTACATATCGACGACGATGATGTGATGGCCGCCCACCGTATGGCTATCAAAAAGTATCCTTACGACAATGCGATCCGGATGGTACAGCTAATCAGCGAGGAGGAAGGCGAACCACTCCACCAGTTCGGGAACAACACCTTCCGGCTTTACGGCGCACCGGCCCCGGAGAAAGGAAACGTTGTTGGAATCCTAGGGGAAAACGGTATCGGAAAATCAACCGCTTTAAACATACTAACAGGGGATCTCAAGCCGAACCTTGGAAGATACGATGAAGAGGTTGAATGGAGCGAGATCAAAAAACGGTTCAGAGGAACCGGATTACAACAGCATTTCAACAAGCTAGCTGAAGGAAACGTCGATGCCGCTGTAAAACCCCAGCAGGTCGAACGAATGCCTGATGCCTACGACGGGAAGGTCCGGGATCTACTGGAGAAAGTACGCGACGCACAGGAAGAATCAGAAAGAAAAGATCTTGAGGCGCTAGCCGAGGAGTTCGAGGTAGCCAAGCTGATGGATCGGGATCTCGAGGAGCTTTCCGGCGGAGAGCTACAAAGAGTTGCGATCGCTTCAACCGCATTAAAGGATGCGAACCTGTATGTATTCGACGAACCATCCTCATTCCTTGATGTACGTCAGCGTTTGAAGATGGCAAACAAGATAAGAGAGCTATCGGAAGATGCCGCCGTCTTAGTGGTTGAACACGACCTGGCAACCCTTGATTTGGTCTCGGATCGAATCCACGTATTCTACGGGGAGCCGGGAAGCTATGGAATGGTATCGAACACCATGAGCGCCAAAGACGGTATAAACCAGTACCTTGAAGGCATGCTGGAGAGTCACAACCTGCGGATCAGAGACGAGCCTATCTCCTTCGATCGTTCGAAGAGAAGTCAGGTAGAGAAAAAACGAGCAGTCATGGAGTACCCGCGCCTGGAAAAGGACTTCGGCGAAGGAGAGTTCAGCCTTGAAATCGAAGAAGGTGAAGTTCACCGCGAGGAGATCCTCGGTATCTTCGGTGAAAACGGGTTAGGTAAAACCGTCTTCGCAAAGATGCTGGCAGGGGTGATCGAGCCGGACAACACCGAATCACTCGATATCTCGATCAGCTTCAAACCACAGTACCTAGAGGCCAAAGACGAGACCGTCCGGGAAGCAATCTCTAAACACATCAACCCTCAGAACAAACGGTTCGAGGTACGGATCGCCGAGCCGCTCGGATTAGAAGACCTCTACGATCAGGATCTGGAAGAACTTTCCGGCGGAGAGCTACAAAGGGTTGGAGTAGCGATCTGTCTGGCCAAAGACGCCGATATCTACCTGCTGGATGAGCCAAGTGCCTACATGGACGTAGAGGCACGTGTAGAGCTAGGTAAAACCTTGAAACGGTTTGCGCGTAAAACCGAGAAGCCTTTGATGGTGATCGATCACGACCTGATGCTTCTGGACTATATTTCGGACCGCGGAGTAGTTTTCTCAGGAGAACCGGGAATAAAAGGTACGGCAGATTCTCCGGAACGAATCGAAAACGCCATGAACGAGTTTTTGAAGGAAGTAAGTATTACCTACAGGAAAGACCCTGAGACCAACCGTCCTCGTGGAAACAAGCCGGGAAGCCAGAAGGACAAACAGCAGCGTAAATCCGGTCAGTTCTATGAACAGTAAATAAACAGGGAAAGTAGCAGCGGTTGTAATCCCTAGAACCGAGAGAGTTGATCGGTACCTGGTGGCCAAACGCTCTGATAACGGAGACTGGGAGTTCCCTGGCGGAAAACAGGAGGACGGCGAGATCATCCTTGAGACCGCTGAACGGAAGATAAGAGAAGAACTGAATCTTTTTCCGGGAGATAGAGCTTTCCAATGAACACCAGGAGGCAAGATGGATGAGGTCCGAAGATTTCAAAGGCTGTGAGTGGCACCGTGATGTAGGATACGCCTTGCCGGCGATGTACTATCTTGAAGACTACCTGCGTTAAACCACTGATAAGTTTTACCACATCAGAATAACACATGTCAGTGTTAACGTACGACGATGTTGGTTTGGAAGAGGTAAAAGGAAAACTTGAGAGCGAGGACTACGGGAACCATTCCGAAGATGATGTTGAAGCACTCTTCGAGGGAGATTACACTCCTCCGAGCGATGTAGAGCAAGGAACTCTTCTTAAAGACATCGGAGATGCTGCTTTAGAATGTTGTTACGAGAAAAAAGTTGATAGGATTGCTGGCGAACTTGAGCTGCCAGATGAAACAAGATTGCTGGCCAGAGAGGCAGCCCGATATTCGGGAATTAACACTGATCTTGCGAACCATGAGACTGACACAGTAGCGGGCGCGGCAGTATACTTTAGCACAGTCTGGACGAACAACCTACGAACACAGGGAGAAATATCCGAGACATATGGAGGCTCCAGAGTAAGCCTGAGAGAAACCTTCCATAAACTATCCGAGCATATAGGAGAGGAAACTCCACACGGAATGCTGCCGAAGGAAGTAATCGAAAGATCAAGACCTGTCTGAAGTCTTAACCCAAACGTTTCAGCCCGGTAAAACTACGTTGATTACAGCTGCTGCTATACCGGCTAAGCCCATCCGAAGACCTGCCTTCCACCATAGTTGATCGGATATTCTTGACATGTATACTCCGAAAAGGAATAGCATTGAGATAGCAGTAAAGACAGCTCCAATAGTTGCCTGTAAGGTGTTTAGACCAGGAACAAGATAGAAGCTAGCAGGCAGTACGACTCCGAGAACCGGGCCTAGACCGCTCATAAACGAGTTCATCTTTCTGTTTTCCATCTTCCGGTCTTCGAGTTCGGTGCCTTCCAGGTCCGTCATCATCTTAGCTTCCAGTTCATCGATCTCCGAAAGTTTTTCCGCTCGCTCTATCTCCCAGACGCTCCATACCCCGGAGGTTGCCAGACCGACGGCTGCTCCCACCGCGACCTTGAAAACCGTAGGATTCGAGGTCACCCCGGACAGATATGAGCCGACGGCGATACCGGTAAGTGTGAGTGCGCCGTCGAAACCGTTCGATATGAAGTACCTTCGGGAGATAGGATCAAGTTTCATTCTAGTCTTGAGGCGTTGAAACTTCCTCTACAAGCCTTTCTCCGCAGATTGCCTGATCTATTCCGTGGATGCTGCCTCCAAGGTTCTCGACAGTTTCCTTTACTTTTTCAAAGGAGAATCCGTCTCCCTGTACAGTTATCTTTATGTTTTCAACGTCTTTTTCATTCTCAACAAGCGTGGTGTTCGTTCCTTTGACTCCTTCCAGTTCGCTTGTCTCCTGGGCGAAATCCAGTATTTCCGGATCATGTGGTTTCAGGACATCCAGTACAACTCTTCTTAGCTTCGACATACCAGGATTTTGTTCCACTTGGTTAAAGAGCGTTGCCAAGAAGCAGGGGTTTAAAAGGATTTAGAGTTGAGTAGTTTCTACATGGGACGTGTACGACCAACCTACATCAAGAGACTGGCGAAAGATCTAGTCAAAGCAGACCCAGAAAGATTCACACAAGATTTTGAAGAAAACAAAGAAGAGCTAAAGGATACCGAAGAGTTCGAATCCAAGAAGCTACGTAATCGGGTCGCAGGCTACATCGTCAGAGTAAAAGAGAACAAGCCGAAGACACCGCAGTAACACATTTTTGGACCTCTCTGTGTTTTAACGGATCAGGCCGGGTTCATTATACCTTAGAGCATCATATAGGCTAAGGAAGCAGCTGCCAGTACAGCAAGGTTAACTATGGATATTCCAGGAACTTCATTGGCGCTTCCTGGGCGTTGAACTGTCTCTTTCGAGGTTATGGTAGTAGACATTTTTTTCACAGTGTTAAGCTCGTTGTTCCTTGCCTCCAGTTCAAGTGTCCGTGAGCCGGTGAAATCAGGTGCTACATTTATCAGGGAAGTCCGGGTCTCATTGCCCAAGGTAAATGTCTGTGAGTCAGTTCCATCGACGAAACTTGAGAAAGATCCGCCCTCCGTAATTGTCAGTGTAATGTCTCTTTGCTCCTTCCTGTTTTTGGTCTCGAATACAATTGTCTGTTCTTGGCCCCGTGGTACGACATACTCCTGCCGTCCGTTTTCAAAGTCGAGCCTGTAGCCCTCGAACTCCAGATTGGATACATCGCCGTAGGGTTTTGTCCGGAAGCTCCATTCACCAGTCTCCGGAACTCTTATCCAGTCGCTTTCTCCGCTTCTGACGCGGACGTACCAGTCATATGATGCCAGGTTATCGGATGCCGAAGAGTACTCAACCCCGCATTCCTCTCCAGTCACCAGGTTGTTACATGATCCGATTAAACCTGCGCTTCCCGTATAAAACTCCATTTCACCGATATCGCCGTTTGGATCTCTGTAAGTAGCGTTAACCTCCGGATCCAATGCTACGTTTGTCGCCCCGTCGGAAGGCTCAGGGTTGTAGGCGCTGGGATCTGACGCATCAGAGCAAAGTGTTTCAAAGCTCCAAACGTCGCTTACCGAAACCTTGGCACCGTCATCGGCGATCGCATACCACGGATAAGTTCTCATACAGGCAACACCACCCCAGTTGAATGACGCAGTGGCCTCACCTGAGGACACATCTGTATTATGATCTTTTCCGATCAGAATATCACATTCAGATCTGTCTTCTCCACACATTTGTATCTGGCTTCCTTCTCCCTGATCCCATATCTGGATGTATGAACTCGAATCTATGTTTAGATGGTTTGTATACAACGTCGAGTTCTCATAATTAGAGTTACCTACTCTCAACACTCCGCCGTTGATCACGGTAACGTTATCGTAGAGTCCGAGTCCCTGCACTTTCCTGTTTTCACCGTCGACCACAAGATCGTATTCTTCGTCACTGTAAGCACTCCAGTTCAGGAGGAAATCTACGTCAACAGAGTCCGAGGCCGGCGCCCTGACATTAACAGATATATCCGGGCTTTTCCCCACTACACCTCCATCAGCCGGATCAGGATTATACATATCCGGACGACATTCCGCAGCCGACATAATTCCCCGGAGAACAGGGTAGGTCCCACCTATGTCCGCTCCCACACATTTGCCGAAACCCCATACGTTCTCAAAGTCCCATTCTGGCTGGAACGTAGATTCTTCCTGAAGTTCGGAACTAGTCGTCGGAGCTGCCGATCCATCACTTGTAGAAGCAGTTGACTCCAACCAGTAACTGTACTGCTCTGTAGCCTCGCTGTTTGAAACAAAACCATGTAACTGCCCGCTAGATCCAGAATCGCCGTCATCCGCACCACAGTAGGTACAACTAAGTGTAGATCCGCCATAACCTCCAGCACCTCCAGAACCAGAGTTTAACTCGCTAACAGTATATGATCTATCGATTTCTCCATTGTTCATGTTCCTAGCCGAAAAACCGGTAGCATCACCTCCATCGCCGCCATCGCCTCCGCGATTGTCATTGCTCAAATCGGCGCCATCATCAGATATATCGCCTCCATGTCCACCATCACCTCCATTACCGCCTCTTACCGTAGCATTGGAGTAAGTATCAGTGATATCAAGCCGGTTGGTAAACACTACTCCTGCGGCATCGCCTCCTTGACCGCCTTCTTCAGCTCTCCCGGATCCAATATCCTGATCACCATCATCCGTGTTTCCTCCGTCCCCGCCGTTACCGCCGTTACCGCCTCTTATAGTCGTCTCGCTGACTCTGCTCTTTCTAATAACGTTGTTATTCACGAATGCTATCCCTGAAGCATGTCTGCCGTCACCAGCGTTGCCTGCGTAACCAGCGTCCTTATCATCGTCCCGTCCCGACGGATCGTCGGCGCCATCTCCGCCGTGACCTGCTCTACCAGCTTTTACTGTCGCATCAACCACAGAGGTCCTTAAAATAGTGCCGGCATTCTGGTAGACAATCCCTGCTGCGCTCCGACCATCGGCTCCTTGACCTCCGTTAGCACCTGTTTCCGTGTAACCATCTCCACCATCACCGGACTTTCCAGATCTTACAGAGCCGCTGAAAGTTGTATTAGCCATAAAACCATTGTTACTGCGGGCAATACCTGCTGCCATACCTGCCTGGGATCCGCTACCTCCGTCGACGCCGTTGCCTCCGGAGCCACCGTCTCCGCTTCTAACCGTTCCGTTAAACTGTACGCGCACCAAGCTATTCTGATTGTCGATTACAACACCGGCAGCAAGACCTCCTTGACCGCCCGTGCCTCCGGAACCGCCCGATGTAGAAAATCCGTTGCCGCCATTACCTGCCCGGATTTTACTCATAGTATCGAAACCAACGTTTTCTACAAGACCGTTGTTAGTTAAAGCCAGTCCTGCGGCGTTCTGCCCGTTCTCACCGTTTTTAGCCGAAGAAGTTCCATAGGAGCCATCCTGGACGTAGACATCGAAATTCTCAAATGTTATGTTCCCGACCTCTCCACCGGATCCGATGCGCCAAAAAAGAGCCAGGGAATTTTCTCCGCTTAAATCTAAATCCTGTATAGAATATCCGTTACCATCGATTCTGCCTGTAAACGCTTGGCTTTCTCCTATCATATCAAAGGGGTATGAAGAACAGTCAATGTCGTTCCTGAGTTCGTAGTCAGCGCCGAGATCGTTGTTAACCTGTTGGAGTTCGGAACAGGAAGTTACATCCACCGCGGCCGTCGAGCCGACAGCAGCTAAAACCATCAGCGAAACCACTGTTAACTTCAATAGTATAGAATAAGCTGATGAGGTCATCTAAGATTAGTTTCTCGTGCCAGAATAAAAACCCACATAACCTGTTTTAGAGCCATCACTGTCTCCGATCAGCGGCTTCTGATAGCCAGGATTTTTACGAGTTTCTAACCAGTCTTTCTAATGTATGGATATATCCGAAGCAGATTACTTTTTCATCGATCTGGAGGGAACTCTGATCAAGTGGAACGACACAATTATCGGCGCAGAAGAGCTAGTACACACCTTGAGAGAGAAAGGGAAGACTGTCTACTTCCATACCGATAACTCCTTGCTCTCCCGAAGCGGTTTCGCCCATAAACTCCAGAACATGGGGATAGACGCCAAGGAAGATGAGATCATCACTTCTGCGTATTCAGCCGCCCGTTATCTTGAGAGAAAGAATGTTAGAGAAGTTTATGCTATCGGAGAACGCGGACTTATACAGGAACTGTCGAATAAAGGAATCTCGACTTCAAGAGAATGTGAAAACGTTTTGATAGGATTGGACCGGCAGTTTAACTACAGTAAGTTGAAGGATGCTGCCGAGATCGCGGAAAGCGGGAATGTCTACGTATGTAGCGATGAGAAACAGGTTTACGCTGAGAAGTTTTTCCCACATCAGCTGGCGATTAACAACGCCGTCGAGACTTTCGCAGAGTCAAGTCTGCTTGGAAAGCCGAGCAATCCCTTCATCGATGCCTTGAGAGAGAAAACATTTGTCCCTGATAAAACTGTTTTCATAGGAGACCGGATGTCGGATGTGGAGACCGGGAAGAAACTGGGTGTCAAGACAGCGCTTGTTATGTCCGGAGAGACCACCAGAAGCGATTTAATGAGATTGGAAGACAGTGAGAAACCTGATTTCGGCGTCTCTAATCTTACCAAGCTTACCGGCCGGCTCTAGAAATCTTAGATGGAAACGTGACCGGTCAGTAGTTATAGTTTACCCACCAGTTAACGAGAATGGAACGACTAGACAAACACTTTCTGATGGACCGTCTTGAAACCCTTGAGTTAGACGAAGCCAGGTTCCCGGAGCGGCTGGATGTAATCTTCAGCGCCGAGAAAGGATCGGAGTTCCGGGTTGAAGATTATGAGGTCCCGGAGCATGTTTCGAGCTGGCTTGAGAATGCGGAAAAATGGGATGAGACACCGCGCAGATCAGCTTTCATTCCTAACTACTTCGAGCTGGATGAGAGAGTTGAATCCGAGCTAGTTGCTGGCATGGAGTCGGAACTCGAGAGTCCTGGTCTGGAAGGTGTAAAGCTCGCAGCAAATGCGATCCAGGCACAAAAGGAAAAGCCCGCGGTGAACTTCAGTGCGTACCTTGGACTGCCTGTAAACAGGTTAGAAGAGGAGTTTAACATGACTCAGGTCGCAGGGCCGTACGGAGCGGACAACATGGTTGAGACACCTGTATGGCTGGGAGTTGATGACTGGTACTCTGATATCGGCGAGGAAAACTACGTCGGAGTTATAATCGATGACGATACGGCTTACGCCCGACATATCATGGACAACGGCCTGATAATGGAAAACGAGGACCGAGAGTTCGACCCACGGTTCTGGCAGAGCTACCAGGAAACCATCCAGGGCTATACGGGCTGGATCTAGAAAAAGAAGTTAAAACATTTCCACTTCATTTTCTGGATAGGTGAACAAATAATTACAGAACAACGTCGCGTTACGGTTACATCAGCACTGCCTTACATCCACGGAGTACCACACTTAGGGAACATCGTAGGCTCGATGCTGCCGGCCGATATTTTCCACCGGTACCTGGATATCCGCGGCGTTGACAACATCCTCGTCGGCGGAAGCGATGTCCACGGAACACCTCTCGAGTTAGAGGCAATGGAACGCGACATGGAAGTAGAGGATCTCAAAGACGAGAACCACCGAAAAGTCAAAGAAGTAATAAACAAATTCGAAATCGATTTTTCGATCTACTCGAATACCCACAGCGAGTTCAACGAACGCCAGACCCACGACATGTTCGAAAAACTTTATCTGAACGGTTACATCAAAGAAGACACTCAGAGACTTCCTTACTCGGCGGAAGACGATCGCTTCCTCCCGGATAGATACATTGAAGGAGAATGCCCGGAATGTGGCGGATTGGCAAGAGGCGACCAGTGCGATGACTGCGGAACGTTACTCGATCCGGAAGAGATCGTAAACCCGCATTCGACTATCTCCGGCAGCGAGGACATCGAGTTCAAGGAAACCAAACACCTCTTTTTGGACCTACCGCAGTTCAAAGAGGAGCTGCTTGAATGGCTGGACGAAGCCGAGGAATCACCGGTACCGGATTCATCCCTGAAAGAGGTCAAAAACGCGATTGAGAACACTGAAAGACGTGCTATCACACGTGATATTGACTGGGGATTCGACATACCTGTCGAACGCGTCAACGAAAAGATTGAGGAAACCGGAAGAGACGTTCCAAAGCTTGAAGGAGACGTTTACAGCGAGAAAGTGCTTTACGTCTGGTTCGATGCTCCGATCGGATACATCGGATTCACCCGTGAGCTTTTCGACGACTCTGAGGAATGGAAAGATTACTGGATGAACGGGGAGGCAGAGACATACTACTCTATTGGAAAGGACAATACCATTTTCCACACCGTTATCTGGCCTTCGATGCTGATGGGGAGTTCAACCGAGGAAGAGACCTACAACTTGCCAAGTTACGAGTTTATCCAGCAGTTCTTGATGGCTGAGGACACACAGTTTTCGAAAAGCCGTGGGAAAGGACTGTCGACCGAAGACGCACTGGAGATGCAGCCAGCCGATTACTGGCGGTTCTACCTCGCTAGAAACCTACCGCAGGAACACGATGCGAAGTTCTCCTTCGATGACTTCGAAGCCGAGATCAACAACGTACTAAACGATACCGTCGGAAACTTCGTGAACCGGACCCTGGCACTGACAGAAAAATGGTTTGAAAACGAGGTGCCGGTCGGAGAGCTTGAGTACGAGGACCGTCAAGCGGTTGCGGAAGCCGAGAGAGTGACAGAAGAGTACGTCGAAGCCTTCGAAGACCATGATATCCGTACCGCAGTGGAAAAGGCCGTCGAGTTGGCGAGAGTCGGCGACCGTTACCTGTCCAAAGAAGAACCTTGGAACAACGAAGACAGACGCGAGCCTGTTTTACAGGTAGCAGTTCAGATCGTCCGCGGACTGGGCGTCTTAATGTATCCGTTTACACCGGAAGCATCGAAGAACATCGCAGAGATGCTTGATGTGGACATTCATACCGAGGAAGGCTACGATGAGTTACAGGACCCGCTTCTGGGCGGAATCGGAGCGGGCGAGAAGCTCGGAGAGCGCAAACAGCTATTCGAGAAGATCGAAGTACAGCCACCTGAAGAAGGAAATGATAGTATGTTTAACGAAGAGACCGTAAGCTTCGAAGATTTCGGAGAGATGGATCTCCGGGTTGGAGAAGTCAAAGAAGTTGAAGAACATCCAAACGCAGACAAACTCTACAAAGTCCAGATCGACGTCGGCGAAGCCACTCTACAGACATGTGCCGGTCTCAAGAACCACTACGAGGCAGATGACCTGGTCGGCCGTAGAGTTGTTGTGCTTGCGAACCTAGAACCAGCCGAGCTACGCGGAGAGAAAAGCGAATGTATGATGCTGGCAGCAGAGGACGAAGACGGAAACGTCTCGATGCTGACAACGGATAAGGAAATAAAGGTAGGGAGCAAGGTCCGCTAACTTTCCTCTATAACTTTTTCCTTTATTCTATTTGCTTGGGCGCTGTTCCATCCTGAAGGCGGTTTTCCTGGAGCATCCAGCATAGCTTCTATGCCCTGTGACATCGGGTGCCGGTACTCTTCAGAATCCAAAGTGTTCTCAATAGATCTGAAAGCCACCCCGCTCACAGTCGGATTTTCCTGACTCGTCCGGCCTGGCGGATTCTGCGCAGCATACTGTTCTACTGCTCTGGCATCGCCCAAGGCACGGGGTTTGAACACATGGCCTCTCTGGATGCCATATACCGCCTTGCCGTGCCGATCCATGTACATAAAAGTCTCTATGCCATCGTCTCTAGAATCCTTCTCAGTGTAGCTTATCTTCCGATCGCTGATATCTTCCAGTATGCGTGCGTTTACAACTTCCACTCCGGCGTCTTCCATTTGATCGTAAACTGCTTGTTCAAGATCTTTTGTACTGTTCATTTTTAGTTCACCTTCTTTGGCTTATATCCAACATACCTCACGTATGTGCTAAACAATATATGAAGAACTGATGAGAAGGCGGAAGAACTCTAATCGAACCTAAAGAGTTCTTCGGCTTCGCTATTGTCTTCAACTACTTTCTCTTCCTCCGTTCCTGGTTCCTTAATCTCATTGTACGTGGAATTTCTGCCTCCGTACACTCTCCCGCCTCTCAGCTCAAGATCGTCACTGCCCGCCAGATTGTAGTCGGGATCGTTTATCGCCTCTTGTCTTTTCTTTATATTCCAGAGATTATCTTTCTCTACCTTGTCCATTATTATCTCACCTCCTTACTCTAGTGCTTCCACATGCCATTGATCGGCATCTTTTCCCTGATTTTGCTGAGATTCTTTCCTGCTCTCGAATGTCTCGATGATCTCTGTAGTAGTTGTGTACTCATCGACAGCGATCTGTTCTTCATGGTTATCCGAGTAAACATTCACTGACTCATCACCAAACTCTATATTATATTCCATAGATACAACACTGTATCCTTCCTCGGTTTCCACAACTCTATCTCTGACGACTGTTTCAGCCTCTTGTTCCAAGATCATCAGGTTCTCACCTCGATGCTGTGTCTTTCAGTGGTGTTTGGACCGAACTCGTCACGGAGATCATCCAGTTCTTTTGTTGCCACTTGTTGGTAAACATTTTCCATTGTCTTAATTGTTACTTACTCATGGTAACTATATAAAGTTTTCGTTTAATTGGGCTTTGTTCAAAAAGCAGGTTCTGTTCAAAAACTTGACTCTGTGTTCAAAAAGCCCAAAACAGACCTCACAGAGAAACTAACAAAAAGAAAACAGTATTCCACAGATCAAACAAAAATTCGGAGAAGACATGAACAGCAGAAAGCATAGAAGCCAACTGGAAAGGAAACACTGCTCAAAATACTAAACCACAACATCGCCGTAACAGTACACCAAACCAACAAAAACAGAATACAACCAGAATATTGAGTCTTGAAACAGTTAACTGCTATATTGCTGAAGCTTGCTGAGCTTCTGTATATTCAAACTCGGTTTCAACCTCTATGTCTTCGTACGCCTTAGAATCAAAGTTCATTGGGTCAAGTGCGGCACCGATCTCTCTGAGAGCATCGTTAGAAGCGACTCCGTTTGGATCCCGTTGGTATGAAGCTTCGACCTCAAGGTTGTTAGGCACTATTCTATCTACGGAGTATTCGAACTCAGCCTTTGCTTCCAAGGCTTTTTTATCTCTCGTTTTCATGTAGCTAGAACCATCTTCCTCTTCTAAATCAACTAGTTCTTCTTCAGCCATTTTCTCTATGTCCTCTTGGAATTCGTCGCTGTACTGTTCAAGAGAACCAAGGTCGTACTCCACACCTCTTGAACCTAGTTTTCCGAACTCATCAGGGCTGTGGTTCTTGGTATCTCTCCAAGAGATGTTTCTATTTATTACAATACTGGCTTCATTTTCCTGTAGTTCTTCTTGGTAGCTTGAAATGATAAGATTGCTGATAGGTATCTCATGATCTGTTTCATCCTTCAGTTCTCCGTCTTCCACCTCTAAAGAAAGGTGGTTACAGCTACTGAAAACACTTTGTTTAGCTTCTGTTGGAGTACGATAATCGGATTCTTCTTCATCCTCAAATACGGCTTCGATGTACTGTATGTCACTATCTTTGTCTTCGACAACTTTCGCTTCTGCTTCCTCGAAGTTTTCATCTATTTTCCTCAATTCTTCATCCCATCCGGCGTCTTCTATTAGTTCTTCTTGAGTGGAATATCCGAAGTCGCTCAGAATCTCTCCTAGTTCTTCGCCTTTGTTGGCGTATTCTGACCAGTTATCCAGTTCTTCTAGTGTCTTGATTCTGTATTCGGCATTTTCAATCTCTAGGTTTTCTGCCTTAGCATTATTTTGTTCAAACATGTCGAGGATTCTTTCTTCATATCTGGAGTTGAGGAATGCTTCTTCAGTGAAAGGATCATTCTCCATTAGTTCCGCTACTTTCTCAACATCTTTGCTGTTGAGTTCTCTTAAATCTCCTTCCTCAATATCTGAGATTGAAAACCCTCCGAATCCTGTACCAAATACTATATCTTCCACAAGTTCTTCTGTCTCAAATTCGGTATACCTGTCTGTTCTATCCACTGTTGCTCCTGTATCATAGTCTCCAACCCTCTCTTCGTCCGCATATCTTCCTTCAGGGATTGTAAATGTTAGATTTACATTGCCGACCTCTGTAAATTCTTCAACTTCTCCTGGAATATGCTCTTTTTCTAGGTTAGCAAAAGATATTACATCATCTTTGTCTTCAAGGCTTCGAATGTCTGGAGCTTCGAGGTCGACTGCTGACAACCACCCTTTCAGAGTCAGGTTTCCGTTTTCGCTGACTAATCCTATCTCTCTTGCTTGTTCATATCCTTCTTCAAACTCTCTTCTTTCAATATCCTCCGATCTTACTGCTTCTCCTACGTTATTGTTTTCCAGCATCATTCTAGGAACCTGGTTTCTTTCAAAAACAGCGTTGTCCTGCCTAATTCTGAGGTTTCTTGCGAGTCTCTGTGTCTGTTCAGGGTTAAGTGGCTCTCCATCTAGTTCTATGCGATAGCTGTGAATATCGCCTTCATTATCTAGCTGTAGATGCTCAAGCCCTCTATTTACGCCATCTCTATTTCTTACATTTCTTGTTTCTTCTCTGTAGGAGTCTTCATCCATTAGAGTCCACCACTTAATGTTTCCTACGTCTTGGAATCCATCGAGGTTCTGATTTACGAAGTATTCTTCTCCTACTACCTGTGCTTCTGTTCCGTCTTCAAGTTCTACTGTATTTTCTTCTGGGTTGTTGAGGCTTCTGATTGGTGCTTGGAAGTGGTTTCTTACTACGCCTCTCAAGTTTTCGTCTGCGATTTCGCTAACTTGTCTTACTGCATCTTCCACATCTTCGTTTTCTACATCTTCCATCCTATCTATTATTTGTTCCAAATCTGCTTCGCTTCTTGGCGAATAGACATCTTGTTCTCTTTCTCCAGTATCCGGAGTGTTTATGTTCTGAGCAGCAGCCATTAGATCATCCCTCCGTTTTCTGAGCCATCGTAGTCAAGAGGAGCAATCACTGATTTCCCCCATCCAGATCCCGTGTCATAATTCAGGAAATAGGTTTGGCGCCCTTCTGGAATTGTTTCGATTTCCCCAATCGTTAGGTTTGACTGTATTTCGGTTTGGAAATCCTTTTCTTCTTTTTTCAAATCGTAAATAGATTTTGCTGCCTGTGCTGAAGTCGTTCCAGCAAAAACTTCAAGCGCATTTATGCCCATTAAAGGGTCGTGGAGTTGTGTTCCCGATAAGACGGCTGCACCTGCTCCAACCGCTGCCAGGCCACTTACAATTGAGGTGCCTAAAGCTTGATTATAAGAAGGATTGTTTCCTTCAGCCACCACAGGTAATTTGGTCAGAAATTCTGTAATATCTTCCTTAGGGACTTCCTGGTCTACCGTAAAGTAAAATCCTACGTTTCTTTGGGTTTTTTGAGCTTCAATGATCTCTCTAGTGGCAGATTCGATAAACTCGCCGTACGAACAAGTATCGCCGATACCGTCAATGTTTTTGAATAATCCGTTTTCCTCTCTATCTCTTACCTTGAATTCGTCTAGACTGGAAATATCCCCATCATATCTGAATTCGGCATTTGAAAAATCATCCTTCTCATCTATATCCCACCCTATTCCTTCAAGGCTGTAAAAATCCCACTCATTATCAGACTCAGGCGAGTTTACACTCACAGAGAATCACTTCCGTCATATAGTTCTCCTTCGTGGCCGTTTACTGCCATGTAGAGAGGATCGCCGTGTTCAAGACTTTCTTCTATGTCTGTTTCGAGTGCCCCCATGTACATTGTTCCCTCTTCTGCTGCAACAGTGGTTGCATGACAACTTCTACCTGAATCACTGCCAACTATCGCCTCCATGTTTTCTGTCAAATTCTGTATTTCATTACTCATGATATTTGTGACTAAGATATATCCGTCTGAGAATTCCGAATCATATTCCCTAATCTCATTCCTAACATCTCTATATTGTTCATCTACTGGGTCCGTATCGTAAAGTCCGTCTGGATCAGTGTCTCTAACAACTAGAGCAGGCGCTTCTAAAATGCCATGATTTGCAACTGTTTCAGTTTCAGCTAGTGTTTCATTTGTCGGAGGTTCGATGTCGCCTGGCATATCGAAAGCTGGTTGATCGTATCCATCAACTGTGATTGGTCTTCCTTGAAGCACCCAGAGATTTCCTTCATTGTCGTAAGCCGCTTCAATATCCATAGGTGAGTCATAAGTTGATTGAATATTTGCTGCCTTCTCAGCGAGATCCTCTACTTGACTCTCTGAAATTATAGAAACTGATTCAAAAGGATATTTGTTTTTATGATCCATCTCTGTAGCTTCAGCTTCTGCTCTAGGACTTTCAGGCCTATCCATTTCGACTTCTATGCGCTCTCTTTCTCCATCCTCTACCGCATCTCCAGGTGTCTCACAGAGCTCCATATAGACGTTTTGTGGGTCTCCATTAGGATGTGCACTGAATATTACTCCTCCAGAAGCAGTATCTATGGCTTCCTGTACTGGTACAGCAACTCCGCCGAAGCTTTCCATATCATTGTCCAATAAGTAGTTAAGTGCCGTCTCACTGAACGCTGTCGAATAAACTGCTTTTATGCCTTTGAAAACTCCATTTTTGGCGTTTGAGTATCTAATATCTCCCGATAAGAATTCTTCACTGGCTATAACCCCTCCGTTATTTGAAATAGGACCGAAGCTTTCGAGCCTTCCTGCTCCTGAGTTGTCTTCTCCGTCTTCGTTGACTGCGGAGCTTCTTGTAAAGAATTCTGGTTCGTAGTCTTGTAGTGCTTCGTCAATCTCTGCTTCGTAGTTTGAAGGTATCTGGTTGTTTAGGAATATTTCTTGAGTAGTGTCTTGGATTTCCGAAAGAGTAACATCTCCTCTTTGTCTATTAGTTTGAATCCAGTCGAGGTCTACATCTCCGTCGTTGTCGATCCATTCTAGTCCTTGTATTTCGGATTGCTGGACGAACTCGTCGTAGCCGTCAGCGTTTACAATAAAGCCTGGAGGTACGTTATTGAACTGTGCGAGTTCGAGTAGGTTTGCTCCTTTCCCTCCCCAATCTTCAGTTGACGGAGTTAGTACCGGATCGCCTATGTGCTTTACTTCTTTCATATTTACCACCTAGCAGTAACACTTTAAACATGTTTTGGTTAGATATCTGCCACAGCAAAATTAGATCTCTATTCAAAAAGTTCGTGTTCAAAAAGAATTCTTGAGCAAAGCCGTTTAATTGGGCAGAACTAACTTGTAAACCAGGAGACAACTTAGGCTATGGACCCCATGAAGGACGTGAAACAAGATGTGATCTCGAAGATGGCACAGGCTTCCGTAGAGAACTTATCCGACAAGGAAGCTCTGGAATTACACGGACAGGCGGCATCTCTTCTTGAAGACGCCTCAAAACACGAGTACCGAGACGATCTGGACGACAACAAAGCACATTTCCTCTACGGAGAAGCATTGAGGAAACTGGAATATTATGAAAACGTCCGGGAGCTTGACAAAGGAGCCTATACGTCCGATTACCTTTAGGCTCTCTATTCTTGTTCGAGAGGTTCCGGTTCAAGGACCTCTCTGTTTTTGAGTTTTCTCCGATAAAAGTTTTTTATGAAGCTTAACTTTCTCGGAACAGGTGGCGGAAGATACGCGACCGGAGAACAAGACCGTCGGACCGGAGGAATCGTAGTTGAAACACAGGAAACCCAGATACATATTGATCCCGGGCCAGGCGCACTTGTCTGGAACCATGAAGAGATCGAAGAACCATTGGAGACGGAGGCAGTGATTGTCTCACACGCACATCTGGATCACGCAAACGACGCAGAAGCCATAATCGAGATGATGACAGAGGCCGCCAAGCTACCAGGGAACCTTTTCGCGAACGAAACCGCTTTGAACAGCTACGGCGACATCGAACAATGTATATCGAACTTCCACCAAGAACTATGCCTGAATGTAAAAACACTGGAGGAAGGCTCAAGCTTCGAGTTCAAGGACGTAACTATCGAAAGCCAGCACATGTTCCACGGCGATCCGAAAACCGCAGGACTAAAGATAAAAGGAGAGAAAACCATTGGTTTCTGGACGGATACAGAGTTTTCCGAAGAGCTACTCGGGTTTTACGAAGAATGTGACTGGCTTGTAATTTACTGTACTCGTCCGAAGGATCGTGGTGTTCCAAGCCATACCGGTATCAGCGACGTACCGAAGATTCTGGAAGCAGTTCAGCCGGAAAAATGCCTTCTAACCCATTTCGGGAAAGCAATGTTGGACTCGGACATGGAAGCGCAAAAAGAGTGGTTGAAAGAACAGACAGACGTGAAAATTACCTTCGCCGAGGACGGGATGAGTTTCCCCGGGAACCGAAGCCTCGGTGACTTCTAGGCACATGCTTCGGTCGCAGCTGTAAGAACAGCGATCAGAACGATCGATTTAGAGACTCCTTTGGAAAAATAACTCGTTCAAAACAAGATTACAGGAAGAAATAAAGAATAATGTAGGTTACTGGGCGGCTGCCTGGTCTATCGATAGCTGCTATTATGCTCCTGCTTCAGCCGTCTGATTTGTATCTGTTCCCGGTGCTGAAGGCGCTCTCTGTGCTTGTACCTGTTGCTGGAACTGCTGTTGAGCGAACTTATAGCCTTCTATGTATGCTTCGGCCTCATTCTGTTCGTAACCTTTATCCTCCATCAGTCCTTCGACAAGAGATGCTTCTTCTTGTGATTGCTGCTCTTGCTGTTCTTGTGCCTGCCTTTGAACACGTTCTCTAGGATCTTCAAAGATCTGTTCGTAGCTATGATCTTCGTACATGCCGCCTTGAAGTTCAACTTCGGAAGCACCTAAAGCAGAGTTGATGACCTTAGCATCTCCTACTGTTTTGTCTCCGCTTCCGTGGTCGTGGCCTCCTAGAACCATATCTACAGCTCCGGATTCTGCCAGATCTCTGTTGATGTCGGATCCGTACTTCCATTCTTCGTCTCTTGTTACCGCGTGATCCGCTAGGATTACCGGTTTGTCATATTCTGCGAGTTTTTCTTCAATCGCCTGTTTCTCTTCTCTGTATTCTTTGTGTTCTTCTGTGATTAGTTCATCCGGAACGTCTCTATAGTCTAAGCTTTCAGGATCAACATCCGTGTTGAATCCGCCGGTAACTGACTTGTAGACTGTTCCCCAGTTTCTTGGATCTACATAGTCCCAGACACCGAAGTCTTCGGTTGGATCGTCTTCTTCCAGCTCTCCGGCTATCTCTTCAAAGTCGTATCCGAATCCGCCATCTTTGTCACCGGGTTCTCCAGGTAGTTCAGGGTCCTGATGTGTGTCTCCGAAGTAAAATACGTGATCTTCTTTCTCAACTACCGAGTTTCTAACATCGTTTACGCCATCGTGCTGGGCTATAATTACATCAAAAATGCTTTCGGCATCCTCAGGGTCTTCACCTTCTTTGCCAGTAAGCTCTGTATAAACCGAGGTATCATCATCAATCTGTTCTCTGACCTCATCGTATGTAGGTACGTGACCGTGCTTGCCAGTCATATCGTGGTTGCCTGGCATGAAATCCCACTCTGCGTCAGAATCACTTCTGGCCTCAAACTCAGAGTCAAGGGCTTTGGCTCGATCATAAAGATTGTCATGATCGCCCATGTAGATCGCATCGCCAGTCTCCACCACATGCCCATTTACAGACTGTATATCCTGTTCATCTGCCGATCCATGTGCGTCAGACCAGTGGTGGAATTGGGTTGAGACCATATACCTATATTGTAACCGCAGCCTTATAATAGTTACTCATATGTAACAACAAGTCTATCTTTTCTGGTATACTCCAACTGTTTTAAGAATCAATCCCAGAGGTTCTAACTGTAGAGGTTAACAAAATAATGCCGGAAGGAGATTACGACGCGGAAAAGGTCGAGGCAAAATGGCAGAGAAAATGGGTTAAAGAAGAGACGTTCAAATACCCCGGAGCAGAAAACGAACGAGAAGTGTTCTCGATAGACACTCCGCCACCAACCGTGTCAGGAAGCCTTCACATGGGTCACTTGTACGGCCAGACACTTCAGGACTTCCAGGCACGTTTCCAGCGTATGAGAGGGAAAAAGGTCTTCCAGCCATTCGGCTACGATGATAACGGAATCGCAAGCGAGCGTTTGACCGAAAAAGAGCTTGGAATCCGACACCAGGACTTTACTCGCAGAGAGTTCCAGGAAAAATGCCGAAAAGTCTGTAAAGAGTACGAAGATCAGTTTACAGAAAACATGCAGTCACTGGGCGTAAGCCATGACTGGACGAATACTTACAAGACAATCGAGCCACGGGTACAGAAAATCAGCCAGCTATCGTTCATTGACTTGTACGATAAAGGCCGAGAGTACAGGAAAAAGGCTCCAGCGATCTGGTGTCCTGACTGTGAGACAGCCATCTCCCAGGTTGAAACCGAGGACATGGAACAGCAGGCGCATTTCAACGACATCGAGTTCCCGATGGCCTCAGGAAACGGCTCGATTGTAATATCTACCACTCGACCGGAGCTTTTACCGGCCTGTGTGGCAATCATGGTTCATCCGGAAGATGAAGCCAACGCACATCTTGCCGGGGAAAAGGTCAAGGTCCCGATCTTCGATTACGAGGTACCTATTATAGAAGATGAAGACGTTGATATCGAGACCGGTACCGGTGTTGTAATGGTCTGTACCTTCGGAGATCAGAAAGACATCGAGTGGTACCAGGCACATGACTTGCCGTTGAGGACCGCGATCGATGAATCTGGTACAATGACAGACTTGGCCGGAAAATACGAGGGAATCGATTCCTCGGTTATGAAAAAGAAAATAGTTGAAGATCTAGACGAAGAAGGTTATCTCCTGGACCGTGAACGGATCACCCACGACGTACAGGTCCACGAAAGATGCGATACAGGAATCGAGTTCATGGTAACCGAACAGTGGTACGTAGAGATACTTGATAACAAGGAAAAGTACCTTGATGCCGGCGACCAGATGGAATGGTTCCCGGAGAAAATGAAGACCCGGTACACTAACTGGATTGAAGGCCTGAAATGGGACTGGTGTATCTCCCGTCAACGCGATTCCGGGATTCCGTTCCCTGTCTGGTACTGTAAAGACTGCGGACAGGAAGTACTGGCCGCGAAAAAGGACTTGCCGGTCGATCCACTCGAGGACGAACCACCTTTCGAAGAATGTCCGGACTGTGGATGCGAGGAGTTCGAGGCAGAAGAAGACGTATTCGATACCTGGGCGACCTCTTCACTAACACCACTGGTTAATGCTGGATGGGACTGGAATGAGGAAACCGAAGAGTACGAGATGAGTCGTCCGGAGCTTTACAGCTTCGATGTCCGACCGGAGGGACACGACATCATCAGCTTCTGGCTTTTCCACACCGTTGTAAAATGCTATGAGCATACCGGCGAAGTGCCGTTTGACTCGGTTATGAACCACGGACACGTACTGGATGAAAACCGCGAGAAGATGAGTACGTCCCGTGGGAACGTTGTAGCACCGAAGGAAGTTCTAGAGGAGTTCCCTGTTGATGCGGCCCGTTACTGGGCTGCCGGCTCAAAGGTAGGAGATGACTTCCCGTTCAAGGAAAAGGAACTTGTCTCCGGAGAGAAACTGATGAGAAAGATCTGGAACGCCTCGAAGCTCGTCGAACAGCTATCGGATGAAGACATTGAGGTCGAAGAATCCGATCTTTCCGAGATGGATAAGTTCATGCTGGCTAAAACCGATGAACTGCTAGAAGAAGTCACCGAACATTTCGAGAGCTACGAGTTCGCGAAAGCACGGGACAAGATACGGAGTAGTTTCTGGGATACATTCTGCGGGGATTATCTCGAGGTCTCAAAACAGAAGCTTGATACAGGCGATTACCGTGGAACCCAACATACACTACGTAGAGTCCATGAAAGGTATCTGAAGATGTTCGCACCGATCATCTCCCATGTAACAGAACAAGTCTACTCGGAGATGTACGATGGAGAGTCCATTCATCTAAGCCGGTGGCCGGAAAAGACAGGCATCAAAGCTGATGTACAGAGGGGAGAAAACGCTTTCAAGGCTATTTCTGCGTTGAGAAAGTACAAAACCAGCAACCAGATGTCTCCAACCGCCGAACTAGGAAAAGTCGAGCTTTATTCGAACGTTGAAGGTTTCGAAGAAGAGATCAAAGGAACCATGCACATCGAAGAACTGGCGATGAAAGACGGACGACCGGAGGTCGAATCCCAGATATCGGAGATCAAACTGGATTACTCGAAGGTCGGACCGAAGTACGGAGACAAGGTCGGAGAGCTAGAAGCAGCCTTGAGCAACAACGAGTGGATGATAGAGGACGGACACCTGGAAGTAGCCGATGAGAAGCTAAAACCTGAAGAGTTCGATGTAATCGAGGAAAAACAGTTTACCGGCGAAGGCGAGATGATCGAACACGAAGGAATCATGGCGGTGATAAAATGAGGTTCGGAGGAAGCGTAGGACCGGAAATAGAAGACGTAGCAGAGATACCAGCTGTCTTTGATTTCGTAGAGATCGCGATCGGAGAGATGGAGGTATCCCTCGAGGAGATCGATACAGAATCACTTAGAGAAGACCTGGAGGAAAACGATCTAGATCTTATAATCCATCTTCCTTTCCGACAGCCCCTAGCTACGACCGTACCCGAGTTAAACGACGGACTTTACAACTACTACGATCGACTGCTGGAGTTTTCCGCTGAACTAGGTGCGGAGAAAGCGGTTGTCCACCTGAATACACGTCACGGACAGGACCGCGAAGACGTCTTGGAAGAGTTGAAAGACCAGATCAAAGAACTGAAGGTTTTAGAGGAAAAACACGGAGTCGAACTTGTCTATGAGAACATTCCGTTCGGAGCATCGAAGGCTATGGACTTAGAGGACCTACCTGAGTTTGCCGAAGAACTCGATATCTCACTCTGTATAGACACCGGACATGCCTACGCGGAGGACGAACAGGAAGGAATCAACATGATACTTGAGGAAGCTTCCGAGAACATCTCACACCTACACATCCAGGATTCGATGGGCGGCAGCGACTCACATGTAGCGGTAGGACACGGAGATATCGACTGGGAACAAACTTGTGAAAGACTCGAGGAGTTTGAAGGAACCGCGACCCTGGAGATTTTCACTAACGACTTCGAGTACTCGGAGATCTCCCATCGGAAGCTTCTGGAGTATCTTCCTTCATAGAGTGTTCGGAACAGCCGGCGGCTGAAGTCAGTTACGAAGAGCTGGTTCGATTCGGACAGGTTAAAAGACTTCAGCCCGGAAAGTAGGTTATGAGCGAAGAAAAATCTAACTCGATGAACAAGTACCAGCTGAAAAAGTTGATCAAGAAGCTGGAAGGCATCCGCGGACGGAACACGGAGCTAGTATCGCTTTACATCCCGGCAGGATACGACATGTCGAAGATTTCTGACTTTGTTACTTCCGAGGCTTCCGAGGCCGAATCGATCAAGTCCAAACACACCCGGAAAAACGTACAGGGAGCATTGGAGAAGATCGCACGTAAGGTCTCAGAAGAACACGAGACACCGGAAAACGGAGTGGTGCTTTTCGCCGGAAACGTCAGCGAAACGGAGGGTCGTCCGGATATCCAGATCTGGGAGGTTCATCCGCCGCAGACAATCGAGTCCAGAAGGTACAGATGCGACAAGGAGTTCGTACTGGAGCCGTTAAAACAGATGATCGTAGACGATAGAGTCTACGGACTGATCGTGCTGGATAAAAACGAGGCGGCGATCGGATACCTCCAGGGTTCCTCGATCAAGACAGAGTACAAGATGTCTTCGGAAGTACCGGGGAAGACCCGGGCAGGAGGACAGTCAGCCCAGAGATTCGCCCGTATACGAAAGCAGATGCTGAAAACCTTCATGAAGGATATCAACGACAATGCGAAAACCGCTTTCCTGGAAAAAGCCCGTGAAGGCAAGCTTCTCGGCATTCTCGTCGGAGGACCGGGATGGACCAAAGACAAGTTTGTCGATGAGTACATGCACCAAGAGCTGAAAGACGAGCTGATCGATGTAAAGTCCTTGAACTACTCGGGAGAGGAAGCGCTGGAAGAACTCGTAGAGAAGGCCGAAGAGTCACTTCAGGATGCTTCCGCGGTAAAGGAAAAGAACCTGGTTGAAAGCTTCTTCGAGAACCTGAAAGAGGAAAACGGGAAATCCGAGTACGGACTCAAGCAGGTCATCAAAGCCATGGACATGGGTGCGGTTGATACTGTTTTGATCAGCGAAGATTTCAACCATTACCGTGCGACCTACATCTGTGGGAACGAACACGAAAAAGAGGTCTACGAGGAAGAAGCCAAGATCAGCGAGAACGTAAAATGCGATGAATGCGGCGAACAGATGGACCTCGAGCAGATGACCGACATAGTCGATATAATGGATGAAAAAGCCGAACAGATGGGAAGCAGCCTAGAGTTAATATCTACCGACCACGAACAGGGCCGCCGGCTCTACAACATGGGAGGTATCGCAGCGATTCTAAGGTACCGGATCCGCTAAACCGGCTAAGTTACTTACAGTTTAACTCCACAACTCCAGTTATGGAGATCGAGAACCTATCGGAAGATGCCGAAGATTTCACCGGAAACATCTGGAAACTATCCAACGGACAAACTGTTTTGATAGATGTTGGAACCGGAGATGCGTGGAAAGCCATTGAGAAGCTCGAAGAAATCGATAAAGTCGTTATCACTCATTCTCATTACGATCACGTAGATAACCTACCAGAGACCGTAGAGAAGTTCGGTCCGGAGGTCTATGCCTTCGAGCCGGAGAATCTGGATACCTCGGCTGAGAAACTCTCTGAGGGCGATGAAATCGAGTTGTGCGGCGAATCCTTCGAAGTCTTCCATACTCCCGGTCACAAGAATGATTCGATCTGTCTTTACTCGGAGTCAGGAATTCTTTTCGCCGGAGATCTTCTTTTCCCGGACGGCGGATTCGGCCGGACCGACTTGGAGGAAGGTGATAGAGAACTTCTGATTGAATCAATCCAGAAGATCACCGAGCTGGATGTAGAGCAGATGTACTGCGGCCACGATAAAGCCGTAACCGAAGAGGCTAACAGCCAGATAAGGAAATCGCTTTCTGAAGCTGAGAAAAGAGAGTCAAAATACTGAAATATATACTGCCGTAAATACTTTTGAATTTTTGTCTGCTGAACTCAAATGTGGAAAATGGGAGTAGACGAATACGACAACGATAACTATCTTGTAAGAGAAGAGATGAACCAGATCAGAGATGGAGATTACACGGTTGAAAACACCGGAGCCGGCTACGATGGAGAGGTCACAGACACAGGGCTGGAAGAGCTTTCCGCCGATGAAATGGTAGCGAACTCGATTCTGGGCGGAGAGTCAGAGTAACTTTTCTCCTTACTCTTTGTTCTTTCTTTTTAGAATTTCTCGAATAGCAGGTACTTGTAAAGTGACTGGGTTTTCCTGTAGAGAATGAATCCTCCAACTGTTGCGACTGTAAGAACTGCTACTGCTCTTGACGCCGAGCTGATCTGCGTTGAGATCTGGATCAGGCTGTCGGCAAAGTACCAGCCCAGCATAGCCAGCGCGAAGTTCCTTGGCAACATTCCCATGAACGTCCAGACGCTGTAGCTTTTCCATTCCATCTGGAACAAGCCTGCCGCTCCGGATACAAGTGAAAGCGGGACTATCGGAATAGCTCGGAAAGCGAATACGAGGTATTTTTCCCGTCGGCCGCCGAAATGTCTTTCAAGCTGCTGGACTTCATCCCAGCGAAGATCAAGGTACTTGCCGTACCTCCTGATAATCGGCTCGCCGCCGAAGTACGCTATTGCGTAGACGAAATACGAGCTAATTACCGAGGCGATCGAGGCCGGTAACGCAATGATGAAAAACGCATGTAAAGCAGCAGTCTGTACCATACTGTACGGTTCAAGTATTATCGAACCGGCCGCCATCGGAATCAGCGGTGAAGGAATCGGTACAAGTATCTCTTCGATCATCGCACCGGCCATTACAGCCAGAACCCCGTGTTGCTGGATTAACTCGATTATTTGCTGTTCAATCATATTAGTTAATCACTTCCAAGAGTTCAAAAAGCCCATCAGGCTCTCGAAAAAACCATCCAGCCAGGAACTCGCTCTCTGTACCTCGATGCTTTCCGGTCTCCGGACCGGCTCCGGTTCCTCTACCTCAAGCTGCTGGACGTTAAGAGATCTGTTAGTCTTTTTGATATCTGTAACGGTATAAACCGGGTAATCGAAACTGTTTAACTCATCTAGACAGCTATCAAATCTATCCCGAGATTCATACTTACATGGCGTGGTATCTACGTACTTGGAAAGACCGCGCCATTTTTCCTCATCCGTCCTGTAGCTTTCATCCCGGATATCCTGGTAAAGCTGGCTTAGACGGCCTCCGTTCCGGACGTAGTTACGTACCACTAGCTCGCTGTAGGCATAGCCGAACTCCCTGTTGCCCTGTTTCGGACCCCAGTTTTTCATCCAAGAGCTGTTGGACTCATAGTAAGCCCACAGCCGATCCTTATCTCCTTCCGAAGGCAAGGTATAACGGTAACGTCGGCCTTCCCGGTTCCTAGTATAGCTTACCGGCTCTCCGAAGACCTCCCGGGTGTAATCACCGCTGGATTTTCGGACCAAAAACTCTACGTATTTAGCAGTTCCCTCATCGAACCATGAGCTACGAGAACGCCATCCAAGCGCCTGGTCGTTTAAGCCGTGGACGGTTTCATGAGCCAAGACCGGTTTCTCATCTTCCCCGAGACCGTCTCTGAGATAGATAGTTGCGTTAGTGTACTGGCCGGCACTCCATTCGTTGACCGTTCTGTTATAGACACTGGTATCTATTACTGCGGCCGGGAAACGTTCGAACCTGTTGGTAACTCCTAAAGTCCCGACAGAAATTTTATAGGCTTTCGAAGAGTTTTCAACCGGTTTGCCGAAGAACTCGAAGTACTCTGCCTTATCTCCCTGACCGAAGGCGGTGACGAAGTTAGTGGCTCCTGTTCCGGTGAAGTTAACAGTGTTCTTATCCACCGAGTAACGGAAGCCGTTGCCTGACCTTGCGGAGATAAAATCCTGGACTGTCAGCGTCCCAGATGTCTGCTCGCCGGAGAAACCCGGGAGGCTGATCGAACGCGTGTAAAGATTTTCAGTTACCTTCTGGGCGTTCCGATCGATGACATACTCTACATTTATCAGCTCGGATCTGGTTGGCGGCGTCTCGGTTCTAACCGTCAAAGTATTACCGGTACGTTCGTAGTCAAGTACCTCGCCGTTTTCACTTGAAACATCCTGTATCTGTGCGGAAGCCGGAACCGAGAGCCTTGCCGTCCACCGGCTTACAGGACAGCCCGACCCATCAGAATCACATTCAAGCTTGACTGATGAAGCCACCTCCAAGCTTTTCGAGTCAGCATCCACTTCGTAGAATACCTCGCCCGCCGACAAGCCGGTTAAAAGTATCAGCAAACTCACAAGTTTTAGATATTTCACACGAACATATTTTCTCGGAACGAATAAAATAACTGGTACGGGATATGACAAGTATGGCTATACTCTCCGATAAACATCTCAAAGAAATAATTGAAGAAAACGCAGTATACGTAGATGAAGGACCGGAAATAGATGAAGACCTACAGCTCGGACCGTCGTCTTTCGATCTCCGGCTGGGATACGAGTTCGGAATACTTGAGACCCGGAAGATCAAGGCAATCGATACCAAGGAGATGGACGATTACAGCGAACTGAAAAAATCGAAGAAGGTTACAGCAGAAGAAGGAATGGTCATCCATCCCGGAGAGTTCGTACTAGGCTCCACGCTTGAAAGCCTGAAAGTACCAAACAACATGGTCGCACGGATCGAAGGCCGGTCAAGTTACGCCAGACTCGGTTTGATTCCGCATACGGCCGCAGGTTTCGTCGATGCCGGTTTCGACGGCCAGATCACCCTGGAGATCCAGAACCTCGGTAACGTACCGATCACAATCTATCCGGAAGAGAGGATCTGTCAGGTAGCTTTCGAGAAAATGACTTCGGAGGCTGAAAATCCTTACGGAGAGAAATCAGATTCAAAATACATGGGTCAGAAAGGAGCAACAGGCTCCAGACTCGAAAAGGAGAGTAGAAAATGAGATCCGACGATACACAGAAGATAGACGTACGGAACCTTCCGGAAGGCTGGAATAAAGTGGAAGGCGGACGTAACAGCTGTGCTTCGGCACCGACGGTATACGAAGGAGTTGTATCGGGAACCTACCAGGATATAAGAGAAGATTATGCGCAGCGAGGTATCGAGCTTCCAGCACAGAACAGCTCTGTGGACGCAGAGATCGTCAACCAGCGAACGGAAACCTCGTACAAAGTACAGATCGAATCCCATGAAGCAACTCAGGGCAAATGGAAGCTGAAAATTACTTCTGACGAGAATATTGACGAGTTACTTGGATGAGACCTGTTGACAGTCACTGCCATCTCGACTTTGATAGGTTCGATGAGGATCGAGACGAAGTTATAGAACGCTGTGAAGACGAACTTGAGTTCGTTGTCGTCGCCGGGTGTGACCCGGAGCGCAACCAGGCGGTAAAAGAGCTATGTGAGTCCGAAGAACTTCTCGTGCCTAACTATGGTCTTCACCCTACCTTTACAGACAGTTTCGATGAACTAGATGAGGTCAAGGATCAGGTAAGAGACTGGCGTCCTGTGGCGATCGGAGAGATCGGTCTCGATCACCATCACGTAACCGATGAAGATCTCCAAGAGCATCAAGAGGAAGTCTTCCGTGAGATGTTGGAACTAGCTGAGGAACTGGATAAACCGGTTGTCATACATTCCCGATCGGCGGAAAAACAGGCAATCGAGGTTCTAGAAGAGTATGATGTCACCGCAATGTTTCACTGTTTCAATGGTTCAATCGAGTTAGCTGAACGCATAGTTGAAAACGGCGACTACATCGGGGTTACAACCCAAGTGCTTTACTCTTCACGCGTCCAAAAAATAGCTGAAAATATTCCACTGGATTCTATGCTTTTGGAGACCGATTCGCCGTTCCTTTATCCAGACGGACGGAATGAGCCGGTACACGTACTTGAGAGCGCAGAAAAGATAGGTAATATCAAAGACATGTCGCCGCAGCAAGTTATGGGCCAGACAACGGAGAACGCCAAAAAACTGTTTAAACCAGAGCATTGAACTCTCCGAGAGGGTTCGATCCGGAGTGACCGGAGGCAGGGCTACTCGGCAGGCGACCGGTTTTTAACTCCTCGATTCAATCGTTTAATTATGGTATTCGAAAGAGTAAAATCCAGGGTCGATAACAAACCGAACGTAGCAGTCTACGTCGACGGACCGAACGTAATCCGCAAAGAGTTCGACCTGGATCTTGACAGACTAAGAGAAGAGGTAGAAGAACTCGGACATCTAAAAATCGGCAAAGTATTCTTGAACCAGTATGCCTCCGAGAAACTTATCGAGGCGATCGTATCACAGGGATTCGAAGCAGCACTCGGACTAGGCGGAGAGAAAGACAAGGAAAGCGATGTCGATGTCTACATGGCAGTCAACGCAATGGAAGCAGTCTTCAACGACAGCATCGACACCGTTGTAATCGTTACAAGAGATACGGACTTCCTACCTGTTATCCAAAAGGCAAAGGAGCATGGGAAAAAGACCGTGGTCGTAGGAATGGAGCCAGGATTCTCTACAGCGCTGAAGAACGCTGCTGATAAAGTAATCGAGCTTGAATAGAACTGTTTAAAACAGTGAGAGTTCTTTCAGAACTCAATGCTTAGACCGGATCCTATCGGAGCCTTCGATCTCGCGATAGGAGTATTGATGTGGTTCACAGTATCGCCGCTGCCAGAAGTATTTGCCACAGCCCACGCCTCTGTGTTAATATTCAAGGGAGTTGGTACAATGTTGAAGTTCAGAGTTTTCCCGCCCGGCTCCGGGATAGTATTCGGCTTCGCCGACGTTATGAGCGCAGGAATTCTTTTCGTAGGTCAACCCCCATTGCTGGGAGGTTTTAAGGAGATAATTGCGTTAATACTGTTTGCCAAAGGCGGATTAATGTTTACTTGGATACTTAGCTAGAGTATTTGCGTTTTAGCTCCTGGATCATCCGTTTTTTCACCATTCCAGCGTCATCAGTATCATCTATCTTTTTCTCAAGTTCTTCCAGCTCTTCGACCTTTTTCTCATCGGATAGTTCATCGAAGTCTTCCGGTAGCTCTGCTTCAATATTCATCTGCGACCGCTCCGTCTCCCGCCGCGATTACGGCCTCCAGAGCCATTCTGGCCGTCAGCCAAGCTGTTACTGATACGTTTCAGAAGTTCGATTATCTGTTCGTTCTGGGATTTTAGCTCCTCGATTTCATCTCTCTGATCTGCGATCGAGTCCGTTGAGTTACCTCGGGAACCTCGATTTCTTTGATTAGGCTGGCTTCCTCTATCGTTCATCTCGAAACCTGCGTTCTCCATTTTTCTTTGAGTATTCGAGCTTAGCTGAGGCTCCGAGCTTCCTGGCTCCGGGCGACCTGCCTGAGCGTTCGGAGTATCATTTCGCTGCCCCCGGGAGTTCCGACCAGTATTCTGCCGGCTTCTCTGGTTCTGTTGGCGTCCCGGCTGAGAGCGCCCAGCAGGACTCTGAGAACGTCCCTGCCCCTGATTCTGTCTTCCGGGAGACTGAGAGTTCTGTCCAAGCCCATCCGAACCCATACCGTCACTGCCGCCGAAATCGTTGTCACCGAAGTCACCGTCGGATTCAAAGGATGAGTCGAACTTCGAGTCCTCGAAGCCGTTGGATCCTGAATCCGATTCTGAGTCCTTGTGTCTGCCTGGAATAGAGTCTTTCACATCATCAAAAAGTCCCATAAACCCAAAGTTAGCCTAGTCTGTTGATTAAACTTTGCCCTCTCAGCTGATTTTAAGTACAACAAGTTCCCTCTAATATAATGTGAGTCACGGACACGACGATTCGGCAGGCTGTAAATACGGCCACATGTTCGAGGTACACGAGCAAGGAGGCGAGTTCCAACAAGAAGTCCAGGAAAAAATACAGAAAGGAGAGATTTCAAGCCTCGAAGAGCTTGAAAACGAAGAAGGCATGGGGCCGCTTTTCAACCAGATAATGGGAGAACATTTCAAGAAGCTGAAGGTATCGGCCGGCGGCCAGGGAACTCCTTACATGGTTTCATGGACGTGTGCGGACAGCTTCGATGAAGACTTAAACTACAGCGTCCACAAGACGAATGAAGATATTTTCGTGGCTCCGCAGTCGAACCTTCACCAGGAGTTCGCACAGAGAAAACAGCAGGCCGAACAACGCGTCAACCAGACACTTTCCGGTTTCTCCGATCTTAAACAGCAAAAACACTTGCTTGAACATGATATCCGGAAGCTACGTTCAAGGGTCGAGGCGTTAAACACTCATGATGATATCCAGTTGAAAGCTGATTTCGTCGAACTGGTTGATGGTGCCGGCGGAGGCGCCCAGCAGGGAAGTGATGAAGCACCTTTGAAAACTTTGAGAGATCAGAACCTTTACCCATCAATTGTAGCGGATTTCTACGAGATGGACGGTCTGGACGATCTACGGAAGAAGGAAAATCTGGAGGATGCGGAGAAAGACGGGAAGCTCGCAAAGCTTCCGGCCAACGAGAAAGCGATCCTGAAGAAAAAGTTTGTGATGTATGAAAAGTGGAAGGATCTTTACGGCAGTGAGATCCAGAGAAAGCTGAAGGATCTGAAAGCTCAGCTGAAAAACATCGAGAGATCGATAGATGAGACTAAAAACAATCTTGAGCCTTACGTCCGGGATTTAGCTATGATTAACCCTAACGCAAGCCATTTGCTTAAAGGCGGGATGGATTTTTACCCGGCGATCCAGGGAACGGCTTCGATGCGTAGAGATATTGAGTTCATCTGCTACAAGCCGCTGAAAAAATCCGAGTACGACATAGAGGTAATCGAAGACGAAGATGAGGCAACGCATTTCCGTGTTGTCGTGATCCATTCGGTACACGTAAACCTTGCTTCCGGTGAGCAGCCTAACTCTCCGGCCGGCGGACCTTCCTCTGCTACAGTGATGTACTATCCTGCCGTTGTCTGTAAACACGTTTTCAAAAACATTATCGAGCCACGGATCGAAAAGGAGAAAAACCGGTTCCAGCATATGATGGATGATTACGTCGGAGACTTCGATCCCGGAGACGGTCTCAGGTTCCGGCAGGCCAGAGAGAACAAAAACTGGAGCGTGCGGAAGCTGAGACGGGAGATAGGGAAGGAAGTACACGGCGAGGAAAAACAGATACCGCTCGAGTTCTCATCGTACATCAGACGGATAGAAGACGGAATGGACGAACCAGAGATTTTAACGAAAGGAGACGAATTCGAGAAAGGGAAAGAGTACTACGAGGCATGGACAGACCTACTGGATATAGAGGTCGATGAAGAAGACGAAAAAGGCCCCAGCGCCAGCGCACTTGATGAATACTTCGATAAACTTACCGGCAAGTACTGGGAGAACCCTTACGTCGCACCACCGGATGTAAACCCCATGAAAGACCTGGAAAGCGAGATACAGTTCAGTTACTACTACGGCTACAAAATCGGCCTAGGACTGAATACAATGAAGTAAAAATGATTGAGACAACTGTGAAAGAAACGGAGCTGGTATAGACGTGGCATCACACCTCTTAGATTCAATCAGGAAAAGACTCGGTATAGAAGAAGGAGACGAGGAGCCAGACACATTCGATGACATGCACTACATGGTCGGTAACACGACTGGTTTGAACATCGGACAGATTCCCGGACCTATCGATCAACGTATCGGCCGGATGGCACAGATCGGAGGAGAAACCCTCGAGATCACACTTTCGAACCCGGCAACTTTCCAACTGGACAGACCGGAGATGATGAACGTTATAGACCGCCTGGACTTCGAGAAAATCACGCTACACGGAGATCCCAACCTTGGATTCACCAGCGCGTACGCGACCCGGACACGCGGCGGAGCAGGTTTCAACATCGTACACCGTTATTTCAACAGCTACCTTGAACACATGGCCTCTTTCGCCTGGCAGGCACGTCAACAGGACCGGTTTGATGTAGACTATGTGAACATGCACGCATCGACCGATTCAATTCCCTCCCGAGACGAGATCCAGGCAACCGACAAATCACTTGATCCGCTCGGAGTCCGGATAAGCGATGTGAAAAACGATGAGATAGATGACGTAAAGAACGTGGAAAACATCTACGAAGACAAAGACTACCTCGAGCTACTCTTCGAGTTCCTTATACTAGGAGACGTCAATGAGTCCGCTATACCTCAGCTTTACAGCGGCTTCTTTGTAAACCATTCAGGGAAATTCGAGGACGACTGGCGCCAGGTACGATTAGAGGAAGTGAACGATAAGTTCGAAGAGTTAGACGAAGATGGAGAGGAAGTAAGTGACGACCAGTGGAAGGTAGTTGCCAACACAGGTAACTTACAGAGCGACATCATAGAAAAAATAATTGAAGAAGACATAGTGCCTCAGAACATAGCAGGACCGGATGAGATAAGAGGGCTTTTCAACAGAAGGAACGGCATACAGACCGGGGTCGCAGGTATAGTCAGGGAGGCCGAGAACACGAACGGTGTCGACTCGGAAGAACTTAAAGAAGAGCTACGTGCCACAATAACAGATCTATGGAGATCCTCAGACAAGTACGAGCAAAAACAGTCTGCTCTGGTCAACGTACCTAACCACATTAATGAACTGGACATTACCCAGCCCGCCGCCGAGAAAATCGAGGAAAAGGCCCGGAAAACTTTCGCCGGACGGGAGGAGATGTACCAAGAAGACGAATACGAACAAGCAGATGGAAACCCCCAACTCGATCTTATACAAGATCTTTTCGACAGTAGAGCGCTTAACCGCGAAGTCGATAAAGAATCTAAAGTGTTTTTCCATATGATGCCGGCTTGGATGCAGGCACAGCCAAAGGGATCGGCACCGCGTTTCATCTGGGACTACATCGTGGGAACGAACGAGAACAAAACTGATGATATAGATCTGACGGATTTTGAAGACTACACCCAGTTCATTGACGACGAAAGACAGAATGAACTGGACGTTATCGCAGCCGTAGGCTGTTGTTACATCTGGGGGCATTTCACTCAACGGAAAAACAAGTTCGACCAAAAAACCTTCAAACCAACCAGAGAGAAGACCGCGGAAGGATTCAAGCTACCTGAGCTGGAAAAAGATTACTACACCTGGATACAGTGGCTTGGAAAGTTCGATCTAAAGGTCAACATCGAGGCAATGTATGGAAGCCCGGGAGGACTGTTAAGGGTTTGGCGGCCGAAAGACATCGCCGTACTGTGTCATTCCATAGACATTACCGCTCAAAAACAGATCGAAGACTACAACGGCGAGACTGATCACCTAGTCAAGTTCACGATCGATATGGAACACACCGCATCATTCGGTGTCGATCCATGGGCAGAGATGGAGAAGTTGAGGGACAACGAGAAAAAGATTGCGAAGGCGGCGGCCAAAAACAAGGTTAGCCTAGACATAGACGAAGATAAACCATTGGCCAAGGTCGTAAAGACCTACCACCTCACAAAGCCAGGCTGGGAGCAACAAAGCGGTCACAGACACGGACCTTTCTCCCGGGGAGATGAAACCCTCTACCAGTGGCTTTACCGAATGGTTGAGGCAGGATTCGCCCGTAACCCGGACGATAAAGCAATTGTGATGTTCGAGGTTGGAGGAGAGTACCGCGAGGAGATGTTTGTAACCCGTGTCGCCCTAGATATGATTCAGAGAGGAATTAAACCAAAGGACCTCAACCCTGAGGACATTCCACTGGAAGGCGAGTATGAAAGCACCGATCAGGCCTTGATGGCTCGTTTCTTCGGACTTGACAAACCACAGTTTAACTCGGAGATGACTAAGATAGAGGATCACGCATTCGACCCGCTCGATAACTTACTGGAAGCTGAATCCTTCGATCACACTTACTCTGGCAGCGGGTACATACAGGGCGGTGGACGTCCAGGCGAATGGATGAGTGAGGAAAATCAGTAGTCCAGACCGTTCTCTGAGAGCGGTTTTGCGATCTTCTTTGCCTTATCCTTTGCTGACTGTCCTGCCCAGTTTTTGAAACGTTCGGCGGCTAGTAAGTCCCGTAACTGCTGTCTGTCATCTGTGACAGGCACTCCGGCTACGATGTACTCGTTTTCCGGAGAGTTAAATTCGTATTCAAAGGATTGCTCGTCTTGAACGAATACATCTCCGGGCGGCAAGCCGCTTCCAGCCCGATTAATTCGCTCGGAGAACGGCAGACCTCCTGGCACGGACATCATACCGCCGCGTACAAACTCTCTGCGGGAAGAGAAACCGCTGACACTCATTGAAGGGAAATCCGGGAACTCAAGTAAGTAGCCGTCGGAGACACCGGAGTGTTCAAGCTGTTTTCCTGCCTCGATACTTGTTCTCTGGACGTTATAGCTTGGAGGAAGTAATACAAGCGGTTCGTCTTCGGAGACAGCTTCCTTTAGCCCTGCGAGTTCTGCGGCTCTGCTGGACTCGCCTTCGTAGCTGAAGGCCTCAATGTTATCGAAAAGATCGTCTCTTTCATACAGCTCAGGATCTCTATCATTTACAAGCACTCTGCCGAATTCGCAGTCAAAGCTTCCCAGTGCGTCCGTATAAGCTTCGATATCAGGGTTTCCAAGCATTACGGCAGTGTAATCCTGTGGGAAACCGGATTCCTCCATTAACTCTTCTACCTCCCGAAGCTGGATAGAGTCTTCGTACCCAGAGTGAGTCCGAACATTATCGGGTACGAGACCTTCAATCACACCCGACTCTTGATTACTCATAAGTCACAAATCATAGCAAGATTTTTAAGGATAGCCCATCAACGTCTTAATATAATACCATGAGTCACAAGGACAACATCAAGGAGATGCGTGAGAAGTCTAAGGAAAGCCGGATGAAAAGCGCCGAGGAGTTCGCGGACAAGCTGGTCGATAAACTAGGCGATAAAGTCAAATGTGTGGCCGTCTGGGGATCTGTTCCTAAAGGCGAACACGGATACGACAGCGATATCGATACCCTTGTGATTCTAGACGATACAAAACTACAGAACGACGTCCCACAGGACGCACGGGACAAGATCAAACGGAAAGTAACCGATCTAGCCAAGGAAACCGATGAAAGAATCACTATCCAGTACTTCCCGTTCCTGACAGAGTTCTGGGACTCACTGAGAAGCGGAGAGCCGATCGCAATCGAAGCAGTGCGTAACGGAGAAGCAGTTTATGACGTTGGAATCTTCATGCCTGCGAAGAGACTTTTACAGAGAGGAAAGATTTCGGGAACCCAGGAATCGGTTAAAAAACGGTTGAATCTTGCGGCAAGCGGATACAAGAAAGCTGAAAATACTTTGAGAAGCTCGATTCCGCACAAGTTAGAGCAGGCAATGGCTAACGCAGGTCAGGCACCGATCATGCTCGCCGGAAAACAGCCACCGGCCAAGGAAAAGGTCCCTGAAGTACTAGAAGAGATGTTTGTCGAAAACGACATGCTGGAAGAGGAGTTCATCGAGAAAGCACAGGCAATCTATGACTTCGCAGATGTAGGCGAGAAGGAAAGCGATAAAGTCACCGGAGAGATGGTTGAAGAACACCTCCAGATGACAGATGACTTCGTGCGTAGAATGCACCAGCTCGTCTCCCAGATAGGCGCCCAGAAGAAGGTCAGAGGGCTTTACGATGACTACAAGAACTTCCTTAAGGCAAACGTCGCCGCGCTTAGAGCAGAGGACATCGAACCACCGGAAGATCGTGAGGATTTACCGGAGGTAGTAGCCTCTAACCTGGATCTAGGAGAGGAACACAACGAGCTGTTCGAAAGATGGGACGAACTCATAAGCAAGGTGAAGGAAAAATCCCTCAGCGAGGTCAACGACAAGGAGCTATACGACCTACAGAGCGAGTCAAGAGAGTTTGTCTCAACTGTTGGAAGAGACATCCAGAAGGCAAAACAGGATGCTGAGAAGATGAGTCCTAAGATGGATCCTGAAAAGATCGCGAAGGCCGCTGACACCGAAGGCATGACGCCCGACGTGAATGGAGAGAAGAAGGGAGAGGAGTAGCTCCTCTCAAAATCTTTCTACATTTGATCTCAAAGATTTGAGTTCATAGTTCTTACTTGTTCATCGGAAAACTCCAGACAAGTATCACTCGTAATCTCGTAGTTCATTATATCATCTTCCCGCTCCGTATGTTCCAGTCCCAAGGTGTGACCTATCTCGTGTACTGTGCCTTTAACGCGGTAAGGCTCATCGAAGGCCATCACAGCCCTAGGTGAGGAACCTTGAATCGTCTTACCGTCAACCCAGAGTTCTTGTCCGTCTACAAAAGTTTTTAACTGGCCTTTGTTCGGCATCTCCGGTTTCCCAGGAACGAAAAACAACTGAATTGCGTTTCCTTTCATAATAGGGTCTGTCTGCTCGCTCCATAAGCTGTCTCGATCTTCAAGTAGTTCAGGAGCTACAGATCCGTACTGTTGGTAGTCCGTTCTATCTAGTTTTTCCTCATTTTCCAACAGGACAGAGTTCAGACCAGTATCTTCAAGCAGACTTTCAATTATCTCTATGTCCTCCTCTGGCATCTCTTCGCCTTCGACGTAGTGAATGTCAAAAAGAAGATTTTCCTGATTTTTATCTATTTTCTGGACCTGTGGCTCCGGATAGTTACTGTAGAGAAACTCTTCGAACTGTCGGTCAATTTCTTCTGGCTCTACAGCCAGTTCGGGTTCGAGTTCGGACTCCAGAGCAAATCCTAGTGTGCTGGAGTAACCTGTCGCACCAACAGCAGCCAGAAGGTACTCTCTCCGGTTTAAACTGATTTCCTCGCCGTCCTCGGACATAGTTAACCGTTACAAAAACAGGCGATAAATACCATATCTATTTACCGGCATATATACAGAAGCAAATACATTTGGAAAAGAACCAGAAAACTGAAGAAGATAATATAAGGAAAAGACGTGGGGGAACTATTCCTCGCTGTTCATGTCCTTAACCTTCTTCATACGGAAGGTCTCTTCCCTCTCGGATTCCTCCAAGGCTTGGGACACCGTGTCAAGATCGGCCTTTAGCTCAGGAACGACTTTGTGTTCCAGTGCGTTGACCCTTCTCTTCGTCTTCTTAATCTCTTCAAGAAGCTTGATGATCCGTGTCTGGGTCTCTGCGGCCTCGACAATCTTTTCCAGCAGCTCCTCGTATTTATCCGCCACTGAATCAATTCTGGAGGTTGATGAGGTTATTCCGTACTCTCTTTCAAGCACGTTTTTCCTTACATCGGTCTCAGCGTTGATCTCCGGGACCTTAACGCCCATGATGTTCTGTGTGCGGCTTGAGACCTTCGGAGCGTTCTCAATGGGCAGCGCTGAGGACTTGATCGCATCCTCTCCATCGTAGACCTTAGCAAGCTTCAACTTAAGCGTTGCTTCCCCGTAAAGATTAGCTAGCTCCTTGTTGATCTCTTTGGCATCTCCTGCGATCTCCATGAACTCGTGGATCAGTCCGTCACGTTTTTTCTCTAGTATGTCGTGACCTCCTTCCGCTAGATCAATGCGTTCTTTCAATCGAAGCTCTTCCGAGCGTGTCTTTTTCACATCGTTGCTCATTATCCACATACCTCCTGTAGATAGCTTCCGACCTCGGTATCGGCTGTAAATGTCTTGAAAGCCGAGTGCCGGCCCGAGTAGGCACTTACCTTGTAGGCAGGCTGTACATCGGTTTTTCCGACGCCTACGGCTCTTTCAACCCGGACATCGAAGTCGTAATCGGTTGGGGAACCGTCTACCTGCTCGACGTTCTCCGGCAGCAGGTACGTCCAGCCGATCTCTTCGAGGAGATCTCGTGCCTCAGGTTTTTCCAGTCTCTGTTTCATTTTCTATTTCTCCTGTTTGCTTGGAAGGTACTTTTCTCTCATCTCGCTGTCAAGTCTGATTAGCTCATCGCTTGGCAGCATATCAAGTAGCTCCCATGCCTTATCCAGCGAGTCCTCGATTGTCCGGTTTGTGAAAAAGCCCTGATCGATGAACTCTTTTTCGAACTTTTTCGTGAAGTTCAAGACTTTCTCGTCCTTCTCGCTGAGTGCGTCCTCTCCGACAATCGCAACTAAGTCTCTGAGATCCTGTCCTTCCGCATAAAGCGAATAGAGCTGGTCGGATACGTCGCCGTGGTCTTCACGGGTGAATCCTTCTCCTACACCGTTGTCCATCAGTCGGGAAAGACTTGGAAGCGGATCGATCGGAGGCTCTGCTCCCTGGTTGTCGAGATCTCTGTCGACAACGATCTGTCCCTCTGTAATGTATCCTGTAAGGTCAGGGATCGGGTGGGTGATGTCATCGTTAGGCATCGTAAGGATTGGGATCTGAGTTACCGATCCTTCACGGCCTTCGATAATACCGGCTCTTTCGTAGAGGTTCGCCAGGTCGGTATACATGTATCCCGGGTATCCTCTTCGTCCTGGAACTTCCTCTCTTGCTGCTGAAACCTCTCTCAGTGCGTTACAGTAGTTTGTCATGTCAGTCATGACTACGAGGACCTCCATTCCTTTCTCGTATGCGAGGTATTCGGCTGTTGTCAGCGCCATTCTTGGCGTAATGATTCTTTCCGGTGCCGGATCATCTGCCTTGTTCAGGAATACTACCGATCTTTCGAGCGCTCCGGTTTCCTCGAACTCCTGGATGAACTGCTGGGTTTCCTCTTCTGTAATTCCCATTCCTGCGAAGACTACTGCGAACTCTTCGTCTTCTCCGGAAACATCTGCCTGTCGTGCGATCTGCATTGCGAGATCGTTGTGAGGTAGTCCGGATCCTGAGAAGATCGGAAGCTTCTGACCTCTAACCAACGTGTTCATGACGTCGATCGTGGAAACCCCTGTCTGGATGAAGTCCTCCGGTAGCTCACGGGAGTAAGGGTTGATTGCCTCTCCGACGATGTCTCCTTCCTTCTCCGGGATGATCTCCGGTCCATCGTCCATTGGCTCTCCGGTTCCGTCAAGCACGCGGCCTAGAAGGTCTTCTGTCAGAGGCATTTTCACGTTTTCGTCCATGAAACGGACTGATGCGTCCCGTCCGATCCCTCTGGTCTCTTCGTAGACCTGTACTACTACGACGTCCTTGGATGTTTCCAGGACTTCTCCTTTCTTGATTTCTCCGTCCGGAGTTTCGATCTCTACGATGTCTCCGTACGCAATGTCTTCGGTTTTCTCGACAAATACGAGCGGTCCTTTGACCTGATTGATTGTTTGGTATTCTTGTTGCATAGTATGTTTTCACCTGGAAAAACTTCCAGGCCGAGGGTTTTACTCCTCGACCACCTGTTCGAACTCTTCGTCCATGAGTTCTTCGATTTCACTGATCTTATCCTCCCACTGTTCGGCTGTCTTGACTTCGCTAATCTTGTTTCTGGACTTGAGTGCGACGATGTCTTCTACCATTGCGCCGTCTTCAAGTGCCTGGAATGCGCGTTGCTTCCAGTCCAGTACAAGACTCATCTGCCCGTAAGTTTTCTCAGGGCTTGAGTACTGATCGACAGGGTGGAAACCGTTTTGCTGTAGGAAGTGCTGTTTGATCATTGTAGCAACCTCCAGTGTCAGCCGGTCATCGTCCTGTAATGCGTCCTTTCCGACGAGCTGGACTGTTTCCTGTAGATCTCCATCCTTCTTGAGAATATCTCTCATCTCCTGTACGTACTCTCCCCAGTTGTCTCCACCGTTTTCCTCCCAGAAGTTCTGGAGATCGCTGAAGTATCCTGAGTAAGAATCATCCCAGTTAATCGCCGGGAAGTGCCGTTTCTCAGCTAGATCCGAGTCAAGCGCCCAGAAGTTCTTTGCCACACGCAAAGTGTTCTGAGTAACCGGCTCCGAGAAGTCTCCACCAGGAGGACTGACCGCTCCGATGATCGAAACAGATCCCGGATCCTCGACTCCTAGAGGCTCGACACGTCCTGCGCGCTCGTAGAAACCTGCGAGTCTTGAGGAAAGATACGCCGGATAACCTCGCTCTCCAGGCATCTCTTCGAGTCTTGCGGAAATCTCACGCATTGCTTCCGCCCAACGGCTCGTTGAGTCTGCCATCAGTGCGACGTCCAGTCCCATGTCCCGGAAGTACTCTGCGATTGTAACTCCTGTGTAAATTGATGCTTCACGGGCTGCTACAGGCATGTTCGAAGTGTTTGCGATCAGAACAGTACGGTTGATCAGCTTGTCTCCTGTCTGAGGGTCCTCTAGCTCTGGGAACTCTTCTAGTACCTCGGTCATCTCGTTTCCACGTTCTCCACATCCAATGTAGACAATGATGTCGGCATCGGAGAACTTTGCGAGTGACTGCTGGGTAACTGTTTTCCCTGATCCGAATGGACCTGGGATTGCTGCGGTTCCTCCCTTCGCGATTGGGAAGAGTCCGTCAAGCACTCTCTGTCCTGTGATCAGTGGTACCTCTGGTTTGAGGTCTTTCCGGACGTCTCTGGCCTTACGTACAGGCCATTTTTGTTTCATTGAGACTTCCTGTCCGTCTACTACGGCCACTGTCTCTGTTACTGTGTGTCCGCCTTCCTCGATCGATTCTACCTCTCCGGCTTCGAAATCCGGTGATAGCAAGACTTTGTGTTCTCCGTAATCTACTTCTACGGTTCCAAGCACGTCTCCCGGTCCGACTTCATCGCCTTCTTCTACGGCCGGCTGGAAGTCATAGTGCTGTTGTTCATCGATTCCAGGTGCGTCCTCTCCTCTCTCGATGAAGTCACCGGATAGTTCCTGTAGGGCTGGAAGCGGTCTCTGAAGACCGTCGTAGATCGAACCAAGTAGTCCTGGCCCTAGATCCACGGATAATGGTTCCTCTGTGTTGTGTACAGGTTCGCCGGGTTTGACACCTGTCGTGTCCTCGTAGACCTGGATGTAGGTTTTCTCTCCTTCAATCTGGATGACCTCTCCCATCAGTCCTTCGTCGCCTACGTAGACAACGTCGTACATCTGAGGGTTCATCTCGGTCGCTACAACGACCGGTCCGGTCACCTTGAAGATTTGTCCGTCTGCTTGTCCTTGCTGAAGTTGTTCTTGTTGTGTCATAGTATCAGTTTGTCGACAGTTTCTACGAGATGTCAGCTCCGATTACCTTCCTGATTTGCTCCTGAAGATTCGAGTCCTCTGCGTCCTCAGATAATGCTACCACTACAGGGCTTACCGATGATTCAACCCTGTTCTGGATTCGGCCAGGCATCTGCTCAAGCAGGTCCTGTTCGGTTACAACAATCCCGATATCATCCCGATCGACCAGCTCCTGGATCTGCTGTTTGTAGTTTTTATCGTCGTAGATCTCTCTGACTCCCGCAAGCTCGAAGCCTACAGTGAAATCATCGGATCCAATTACCGCGATATCCTTCATCTTGCTTTCTTCTGTCATTTTAGTTGAAAACCTCCTGTTTTCGGCTACTCGAAACTACTTGAGTTTCTTCTACCGAGAAAACCCGGTTTTCGCCGATCGGGAAATCTGTGATTTCCATCAGGCAATCACCAGGTTCTTCTTGATGGTTTCCGTGTTCTGAAGCCCGGTTTCCTTGGCTCTGATAAGCATCCGCAGGTTCTTGATCTCGATCTGTTTAGCGACAACGTAACCTATAATCGAAGTCGCTCCTAGCGGCTCTGCGTGAACCATTGTCAGAGCGTTCTGAAGCCGATCCGCTTCAAGCTCGTGTTCAAGCTCTTCCAGTCTCTCAGTTGACTTCGCCCGCCCGGACTTTACAACCAGATCCATAGCCTCTTCCAGATTCTCAGCCTCCATTATCTCAGTTAGAAGCCGGGTCTGATGGCCGTTGACGAAATGCTTGCTGATTTCCTCAGCTTCGTAACCGTACTTTTTGAGCCTTAAAGCAGTCACCAGGTTCTGGTGTTCAAGCTCCTGTTCCATGAACTTTCTGAAACGTTTGCTTGGAACCTCCTGGCAAAGCTGATCGAGTTCGGCCGAGTACGCCTTATCCAGGCTGTTTTCAACCTTTGAAAGCTCCTTAGAATCTATGAAGCCTTGGTAGTCTACGCGGGATTCCGGGAAGCTGATGTCCTCTACGATCTGCTCGTAGTCCTTTTCCATTAACTCGGATAGCTCCTCGAAGCTGTATCTGCTGATCGGGATGAACATGTCCTTCGAATCCCGGTTTGAGCTGCCTTTCTTCCATCTAAGCAGTCTTTTCAGTGTCAGTATATCGAAACGTCTGAGATAGACTTCTATTATCCCGGAAAGCGGTTCCGGAGCCATCTCCGATAGCTCCCGCATCGTGTTCGATAGATTTCTGTTCAAAGCCAGTTCAACTAACTGTACGCCGTCATAACGCGCTCCGAGCTGGTCGATTTCCTTCCGGTACTCTCCTTCCTCAAGTCTTTTCGCGATCTGGTTCGGCTCCATCTTCAAGAGATCATCATAATCTCTCTCGTCTAAGAGCTTTGCTCGCTTCGCACTGATACGTGCGTACATGTAAGGATAGTCCTTCGGAATCTTTCTTTTCAGCCCGGAGAAGTTCATCTTAGAAAAGCACCTCTGAAACTTCTTTACGGTGTTCGTCTTTCAGGCTCTGTACAATCCTGTCAAGACTGTATTCCTGTTTCCGGTTGCCGTCTTCCGATACAACCACTAAACCGGTTTTGTGGAAATCTTCGGGTTCGAATCCTTCGGATTCAACTACGTCCTTGAACTCCTCGGATGCTTTGACCGTTCCTACTTCGAACTCGGCGCGTTCCAAGCAGTTTGCTACGAACTTCTGTCTTTCCTCACCGGAAAGCTCCTCTAGCTCGTCACGGAACCGGTCGAATACTTGTTCGAGAGCATTCTGTTTTGCGTCAAGCTTCTTCTTTTTTGCTTCCATCCGTGCGTTTGACAGCTGCTGTTTTTCAAGCGATTCTTTCTCCTCTTCGATCTCTTCTTCTGCTTCCTGAAGAATTCTGTCTGCTTCGTTTTCAGCTTCCTCGATTATCTCATCTGCTTTTGACTGTGCGTCAGAGGTTATACTGTCGGCTTGCTGCTGTGCTTCCTGCAAGATGTCGTCTTTAACTTCTTTTAGTCCCATAATACTGTTTCCTTCGCGTTGAACGTGTTTTTTGAATAAAATCAGGTGGTTGGAAGGGAACTAATCCCCTTCCGGTTTTCTAGATGAATCCTGTGGCGATTAGCGCTACAACCAGACCGAAAATTACAATTGTTTCCGGTAGAGCTGTCAGGATTAGAACTGAACCGAAAAGACTGTCGTCTTCGGCTAATGCTCCGATTCCTGCGGCTCCGATCTTGGCCTGTGCGTAAGCGGTTGCGATTGCAGTGATACCTACTGCTGCTGCCGCTCCGATTGCTGCCATTCCTTCTACTGCCACTCAGAGATCACCCATGTGTGTTGATTTGTTTTTCAAGATTTTCACCAAAAATAATATCGGATCACTCCGTTCCTCCGAACGGAGCGTATTTTCTGCCTCCTCCCTCGTAGAACTTCGTGAACATCTCGACATAATGTAGTCGGATGCCTTGGAGGAAGCCTTCCATGATTTTCACGAACGTGTTGAACACGTGACCTACTACTAATACAACGGTTCCTAGTGCGAACCCTACTGCGTTGCCCATTCCGAACAGCGGATCGGCCATTGCATTCACTACCGCTGCGAGTGATACTGCTGCGACCGATACTCCGAATATTCGGAAGTACGATAGGATGTTCGATAGCAGAGATGGGATCTCCACCATGCCTTCTACGCCTTCTCCGACGTAAAGCATCACCAGCGAGATAAGCAGTACTGGCGCTCCTACCTGCGCTCCGAACACGTACCAGGCGAAGGCGCCGATCTCAAGCAGGATCCATGAGATCTTCTCGAGGAACGCTTCTTTGAGGCCGTGTTTCATGAACTCGTTGTAGAATCCAACGAGGTATCCCAGGTTGACGTGGGCTAGTCCGATCACTACCGATAGCGTGAACACATCGCCTAGATGCTCTGCTCGGTGGAACAGGATCGGGATCTGCTCGAACAAGTGGATTCCTGTCGCGGACGCTAACTGGCTGTGATGGCCGAATATGACGTAACCGAAGGCATCACCGAATGCCAGCCCGAACGCCACAGTTGCGATCGAGGCATACATCAGGGACTTGAATATCTCGGATGCCGCCGGGAACAGCCTGTATCCGCCGTAGAATACAGCCAGGGTTGTAAGTCCGTAGCCGGCATCTCCGATCATGAATCCGAACATTAACGGAAATGTAAGCATAAGCAGGAAAGATGGGTCGATTTCATTGTGTCTCGGAACCGAGACCAGATCTGTAAGCGATTCAAACGGTTTGACCGCGACATTGTTCTCGTGTTTTGTCGGCGGCTCCTCATCGGTTTGCTCTTCCTGAATATGGATCTTTCCGCCTGTTGCTCTGTGAAGCTCTTCACCTAGCTCGTTGAACTTATCATGCGGAATCCATCCTTCCGCGATAAACGTCGAATCCGTGGTAGCGAAGCTTAGAGGTGCTTCGGCTTTTTCCACGCGTTCGGTCAGAAAGCTTTCCGCATCTTCCAGCTTCGGCCTCCATTTTCGAGCGTACTCCCGGTACTCTTCCTGAAGACTGTCGAGGTCGGATTTGATTCCGTCCCTGCGGTTCTTCAGGGTTGTTAATACTTTTTCCAAGTCTCCTGTGTAATCGATCTGCGGAGGCTTTGTCTCAGTTGCTCCGATCTCCCGGAGAACTTCTTGCATACCTCTGTCCTTTCTGTAAGCCAAAAGATTGAGGTCTTTGCCTTCAAATACTTCGTACAGATCATGGTCCGTGGCTTCTTCCAGCTCTTCTTTATCGAACTTGCCTACGAATGTTTCGAGCGTGTCAGAGCCTTCTAGGTCCTCGATCGAGATCTTGGCGCCTTTCAGCTTCTTTAGAAAGTCTAGCTGTGTTTTAACATCTCTTTTCTCATCCGCTAGCTCGGCCTGTTTTCTTTCGAACTCATCTACTTTTTCCTTTACAGTTTCTATGTCGTTTGCTAGCTGTGATAGCTGGAAAGATCCCGTTCCCTCCGCTTCCGGTAGCGTGGATAGAAGCGACCTGGTATCGACCAGCATCTGTGAGAACTCTTCTGCTTCGTCAAACGGATTTCCTGTGTCTAGCTCTCCATCGTAGGTCTGTATGTCGAAAAGCTTCAGCCTGTAAAGCGTGTCGATAGTTTTCTGTAGCTGGTCTTTGTGACCTGTAATGGAGATTTTACACATCTTGGCAGGTTTCATCTTTCTACCTCTAAAGGAACCTTTCCTCAAACTGTTTTCTTAGAACGTCGATGGCTTCATCCGTGTTGTTAGAAGCGCTTTCGGAGATGTCATCTGCGTCTCTGTCAGCTTCTTCGAGAATGTCTTCTCTCTGGGATTCAAGCTTTTCGCGGAATCGGTCGATCTTCTCTTTCTTTTTCTCTTCCGCTTTTCTCTTGGCTTCCTCTATTTTCTTCTCGGCTTCGTTCCGAGCGTCTTTTAGAGTCTGTTGTCTTTTTTGCTCTGCGTCTTCAACGATGGAGTCAGCTTCTTCTTCAGCATCCCTTACTTGTTCAACAACGTTTGCCATGGTTAGTTAACATTTGAAGCATCGACCGCAGAAACTTATAAAGGCTATCAGCCGGCCTGACACGGACCCGTTTAAAAGGATTGTGGTAATCGACGGGTTGATAAGAGCTTGACTTCCTTTCAAAGATTATGGAAGAGAGAGGCTACCAGGTATTCGCTCCGGAAGAAGACGAACCGGACAAACAGTCAGACGTTTTCTTCAACGACCATATGATTGAAAACCGGGACATATCAGAGGCAGCGTTCAAGGTAGCTTCAAACATCATCCAGTCCGATGAAATACATACCTGCGATGCTCTATCCGCCTCAGGAATCCGTGGCTTCCGTTTCAACGAGTTTTCCGATCACCTGGTGCTTAACGATGTGAATCCTAACGCGGTAGAAAGCATCGAAAAAGGCCTGGAGGCCAACGGCATCGAAGCCGAGGTCACCAACAAGGACGCCAATATAATACTAACTGAAAACCGTAACCGGTTCCACCTGATAGACGTCGATCCGTTCGGACCTTTCACCACGTTCCTGGATTCGACGGCCCGAGCAGCAAACCACGATAGCTTCGTTGGACTGACCGCGACAGATAATGCGGTGCCAGCCGGCAGCTACAAGAAGACCTGTATGCGGAGGTACGGCTCAACTCCGTTGAAAGAATCTTTCATGCATGAAACCGCCTTGCGTATCTACATACATGAGGCGTTCCGGAACTTCGCGCGGTTCGATAAATGTTTCGAGCCGAAGCTAGCCTTCCAGCACCGACATTACTGCCGTGTGATCGGCCGTGTAACCGAATCAAAGAAACGGACGAACCAGCAGCTGGAAAACACAGGTTTCCTATCTTTCTGCCCGGACTGCCGGTGGAGAGTGCTTGAAAAGGAGAAAAGAGATGAATGCGAACTATGTGGGCATGGAGTGGCAAATGCCGGACCGCTGTGGATCGGAAAGTTCTCCGATCGAAGGTTTACCGAGAAAGTGCTTGAAGAGATGCCCGCCGAATGGGAGGACGGCCGGGAGATAGTAGAACGCGTTGATTCGGAGGCAGAGATCATAACCCCGTTCTATGATTTACACGAGCTGTGTTCGAACATGGGCGTTTCCTCGCCGAAGAGAGATCCGGTTATAGAGAAGATCCACGAGAAAGGGTATCCGATCTCCCGAACGCATTTTTCACCGACAGGCTTCCGGACCGATGCTCCGCTGGATGATATCAAGGAAGCGATAACAGAGGTAAGAAAGGAAAGAGCCGGCTGAAATCTATGGTTCGCTGGAGCTAACCTGGTTGCCAGCTTTTTTCCAGCCTTCCAGACCCGGTTCATAGTCTTTGACCTGGTTGAAACCAAGTTTTTCAAGTTTTTCAGCTGCTTTAGGAGAAGCACTACACTCTCTGTCCTTACAGTAAACCACTAGCTCCTGATCTTTATCGAATCTTTCAAGAGCCGTTTTTCCTATCTTTTCCAGGGGGATATTGATAGCTCCAGGCAAGTGTGCCTCTCGGAAGTGATCTTTGGCTAAAACATCGATTATAACACATTTTCCTTCTATCCTGTTTTCAAGCTCCGTGGTTGTTATGGTATCAGTCATTGGACTCACTCCATGTGTTTTTCCATTATCTCATCGGCCTCATCCTTGCTTATACCGGTTGTCATGGTTGTTTTGAACGCTTCCTTGATTGTTAGATCTATATCATAGATTTTACGTTCCGGGACCATTACGAGCATTCCTCCGGTCGGGTTCGGGCTGTTCGGCATGAAGATGTTTTTCAGGCTCTCACCGGTCTCCTTCGAGATTCTTTCAGGAGTTGATGCGGTCAGAAATCCTATTCTGTAGGTATCCTTGTCCGGGTACTCGACTAAGACTGCTTTCTTGTACTTCGAGTCGTTATCGACAACCGAGTCCGCAAAATGCTTTATACTGAAATAAATTGTTCTGAACAGCGGCACAATGTTTACAAGGCGGCCGAATCCGCCAAGAAACCGTTTCCCGTTGTCAGTGCGAGCGACAGATCCGATTAACGCAATGAAGATAGTTCCAATTGCTATAACGATCAGTCTTGCGATAAAAACATTGTTATCAGTGTAACTCCCTAGTTCAGTGACATCAAGCACAGGATTCACGAGGAAGGAACTCCAGCCGAGGAAAGTGTTGATAACTAAGACAGTCAGGACTAAAGGCGCCAGAAGCACCAATCCGGCCATGAAGTTGTTTTTCAGTTTCTCCTTGAGACTCACGGAAAGCTATTGGAGTCGACACCTGAAATACCTGTTTGTCGAAACCACAGTATCAAGTACCTCCCCCGCACAAGTATAGTATATGGGAATATTCAAAGCACTGTTGAAAGGTATCGCGAAGTTCGTAGGCGGAGTACTTGAGTGGATAGCAGGCGTTATCGGAGGTTTAATGGACAAGATGCTGATCGGCGTCCTGATCGTGCTTGCTCTGGCCGCCCTGGCTTTCGGAGCAGGAAGTTACGGACAACACCAGTTCCAATCAGCCTTTGCTCAAGTACCGCATGTAAACAATACGACATCAATTGATTCTATCTACGGAGATTTCGAGGAGTATGAGAACGAAACCGTCACTATCAGAGGTTTTGCCGGTGGAAACTACACGGATGCGCTTGTCGCCAGCGAGTCAAACAGCTCGATCGGTTTGAACTGTTCAGGCATAAGAATTGTTAGAGGCAACGAGTACGCTGCGAGTGGAAATCTTTCGATGAACAGTTCGGCCGCTCCCGAGATAACGTTGAGCTGTACGGAGAACCCTGTTTTCACAGGTAAAAGTAGACCTGAGGCCGGGTTTTTCAGGTACGTTTACCTTCCTTGGCTTTAAAGAAAAAAGGCGGGCAGGATCGATTACTTCATCAATCCTGCTAGAATTGTCGAGGCAACTAGTATAGTCGCTGATAGGACTACGAAGTTACCGTCCGGCGTGTATCCTGCTAGGCCTGCTCCTGTGCTGACTACGAATACCGTCACGAAGAAAGCCAGGATTGCGAAGACCAGCATAACGAAGCCGGCTATCACGTTCTCAGCAAGAGATCCTAACGCCTTAGCAATGTTCAAATCAGTTCACCTCCTAAAATCTTTAGTCAGCTAATATAATAACTTTAACGCCACTAGTTTGTCTAGATTGTTCTAAATCCAAATGAAACCTTTGAGAACACTTAGATCAGGATTTCAAGATCTTAAAACATTTCAATCGTTTCTAAATTCCCAAAGATACAGCGAAGCAATAGATCTCTTCGGTCTCCATTCCTCGGCTTTTTCCCTCATTTCTTTCCGGGACTCGATGCCGTAAACTCCAGCCATAGCTCTTCTTATCCCAAGGTCTTCGACGGGAAAAACATCTTCACGGCCTAAAGCAAACATCAGAAACATCTTTGCCGTCCAGTCCCCGATACCGCGTATCTCCGTCATCTCCTCGATAACCTCCTCATCAGACATTTCCCCGAATCTCTCGGCAGTGAGATCGTCCTCGATGAAATGCTCTGCTGCGGACTTCATGTAATCACTCTTCTGGCTCGATAAGCCGACATCGCTCATCCGATCTTCATCGGCTTCAAGAATGCTTTCCGGAGTTAACTCGAAACGGTCGAAAAACCGTTCCTGTATAGCAGCTCCAGCCTCAGTCGAGATCTGCTGGTTGATGATCGAGACCAGGATTCGTTTGAAAGGACACTCACTCTTTTCCAGCGTTTTCTCGCCGTGTTCCTCGTAAAGCTCTTTGATCTCAGAGTCCATCCAGTCGGTCATAGTAGACGTTATAGTTCTGAAATCTTATTTTTCCGACCTACACTGCGGCCTTAAGATACGGTATCAGATACATTATCAAGACGCCCAGTGAGAAGACCGTCAGATGTTCTATCCAGGCCTCATCGTGTTTGAACTGCGGTAAGAGATCGCTGCCGGCGATGTACACGAAGTTTCCTACGACCAGCGGCAAGAGCAGCGGAACGGACTCTCTGGAGAAACTTGATACGCCTACGACCAGTCCGGCGCCGACAAACATGAAGATGCTTATTGCCAGTTGCGCTCCTAGAGCCTTCAAACGGGAGAAACCGCCGTTTACCATGACTCCGAAGTCCCCAAGCTCCTTTGGGACCTTGTGAGCTATAATAGCTACCGTGGCCGCTATTCCCGCAGACGTAGATGCCAGAAAACTGGTTGCAATCAGAACACCGTCTAAAACGTTGTGGAATGAGTCTCCGACCGCAAGAACATACGGCAAAGCATCTTCGTGAGACTCTCCATGATGACAGTGCCAGTGAACCAGTCTCTCAAGTACGAAGGAACCTCCCATCCCGGCAAGGATCAAAAGACCTGTTATTCTGCCGTAAGAAAACTTATTTGACAGCCTGAAAATCAGGTGGATGAAGACCCCGCCGAAGATCGAGCCGGCTGAAAGAGAGATCATGTAAGGCATCATCTTCTCGAAGTTTTCCTTTGAAGTATAGAGGAACGAGGCTCCGAGCGCGGAGAAAAGAGAGGTAACGATCAGACTTAGTAGTATTGTTTGCTGGACCATGACCGGAAAGAAGATTATTAACTATTTATAGAATGTTATTAATTCTGGTTTATGGGAATAATAAGTCTCTCACTGGACGAGACCTCGGAAGAAAAGATAGATGAACTACAAAGAATGGGAAGCTTCAACGGCCGAAGCGAGCTAATCCGGACCGCCGTAGCCAACCTACACCGGGACATGAAACTACGGGAAAAACTCGAAGGAAAGCTTAACGCAGTCATCGTCGTAAAACACCCGCACAGCAAAGAACACGATGTAGCCCACACCTTCCACGAATACGATGAAATCCTGAACACTCAGTTACACAGCAAACTCGATGAAGGAAAATGCCTGGAAGTTCTACATACAGAAGGCTCCGCTAATAGGATTATGGAGTTATTCAACGAGTTAGAAGGCAGTAAGCATACCGAGCACGTTGAGATACTGCCTCAGAATTGATCGAGATAATAAACTATCTAGATCAACCAATTAAGGCACAAGGCCTCTCCGTTTTGGTTTAATAGTGCTTCGTAGACCTACCTTCATTAAAGTCTCAAGCTCTTTCAGATATTCCTGGTTTTTGTCGTATTCAATCAGGCTTATATCTCGCCTTTCCGCCAGAGGCTTGTACTCATCCAGCTTCTCCTCTTCCAAGTCCTTTACCAACACTATACAATCAACCCCAAGAATCTCAGACTTATCATTCGGCCCTCTAATTACGTCTTCCTTACTTAGATCAGCATCCTCATGACTGGCATCTTTAACAGCAACCAAAATCTGGTCCTTAGGGCTAAGATTGACCAAGATGTCGTACTCAAAGCTCTCTTGTCTGTTTTCTTCCTCACCAAATCGTAAGTGGATATTAGTGTCGAGACAAGACGTAAGATTCGTTTTTATTTCTTCGTAGACTTCTTCTTCGAAATCATTCTTGGCTTCTTCGCGCTCAATCAACTCAGCATCAAAACTCTCAGTGATTTTCTGAGCTAGCTCATCTTGCCTTTCTAGCCCCTGAATATTCAAACCGAAGTCCTTCACGAACTGTTTTACTTCTTCCAATTTTTCCTCAAAGCTTGAAACCACGTCTTCAATCTCATCTTCGGACTCTGAGAGTATATAAAGAAATCCAGGACTGTTTCCCGGTATAATGATCATATTTGAATTACTAATCAGTACCGTTGAGGTTCTAATGGGTATGGCATTTGGCTTAACATCTTCAACAATACCAGACGCAATCTCGGGCAATTCCTGAAAAACCTCGTCAACAGCCTCTAACCACTCATCAGCGATTTTCTCTTGGTCTATTATTTCAAAGCCCTCTCCCACCAGTTTATCTAAAACATAATTGTATGTATCAGGCCAATTGGATTGAATTTCGCTGGAGCCAATATCTAGACCCTTCGCATCTCCCTCGACGCTAATCCTTACTGGCTCTATCCTCTCCACTAAAACCACCTAATTAGATTTCTCTTCTAGCTCTTCTTCGAGGCCAAGCTTTTCAGCGAGTTCTTTGTAACGGTTTCTGATCGTTACTTCTGTCACACCGACTACGTCGGCGACTTCTCTCTGTGTTCGTTTTTCGCCTTCGATTACTGCGGCGATGTAGAGTGCTGCTGCGGCGAGTCCTGTCGGCCCTTTACCGGATAGAAGGTCTCGTTCACGTGCTTCCTTGAGAATCTGTCGTGCGCGTGCCTGGACTTCTCCGCTTAACTGGAGTTTCCCTGCGAATCTTGGCACGTAGTCCTGTGGTTTGGCCGGTAGGATTCTTAGTCCAAGTTCTCTTGCCACGTATCTGTATGCTCGTCCGATCTCTCGTTTCTCGATTCCGGATGCATCGGAAATTTCATCCAGTGTTCTTGGTGTTCCCTGTTTACGGGCTACAATGTATAGTAGTGCTGAGATGATTGATTCCATTGAGCGTCCGCGGACTAGTCCCTGGTCGACTGCTTTCTCGTATAGTCGGGCGACTTCCTCGTGAACTGATTCCGGTAGGTTGAGGTTGGAAATCATCGAGTTGAGTTCGCTTAGTGCGAATCCAAGGTTCCGGTCCTTTGACTTTGTCAGTCTCTTGTGCCATTTTCTCAAACGGTAGTACTGTGCGCGTTTGTTTCCACTGACTTTGTAGAGTTCTCCACTTCCTTTTCCGATCTCGGTGGAGACTCCCATGTCGTGTTTAGTATATGTTAGTGGCTGTCCTGCTCGTGCTTTTTTCTCACGTTCTTCTTTGTTGAAGGCTCTCCATTCTGCGGATTCGTCGATTCTGTTTTCATCAATTACAAGCCCACAGTCTACACAGATTAGCTGTCCTTCGGCGCTGTCTTCCTCGAAACGCTGTGCGCCACACTCTGGACAGGTTAAAACTGTGTCTCCTTCTTCTGCTTCTTCCTGCTTGATCTCGTAGCCTTCTCCGTCTGTAACAGACTCTGGTGCTTCCTGAGCTTCGCCTTCCTGACTCTCTGGAGTCTCTGATTCGTTATTATCTTCTTCATCCTCTTGCCAGCTGTCCGGCACTTGGTAGCTGTCGAATTCTCGTCTTGGAACGTTCTGGTCTGATACAGTATCTTTGTCTGACATAGAAAGTTTTACCTCTGAGTTACACCTTTGAAACAATGGAGAACTTTTATAAACCTTTTCCCTCGTGAGTTTACAGGGAAGTGACAACATAGCCTAGGCAGAAGTTATAAAGGACGTTAGGTGGAATTTAGAAACATGAGCGGGGGAGGACTTAGATTCAAGAGAGAGACTCTGGGAGTCGCCATGCTTCTGTGTCTCGGAAGCCTCTACATACTTTACCCGTTCCTTGATGCGGTTGTACTCGCTATCGCAACATCATACATTCTGCGGTTCGCACACAACCGGATGAACAACAAGATCGACAACAACTTCCTATCCTCCCTAATAATAATAACAGCAGTTCTGGGAATAATATCGGCCGGTCTTTACACATTCATTAACAACTTCACAATGCTTCTAAGCGCTTTAAACTCTCTTACAGGTTCATTCGAACAACTGGTCGTCAATTTCATCGAGCTGATCGATCTTCCAGCACGTTTCCGGCAGAACACGGAAAGCTTGATCAACACTCTTTCAGTTTACCTGAACGCACGGCTTAGAAATATTTTCGAAGGCGTACCAGGCCTCTTAATACACCTAGGTATCTATGCGGTAACATCCATCTACCTGTACAAGGACGGAGGGAAGATCGAAGACAAGATGATGGAGATCATCGAGAACCTCCCGGAAGAAGAGCGGAAGATCTCAACCTCACTTGTCGAGTCCATAAACTATATTTTCAAGGGCGTGTTCGTAACACAGTTCCTCGTAGCCACAATACTGGGAATTATAGCAGGACTCGGATTCTACGCAATTTCAATGATATCAGCCTCCCCAATCCCACTAATCCCGATCTGGGCCGGGCTGATAGCAATCACAGCATTGCTTCCACTTATCGCAAACTTCATGGTCTACGGACCGCTCGGCGGATACTACCTGCTTACAGGAGACCCGGTGAAAGGAAGTCTAATCCTGTTTTTCGGATTCGCAATCCTTCAGATAATGCCAGAAGTCTTCCTAAGACCTTACATCGGCTCCAAGCACATGAACGAACACCCACTGATCATATTCATGGGATTCCTCGCAGGACCGCTTACACTCGGACTCAAAGGAGTAGTGCTAGGACCTCTGATCCTTATCCTGACAAAGGAGTTTGTCAGAGATTATGCTACACTAGTCTCGAAGTAGATTTCTGCCCGCAACGATCACAGCGACCAGCAACCTTTCTACCGCAGTTAGGACAGTATTCCTCCCAGCGTTTTTTCTCATCGATCCCATCAGTCATGTAAGCCTCGAACTCAACTTCTAGATGAAGCGCCAGGTTCTGTAAAGCTTTATCATCAGTTACAATCGCCTGTTTTACATCTAAAGCAAGTGCCAGAAGTTTTTCATCAATCTTGGAGGTCGGAGAGTTTAACTCCTCGGATTTTTCCCGAACCTTCTCGATACTTTCCTCCGAGGGATTCATGACAGATACGTCGGCAAAATCAAATTTTCTGCGAGCTGAATCTGATTCCAGTTCATCCATTACCTCTGGAACTGTTAGAGCGCTGTCGAAAGGCGTTCTCTTCCCTCTGATGAATACATTTGCGTCGGCTACGGGCATAATATCATGTGAGGCTGTAAACGTGATAAAACGGTCGGAGGACAGGCTGGTTATTAAAGATTACATGGCAATCTTTAGATATTACTATGAGTCTTCCAAACGCACCAGTCGAAAGAATAATCAGAAAAGCAGGAGCAGAAAGAGTATCAGAGAGCGCAGTAGAAGAGCTAAAGCAGGCTCTAGAAGAAGCTGCCGAAGAGATCTCCCAAGAAGCATCCAAAATGGCAGATCACGCAGGCAGGAACACTGTCACACGTGAAGACATCGAAATCTCAACCCAGTAGGTGTATCACGTGGCACATCAAACACAGGCCTCCGGCCTATCCAGCGGAAACTACGTAATGATCGACGGCGAGCCATGTGAAGTTCGCTCGGTCTCAATGTCCAGCCCAGGAAAGCACGGAAGCGCAAAGGCAAAGATCAAGGCACGCGGAATCTTCGACCAGAAGGACCGACACCTAACAAAGCCTGGCGACTCCATGATGATGCAGCCTGACGTCGACAAGAAGGAAGGACAGATCGTATCCCGTGAAGGAACGATCGCACAGGTAATGGACATGGATACATACGAAACGGAAGAGATGGAGCTTCCAGAAGATCTGAGCGCCGGTGAAGGCGACCAGATCAAGTACTGGGTAATCGACGACCGAGTACTAGTCAAAGGCCTGAAAAACTAAGGCCCTCTCCACATTTCCCATTTTTTCGTTTAACTTCGAACTTTGAATTCTTCCAAAGCTTTAATCGCTAACCTACGAACTCTTCTACATGAACTGGAAACGTCTCAGAACCAAGGTCCTCGAACAGTATGGACCGACAGATGAAGAAATCAGCGAGCTGCGCAAACATTACGAGAAGGTATCGGATATAATTGAATCGAAGTACGGGCTTGAAACCCATTTTGCCGGCTCAGCTTCCCGAGAGACGTGTATGACAGGAGACAACGACATCGATGTCTTTGTTCTATTCCCATCCAAGACCTCGGAAGAGGAGTTAAAGGAAAAAGGCCTAGAGATAGGTAAAAAGGTTTTTGAGGAGTTAAACGGCGAACACCATATCGAGTACGCCGAACATCCTTACACCAAGGGCGAGATCAACGGGTTAGAGGTCGAGATCGTTCCATGTTTCGATGTTGAAGCAACCGATATTCGTTCGAGCGTGGACCGGACACCGCATCACTCACGTTGGGTTCAAAATAATCTGGATGAAAAACAGCGGGAAGACGTTGTGATACTGAAAGCGTTTTTGACCTGTGCGGGGCTTTACGGCTCTTCATTGAAGGTTGAAGGTTTTTCCGGTTACTCCTGTGAGATTCTTATCGCGGAGTTCGGCAGCTTCCAGGAGCTGATGGAAGAGGCCAAAGACTGGAACGGCGATACAGTGATCGATCCGGAAAACCACCACGAGAAGCTACCGGAGTCCCTGGAAAACAAGTTCTCAGGCGATAGCTTGAAGATTATTGATCCGGTTGACCCGGAGAGAAACGTTACCTCTGTTCTTTCCACGGAAAACTACGCGAAGTTTATCTACAGCTGCTGGCGGATGAGCGAGGAGCCAGGAATGGACTTTTTCACGGTTGAAGAGACCGATGTCACCGAGTTCGAGATCAGCCAGGAACTGGAAAAACACGGAGACTTCCTGGTAATGGAGTTCGATACGGTAGATGAGGTTGAAGACATTGTCTACCCTCAAATGCGGAAGAGTATGAGAGCTTTGAACGCGGAGTTCCGAAGACATGATTTCCGAGTCTACAATTCAGGGTTTTTCGTAGGAGAAGACAGGATCAAGATATTTTTCGAGGTTGAGATGGACCTGCCGGAGATCAAATACGTTGAAGGCCCGAAGGTGTACCATAACTTCAAGCATATGAGCCAGTTCCAATCGAAGTATGAAAACACGTTTATCAAAGGCGAGAGAATCTATGCGAAGACTGAAAGAGAGTTTTCCGATGCCAAGCGACTGTTGAAAGCGAAGATGGAAAAAGCCCGGAAGCTGGGCGTACCGGAAAGGATCGCAGATGAGTTAAACGAGTTTAGATTCACCGAGCCAACCGATGGGTCGGACGAATGGTTGAAATACCTGGCGGAGAAGCTCTACATTACAGGAGATCAATAAAATGGGAGAAGTAAACATCGTAACCGGACTATCAGGAGTAGGAAAAGGAACAGTGCTGGAAGAGGCAATGCTTCTAGCGGACAAAGACTACGAGCTGATCAACTACGGCGATAGGATGCTAGAGATCGCGAAAGAACGCGAGTTAGTTGAATCACGTGACGAGATGAAGAAAATCGGCACAGAGACCTACAGAGAGATCCAGAAAGAGGCAGCTGAATCAATCTTCGAGGACGCTGAGGAAAAAGACGTTATCGTCGATACTCACGCAGCGATTTACACGCCTCACGGATACATCCCGGGGCTTCCAAAGTGGAGCATCGAGAAACTTGAACCTTCAAAGATAATCATGATAGATGCGGACTCCGAGGCGATCTGGAACCGTGTTAAAGACGATGAAGGTAGAAGTAGAGAGCATGAATCCATAGAACACATAACAGAGTACAGACGGATCGCAAGAGAGATGGCTGCCAGCGGATGCGTTCTAACAGGAGCCTATCTAAAGGTCCTGGAAAACGCCGATGGGCAGGCAGAAAAGGCCGCAGAAGAGCTAGTCAAGACCCTGCGAGCCTAGATAATACTCCGGGCCAAGTGTAAACACATAGGTGTTTACCAGCCCGGAAACCATTCTACTTACTATAAATCCTACGTAACCAAGCGTCTCCAGCCGTCCTGTAAAGTAAAAGGCAGGTGCGAGCAAGACAAGGGAGAAAACCATCATCATGCCTACATCCCGCGAGTTCTCCGACGAGAAGCTAGATGAGTCTCTGAGAGCTTTTTTCCACGAATCTTTCTCGAAGAGAGACACGGGCAGGAAATACAGATAGAATCCAGAAGCCATTACGAGTATAAAAGATATTAACAAGCCTGCTGCCAGAAAGACGATTCGCTGAGTCATGTAATAAGCGACAAAGCCGAGTACTGCTATCATATAGACTGTGATCATGAAAACCACCAGGCCGATCACAGAAACCAGTATATCAGATACTTTACCGGCTGTAGCGTACGCTCCTTGCTTCAGTAGAGCCAGATCGCTGTAGCGTTCTCTCATCTCAACCATGGACGATACCATGACCGATGCGGACAGTCCGACAAAAAGCAAGATAACTGTAGATACCAGAATCACTGGTAAAACCATTAGAGAAGTTTCCGGTGTCTTGACTGCGTCAAACACCGCTACAAACCAGAGTGCGCCGAGAAATGTCGATACCAGTTTAGGGAAAAACAGTACAGGATTGTGTTTTAATGCGTTCAGACTGCCGGCTAAAACCGAGCTTAGACCGCTGTCTTTCGAAACCTTAATATTATTCACCTTACTGTTGAGGTATAGAAGCCCAAGGATAAAAGAGGAGCGTTCGAGGCAGGTTCAGTTCAGAGGCAATCATTTCCCCGAGATAATTCTATCCGAAAGCAAGTATAGCGAGTCATTTGTGCGTCTAAGTTGCTGTACGACAAGCAAAATGGTCGAAAGGTTAATAAGGCGGCATACACATTGTTTTACTATGGCGAGCATGTGGGACATCGGAAAAAGTTCCAAGGAGAAGCTCGCGGATTCCTGGGAAGACGAAGGAGTTCTAGAGGAGAAGGTAGAAAAGCACAGAGACAAGTTCGAGGATGAATTCAAGAACAACATGAACAAGGAAGTTCCAACACATCCTTACAAGATCTACCGTAATATCGTAGAGAACAAAGAGCTAGACGACGAAGAAAGAATCGCTCTTGAACAGATGAAAGACGAGTTCTCTGAAGAATGGCAGAGACTCAAGCAGACACACTCCAACTAGTCTTTACACCCAAGCGGATCGGCGAGTCAAACCCCGGGGAGGGGAGACCCGCTGTATTTTTCTTTTTCTACATCAAAAACATTATCCGACCACAGGCTCACTCCAGCTCTTTAACCATGTAAGCACCTTCAAGTTCGTAGCCAAGCTTCCTGTAGTACTCTCTGGTTCCTACCGCTGAAATAACCGCGACCCTATCTCTTCCCAGATCACGTGCTTTCTCCTCGGCCTTTTCCATCAACTGCTTGCCGTATCCTTTGTGCTGAGTGTCCTTTCCTTCGGTTCCGATATCGGTAGAGCTTCCAAGCACCTTCAGCTGGCGGACAATCAAGGTATCATCGTCGATCTCATCACGGAACGACTGGGTTGGCGCTCTCGCCCTCAAAAACCCTAGGATAATATCCTGATCGACGTCCTCAAAGGAGTAAAAGTACTCGTGACCGCCGCTTGCCGCATAATCTCTTTCCAGTAGCTCGACGTCTTTCGGTTCGAGACCTAGCTTGTGTTTTACATGTCCGACCTCCCGACAGCGAATACATCTACACCGGATGCCTTCCTCGGCAAGCTCCTGTAAAGCCATCTGACGCATGTTTGTCAGCGCCGGTCCCGCATCGACTTCAGTTGAAGGAATATCACGCATAACTCGTTTGACGCGGACATGTGGCGGTAAAACGTCTTTCTGTATCTTTTTCAAACGCTCTTTGGCTTCCTCGCTTGTGATCGGATCGAACTCTCCGTTTTCATACCGGCGGTAAAGCTCTGTTCCCTGGATAACCTCGCATGGATAGATCTTGACTTCATCCGGCTGGAACTGTTCTTTGTTGAAAGCCTGGCGGAACTTCTCGATATCGTCCTCGAAGTCCTCTCCCGGCAAACCAAGCATCAGGTGATAACAAACCTTGAAACCTGCGTTTTTCAACTTTCTAGTGGCTTCTATGACTTTATCCATTCCATGACCGCGGTTGGTGCGCTCGTGTGTCTCCTCGAAGACGGTCTGAACTCCCATCTCTACACGGGTTCCTCCCATCTCGAGTATACGGTCGATGTGTTCGGTCTCACAGATGTCCGGTCTGGTCTCGAAGGTTACACCGACGTTCCGGACCTTCGCAGTCTCGTTCTGTTTGATAGCTTCCTCCAGTGTATCGCTTTCTGTTCCGTCCCCATAGGTGTTGAATCCGTCGAATGCTCGTTTGACGAACTCTTTCTGATAGTCCGGGTCCTGGAACGGGAAGGTTCCTCCCATTACAATTAACTTGGATTTATCGATGCTGTGACCGTTTTTCTCGTACTGACCAAGCCTGTCGCTGACCTGATCGAAGGGGTCGTACTTGTTTCTGATCGCTCTACGTGTCGCTGGCTCCTTGCCGGTGTAGCTCTGTGGAGCGCCCTCTCCTTTAGGGCAGTAAACACATCCTCCGCCACAGGGCGCTGGACGTGCCATGATCGCAATGTTGGCGATTCCGGAGATCGAACGGGTTGGCTTGGTCTTGAGAAGCTCCTTTGCCTGTTCCTCTTCGTCGTCTAGAAACTCCCTGATGTCCGAGTTCTTCGGCATTCCCTGGAAGCTCATCTCACGGCAAAGCTCTTTTTTCCGTTTTTCTATACCGTCCTTTGATTCGATTTCTCCGGATTCAATCTCTTCAATTATCTTACGTGAAAGTTTTTCGAGTGACACATGTTCAAGACTACTGGAAGAGTTAAAAAGAAGATCGAAACGTGTATCAATATGGATAAACAACTTCTAGCGGTAGCCGGAGCAGTACTCGCAGTAACCGCCATAGTAGTTTTAGGCACCACATCGGCGGAAAACATCGATTTTAACCCTCAGAAAGGCGAGGCAGTGATTGTGCCTCTTTCCGGGACGATAAGCCCGGAAGCCTCCAGCGGTCTCGGATCCGCTACCGGCATCACCCCGAAGTCGGTCAGAAACCTAAATGAAAGGGCTATGAGCGAGAATCCTGATGCTATAATATATGAGATAAACTCTGGCGGTGGCGCTGTAGTCGCATCGAAAGAAGTGAAACGGGAAATTGAATCAGTCAACACCACAACGGTCTGTCGTTTCCGGGATCTATCGGCTTCCGGAGGATACCTGATCGCACTGGGATGTGATGAGGTTGTCGCGGACTCAGCCACTTTAACAGGAAGCATCGGTGTAAGAAGCAGCTACCTACAGTTCAGCGGCTTGCTTGAAAGGTACGGCGTAAAATACGTCAACATCTCCTCCGGCGAGTACAAGGAGATCGGATCGCCTTACTCGAACATCACGGAAGAGGAAAAAGACGTTCTAACCTCAAAAGTCGAGGCAATCAGAGAAGAGTTCCTCAACACCGTCGTGGAAAACCGTAACCTATCCGAACCTCAAATCGAGGAAGTCGGGACAGGTGAACCGATCCTAGGCGAACGCGCGAAGAGACTGGGACTTGTAGACGAACTAGGTGGAAGAGCTACCGCAGTACAAGTAGCTGAGAATCTGACGGAAAAGCAGCTTTCCACAGAAGTACTTGAGACAGGCCCAAGCTTCTCGCTTGGATCACTGTTTTTCGGATCACTTGGAATGGAAAACCAGGCGCCGCTGAGAGCAGAGTACTAGCATGGAGACCGTTAGGTTCGAAAACGGATACGGGCTGACGCTAGCCGGAGACTACTGGAAGGCCAAGTCCCGTAAAGGCATAGTTATGGCCCACGGTTTCTCACAAGATAGAAAGTACAGAGGCCGGTTTGAAACCCTGGCTGAAAAGTTCAACGAGGCCGGTTTCAACGTCTTAACCTTCGATTTTTCAGGCTGCGGAGAAAGCGAGAGGACAGCGATAACTGCCGAAAAACAGGTTCAGGATCTCGAAGCAGCTATAGAATATATGAAAAGCAGAGGAGCGGAGAACATAGGTTTGTTCGGCCACAGTCTCGGCGGCTACATCGCACTTAGAAACCACAACGAAGTTGATGCCTTGGTTCTAACAGCTCCGGTAACTTACGGCATCGATCTCCCACCTAACAGGATCTGGGAGCTTTCAATCAACTTGTTTGGAAAGCTACCTAGCTGGAGCTACCTGAAGAGAAGCAAAAAGCTGATGTGGATCGGCGCAGACATAGTGAAGGAAATGAGAGCTGTGAACCAGAAAAAACTGCTTTCAGAAATCAAATGCTCTGTTCTAATCATCCAGGGCGATGAAGACCCTGTTATATCAATGGAAAAGTCCAAGGACGCTGTAAATATCCTGGAATCCGCAGATCTGGAAGTTGTTGAAGGACTAAACCATGATTACGGCGAACACATCGATGTAATTGGTAGTTCCGCGGTAAGTTTCTTCGAGGAAAAACTGTAAAGACACGTGATATGTTGCGGCCCGCTATCGGGGGCCGCCTGGTAAAATAACTAACTTACTTTTCCGGCCTTTCCGGCTTGTTGTTTTCTGGATCTTCTGAGTGATGCCAGAGCATGTCGAATACAGGCTCCATGGTCTCCTTGCTCATGTGGTCGCTACGTGTCCAGAACGCAGTGTCCTGTGTGGAGTGTACTTCATCGTGTGTCATCGACATTGTCATATCGTCGTCGACGATTGCGAAACGTCCGTTCGGAATCTTGAACTCGCCAGTCTCCTGTAGATGTCTTACTTCCGCGAACTCCTTTGCGTTGCTGAAAGAAGACCTGTTTGAATCAGTTACCGGCGCTAGGATCTGTACGTTAACTCCATCGGCTTTCGCTTCTTTTAGAAGATCTGCGTGGTTCTCAACTAAGTCGTTGAGTCCTTCTTCTGTAGTTGCGATCTTGATGGCGGATTCAGCTTTTTGGAACATTGTTCCCATGTGCTGGTTGATCTGGTGGCTTCCCTTGAGAGAACCGGACATTTCCGAAGGCTCTACAAGTTCTACGCCTTGATCGTACAGCTCTTCAAGCTCCTGAACTGCTTCGGATGACTTGAATCCTTCAAGCTTGTTGAGCTTGTCCTGAAGCTCCTGCTTGTGCTGTTTCTTTATGTTCTCAATCGCTTCGTTAGGCGGTATTGAGACGTATTCCATAGGTTTAGATGACTTTATTACAACAAATCCTTTCTCAGCTAGAGACTCTAAGACGTCGTATGCGCGGGAACGCGGAACATTTGTCATCTCTGACAGTTCGCCGGCTGTGGAAACTCCACGACCGAGTAGAGCCGCGTAAATCTTTCGCTCATACATGTTCAAGCCGATATCTTCCAGCTTGTCCAAAGTCTCTTGACTTGCAACCATTTTTTTACTCACCTTCTGTTAAACCCTTCATTAATGGCAGTTATAAACCTTTATCCGGTTTCACGCCCGATTTAACAGCCGAGTTACCATCATGAAGTAAACATACATTTGCTAAGAAGATTTATATAAGGTCGGACAACCTTTCCTTCAGCTTCCAGTAGAATCTTTTAGTCTTCTTAGAGGCTATCTCTGTGTTTTCATGGAGACCTTCCCATTCGAGTCCGTCAAAGACGCTTCCTACCTGGTTGTCGTACTTTTCGTAAAAAACAACTTCATTCATTCCGAAACGATGGTCCGGTTCAACCTCCGAACGCGGATAACAAAGCCCGATTATACCCATCGGCTCTACGTTTTCCGGGATGCCGAAACCGGTTTTCACAGCCATCTGATCGAAGCCCGTTACCCAGCAGCTGCTTAAGCCTTCTTCCTTTGCGACCATTCTCATTCCCTGGACTGCTGAAGCTGCCTCAGCGTTACAGGCATCGTGGAACTCATCGCCGATTCTCCTGCGCATCCGCGCAGTATCTGCCAGTACGATCACCGCCACAGGCGCCTCTTCTAACCGTGGGTCGCCTGATGCTTCCGCTAACTTGGCCCGTGATTCCTCTTCCTCTATTACAATAAACTCCAGTGACTGGACGTTTCCAGGCGAAGGAGCGTGTCTGCCGGCCTCTAGTATTTTTCCTACCTTCTTTCTTTCGACCGGTTTGTCATCGGCTGAACGGAACGAGCCTAGATTTCTAACTGCGTCAAATACGTTCACAGCTGTTACTTGGAGTTCAGCGTTTAAACCTTTCAACCCGAAACAAAGGATATGGAGTACTCTAAACTCGTCGAACTATACGAACAGCTGGATTCAACCCAGTCAACTCTCGAGATGACATCTATCTTAGCGGAATTTTTCAGGGAAAACGACGAGCTGCTTGAAGACATCGTACTGCTTGCGATGGGACGGCCGTTCCCTTACTGGAAAAACATGGATATAGGCATCTCCTCGAAGACAATGCTGGAAATAATAGAGGAAGCAACCGGCAGAAGCAAATCCGAGATAGAAGAAGTCTGGAGAGACGAAGGCGACCTCGGATACGCCGCAGAGGAGATGGTCCGAACCAAAACACAGAGAAAGCTCGGCTCAAAAGATCTAACGGTTGAACGAGTGGTCGATACTCTTGAAAAGGTCGCTAAAATGGGTTCAGGAGGTGGAGAAACCGGCAAGGTCTCGATGGATAAGAAAAAGAGCGAGGTCTCGGCCTTGATCAGCGATGCCGATCCGGTTGAAGCCAAGTGGATCGCAAGAACGTTTATAGAAAATCTCCGGCTCGGAGTTGGGGAAGGAACCATAAGAGATGCTTTAAGCGAAGCATTTTTCGAAGGCGAATACAAGGAAAGTATCCAGCGAGCCTACGATCTTACAAACGATTTCCAGGAGGTGGCAAGGGCCTGCCGGGAAGGCATAGAAAAGGTCGAGTCTCTTGAGATCGAGGTCTTCCGACCGATAAAGTCAATGCTTGCGAAAAAAGTTGAATCAATCGAAGAAGGCTTCGAGGAGGTTGGAAAACCCGCCGCTATCGATTACAAGTACGATGGGGTGCGCGCACAGATACATATCAAAGACGGCGAGGTAAAGATATTCACCCGTAGACTGGAAGATATCACCGAACAGTTCCCGGACGCCGTGGAAGCAATAAAGAACCATGTAAACGCAGAGAACGCTATAATTGACTCGGAAATAGTTGCCTACGATCCGGAAGACGGATCGAGCATTCCTTTCCAGCAGCTTTCCAGACGGGTCAAACGAAAGTACGATATACAGAAGCTGAAACGGGAGATACCTGTTGAAGTCCGGCCGTTCGATCTTATCTACCTGGAAGGTTCGATGATCGATACACCTTACTCTCAGCGGTATGAATCGCTGGAAAACATAGTTTCAGAGAGAAAACAGGAGCTGCGGATGGTAGATCACGATGTAACGGACGATCCGGAAAGAGTTCACGAGCTGGATCAGGCAGCCTTGAGCGAAGGTCAGGAAGGTATAATGATGAAATCCGTTGATGCAGTCTACAAGCCAGGTAACCGGGTTGGCTACATGGTGAAGCTGAAACCTGTGATGGAGACCCTTGATCTGGCGGTGATCGGCGCCAAATGGGGAGAAGGACGACGAAGCGGCTGGCTTTCCCGTCTTAAACTTGGATGCTGGAGTGAGGAAAAACAGGAGTACGTGATGATCGGACGTATGGCTACCGGTTTAACCGACGAAGAGCTGGGGGAAATCACCGAGCGGCTGAAACCATTGGTCATCGAGGAAGACGGCCGGGATGTAACCGTTAAACCCGATGTTATCGTGGAAGCAGAGTACGAGGAGATCCAGAAATCACCTAACTACAGCTCAGGTTACGCGCTGCGTTTCCCACGGCTGAAATCGTTCAGAGACGATAAGGAAGATGCGGACTCACTTGAAAAAGTACAGAACCTGTACGATGGACAGTAAAATACTAGAGACGGCTTAAAAGTAAAAGTATTGGTTTAAAGAAATTCTTGAATGGAAAGAGAGCCTTTAATCGACTCTTCTTTCCAGGAACTCTCGGACGGTCTTTCTGTCCTTTCCTCTTTTTTCTGCTTCGAGGATTGCTCTGTAGTCAGGGTCTGCCATCTCTCTGACGGCGTCTTTGACTTCCTGTACAGTTCCGGACAGTACGTCGTCGTAGTTCATTTTTTGTGTCGTATCCTGCTCAACCGCGTTCTGGGGTTCGAACTCTCTCTGAAGTCCCTGTGACTTCTGTTCCTTGCTTTTTTCAGTTCGCTGCATCTTCCATTCATCTGACTCCAGCCAGATGATGAAAGCACCCAGTAGCACGAGTACAGGACCGATCGCTGCCTTCGCGAGCGTAAGTAGCTCGTTGAAGAAAGTGACTGTGGAGAAGACTCCTACAACCACCATCAGCGCTCCAAATAGAATCTTAAGTGCTGCGTTCATTGTACCACACCTCGATACTAACACATGCCTGTTTTATATGTATCGGGAGAATCTGCCGGAACCGGACAAGCAGAGTTTATAACCTTTTCGTGGGGTTTTGTTGTTAGGTAATTCAAAAATGTCATACTACAAGTACGCCCGCGAAAGCTACAACCAGCCGAAAGAGCAGCTGGACGAGCTATGGCAGAAGAGGCTCGTAGAATGGAGACAGCAAAACGCACTAGAGAAAGCAGAGAACCCAACCAGAGTTCCAAAGGCTCGAAGCCTCGGATACAAAGCTAAGAGAGGATTCAACGTTATCCGCTCACGTGTATCGAAAGGTAACTCTAAGAGAGAACGCCCGGCAGGAGGTCGAAGACCGAAGCGGTACGGACAGAGCCGTTTCCATCCGAAGAAGTCAAAGAGACTGATCGCAGAGCAGCGAGCATCGAAAAAATACGAGAACCTAGAAGTTCTGGACTCTTACTGGGTAGCTGAAGACGGAAACTACAAATGGTTTGAAGTCATCATGGTAGATCCTGACGAGCCGACAATCGAAGCAGATGATGATATTAACTGGATCTGTGACGAGAAAGACCGTGTCGGACGTGGAAAGACACCGGCAGGTCGGAAGAACCGTGGACTCCGGAACAAAGGCAAAGGCGCAGAGAAGGTAAGACCTTCTCAGAACGCAAACAGCCACAAGGGCAAGTAAAACGCCCTTCTATTTTTACTTATCTAATTTCTCTCGGATCCAAGACATCTCCGGGACTAAATCTCACCCATTCTCTCGCAGGATTGTCCTCATTTGATATGACAGCCGCACCGTCTTCAGTTATGCCGCCCGAGTAAGACCTCTCTCCCTGACGCAGATAACCTACAAACTCACTCGTCCTCTTATCGTAGGTACCTGCTCTAAATTCATCTGAAGGCCCATCGTCGAAATCCAATACGACCTCTTCGTAACCGTCATTCTGCATACTATCTTGTGCCATACCAGTAATGTAGCTACAGCAGAGTTAATAATTTTCCTACGGCATAATCAGGTCATATATAAAGCCCACTTTTAAAAGGTTTCGCCGATTATGGACTATTATAAAGGGCCTTTATATACACGCGAGTTTTTCCAACGTTGACGGAAGGCCATAACCCCATAGGTGAAATCAAAATGAGCAAGTCCAAACTTGAAGACGAAAACATCAAGATCGAGAACGTAGTTGCCTCCACAACCCTTGACAGACGCATGCCTCTAGACAGGATCGCGATCTACCTCGAAAACACAGAGTACGAACCAGAGCAGTTCCCAGGACTAGTATACAGACTGGAAGAGCCAAAAGCAGCCGCATTAATCTTCGGCAGCGGAAAAGTTGTCTGTACAGGAACCACAAGCCCTGATCAGGCAAAGGAAGCAGTTGATAAGATCATCGACGAGCTTAGAGAAGCAGACATCGAGATCGGATCCAAACCTGAGATCACAGTTCAGAACATGGTCGCATCAAGCGAAGTAGGAGCGACACTCAACCTGAACAGAATCGCTTTCGAACTCGTCGGTACAGAGTACGAACCAGAACAGTTCCCAGGACTGGTATACAGACTGGATGAACCAAGCGTTGTATTCTTGCTTTTCTCCTCAGGCCGTATCGTATGTACGGGAGGAAAGACCTACGACGACGTACTGGAAGGCATCAACAAGTTGAAAGAGAACCTCCGAGAGATCGGAGCTCTCGAGTAAATCATTTCCTTTTCTCTTAATTTTAACTCAAAACAGTTAGCTGAAAAATAAAAGACGGAGAAATTAGCTCCAGTCCATCTCTCCTAAGTTTTCCTCGACTTCTTTTGCGAACGCAAAGTCCTTTTCGGTTAATCCTTCGGCTTCATGGGTTGTTACATCGATTATAACGGATCCGTACTCTACGGTTACCTTTGGATGGTGGAACTGTTTTTCCGCGACTGAGAAAACTGTGTTCGCGAAGAAAACCGCTTCCTTGTAGCTGTTGAACTCGATTTCAGTGGCTAGCTTGTCTCCTACCTGACCCCAGATTTCAAGTTCCTGAAGTTTCCGGTCTACCTCATCTTCCGCTAGTGGTTCTTCTGACATAATGATACAAGAATACATCACTGTTTTTTAGAGTTGCCAGTTAAGGTACAGTTGATGGATTTCGGGGAAGCGGTAACAGAGTTCGAAGAGTTTTTCTCAGAGGAGATGTATGAAGATATCTCCAGAGCCGTCCAGAAAGGCGATGACTCGATTGTAATCGATTTCATGGAGATGGATATGATCAACTTCGAGCTATCCGATTACCTACAGAAAAACCCGGAGGACGGGATAAATGCGGCCGAAGAAGCACTCATGGGAGTCGATATCGTCTCGAACGACGACATGACCGTACGGTTCGCAAACATGCCCGAAGAAGACTTCGTACTACTGAAGAATCTCCGAAGCAAGCACATCGGAAAGTTCATACCGATCGAGGGAATGATTAAGAGAGCTTCCCAGGTTAAACCGGAAGTTGTATCCGCTATATTCGAATGCGAACAGTGTGGGGCGCGTTACGAAAAAGAACAGGACTCTTCAAAACTGAAATCGCCTTACAAATGTGAAGACTGTGGTTCCCGAAAGTTCGAGACCGAGGAAAAGGTCATGACCGACACACAGGTCATCACCTTAGAGGAGAACCCGGAAAACCGGGAAGGCAGCGAACAGCCAACCAGTCTATCTGTAAGACTTGAAGGCGATCTGGTTGACCCCGAGTTCCAGCAGAAAGTAGTTCCTGGTAACGTAGCACACATCACAGGAGTTCTGCGGGAAAAACCACTGAAGAAGAACTCGAAAAAGTACGATATCTACATGGATGCGAACTACTTGGAGCCAACCCAACAGGAGTTCGAGAAACTGGAGATGACCGAGGAGGAAGAACAGGAGATTAGAGACCTCGCAAAGGACCCGGAAATATTTGAGAAGATCGCTGAATCGATCGCACCATCGATCTACGGACACGGAGAGATCAAGAAAGCTATCGCACTCCAGCTGTTCGGCGGAGTGAAAAAGGGCCGCGAAGACGGCGTGAAATCAAGAGGAGACATCCACATACTACTGATCGGAGAGCCGGGAACCGGTAAGTCCCAGTTACTGAAGTTCACAGGAGAGCTAAGCCCTAAAGGACGTTACGTCGTCGGTAAGTCATCGACAGGAGCAGGTCTTACAGCTTCTGTTGTAAAGGAAGAAAGTACAGGCGAGTTCAGCCTTGAGGCAGGAGCAGTTGTCCTTGCTAACAAGGGTATGGCTGCGATCGATGAGATCGATAAGATGGGAGAGGAAGACCGTTCGAGCCTACACGAGGCGATGGAACAGCAAGAAATTTCCGTATCGAAGGCAAACATTCAGGCAACGCTTAACGCTGAGACCGCGATCCTAGCTGCAGGAAACCCGAAGCTAGGAAGGTTTGACCCTTACGAACCAATCCCTCAGCAGATCAACATCGGCGACACACTCTTGTCTCGTTTCGATTTCATCTTCCCGGTCAAAGACGAACCGGACGAGGAAAAGGATCAGAAACTATCCGAACAGGTTCTGATGAACCACATCGAGCCAGAGGAAACCACCGGAGAGATATCCCAGGAAATGCTGCGTAAGTACGTGGCTTACGCTCAGAAAAACTGCCGTCCGGACCTGACAAAGGATGCGGCGAATAAGATACAGGAGTTCTACGTCAACATGCGTTCCAGTGGCAGCCAGGAGGACGGAGACTCAATTCCAATTACCGCCAGACAGCTGGAGGCTTTGGTCCGCGTAGCCGAGGCATCAGCCCGTGCGGAACTATCTGATGAAGTTAAAACAGAAGACGCTCAACGCGCAATCGACATACTGACCTACTCACTGAAACAGGTCGGAGTCGATCCGGAGACAGGTGATTACGACATCGATATGATCGAATCCGGTGTATCCGGAAGCCAGCGTAACCGCAGACAGACCCTCAAGCAGATCATCAAAGCCAAGAGCGACGGCGGGCCAGCTGACCGACAGGAAGTTATAGAGGAAGCCGTAGAAAAAGACATCCCAGAGGACAAAGTCGAGGAGATGATCGAGAAAATGATGAACGAGGGAGAGGTATTCGAACCTCAACGCGGAAAGATACAGAAACTGTAGTTTAGCTTATATGCGCGAAGCTCTTTAGGTAACGTCTTCCATGCTCCCTGTATTCCTGTACCTCTTTTCTCATTGATTCTATGGCGCTGGTTGAATCACCGTTGAAACGGTAGCTTGAAGCTCTGACAGCTCTGCTTTCCTTTTCGGACTCTTTTCTCGCTACAGCATACTCTTTTTCCAGTTGGTCGAGTTTCTCAGCCCAGTGATCTACATGTTCCTGTGAGACACGGGTCGAGGTTATACCCAGTCTTTCAAACATCGATGTTTCATTTGCGAGATAGTCGGCCGATACATAGGAAATAGCGTACTCTCGTTTTTTCCTTTCCAGACGACTGAACGTGTCAGCTAGCTCGGTTTCAGTCATTCTTTCATAGACCTTCTCCCGACAGTATTGTTGTGACATACCGAACACTTCTCGAGTTGCTTTTGAACTCAGCTTTCTTATGGGTTGTGCCGGAACGCAACCTTAGAGCCTCGGCAAACAAACATCTAATTAATACTTGCCCGTTATCCTAGATTATGCCACAGCAGGAGAGACAGACCGCAAAGCTGACAACCGCGGAAGAACTTCACTCCGGAAGATACTTCGAAAAGGAAGGATTCACACCGAACTACCTTTTAACACCGAACGGACGGAAGATTTCACGCACAAGACTTGTTGGAACGGTTGTTGACAGCTTCATAAACGACGATGAAACCTACGCATCAATTACTATCGACGATGGAACAGATACTGTACAGCTCAAGTTCTTCAACGAGCTAGATCAGATGCGGGAGTTCGAAATCGGAGACATAATCGAGGCAATCGGAAAAGTCCGAGAGTACCAGGGTCAGATCTACCTGAACGCAGAGATACTTGAAAACTGCTCGGTGGAAAAAGAGCTTCTACACCAGCTACGCCACCGGAAACAGGCAGAAGAATGGAAGTCAATCCATGAAACCGTAAAACAGATGAAAGAAGCCGGCAAAGACCAAGACGAGATCGAAAAAGAGATGGCCGGCAAGCTCAAAGAAGATGAAGTAGATGCCCTACTCCAGTCGTTCGGAGAGGACTTCGGAAACATTGACACGGAAGCCAAGGACAACCTTGAACAGGACGTCATCGAAGCCGTCGAAGAGATCGATGAAGGAGACGGAGCAGACTACAGCGAAATCGCTGAAGAAGTCGATGCTGACGAAGACCAGCTTGAAGATACGATCAACTCCCTGCTGAGCGAAGGAACTTTCTACGAACCGCAGCCAGGGAAGATCAAAAAGCTGTGATATAATGGCGTATCGAGCCACTCAAAGATTTGAGGACCCTAACGAAGCGCTGAACACTCTTGAAAAGCTTGAAGGCCACAGTTCATACACCGTCCACGGAAAATATCTTCCGATAGAAGAAAGCGTGTTGAACTCAGAACACAACTTAGAGAAAGCAGTCGAACAGGCATACACACAGGCAGACCAGCTGAAGGTCACGATTAACTATGACGTCGGGAGTGTAAAGATATCGGGTTCACTAGGCATTCTGCCTGTAAGCTCTATGAAAGGAGATTTCGAACCGGGCAGCTGGCAGGACTTCAAGAGTTTCCTGGAAGAAAACGGCGACTGGAAGTAAACATCCAAGTTAAGAAACTCACGTCCCGTTAACAATGTATGAAAGACTACGATGAACTACTGGACAAAGGTATGGAAGAGGTTCCTGACGAGGTAGGTAACTCCGGACGTTTCGAGGTACCAGAGGTAAAGACCCGTAAAGACGGTTCGAAAACTATTTTAGAGAACTTCCAGGACTTTGTGAAAAAGTTCAACCGAGATGAAAAACACTTATCGAAGTTCATCCAGAACGAGCTAGGTACAGCCGGACATATCAAAAACGGCGAATTAGTTCTTAACGGAGAGTTCCGACGTGGAAACATCCAGGGCCGGATCGAAAACTACACCAATGAGTACCTTTACTGTCCAGAGTGTGAATCTCCTGACACCGAGATGGTAAAGGAGAAAGGAGTTCAGCTTCTGAAA